>JAGXIG010000075.1 GCA_024635815.1 Salegentibacter sp.
GGCACCGGCACATCCACAATTCTGTTTTCTATCCCATCAAAATCAATTTTAAGATCAGGCGCTTTGATCTCTTTATCTTCTTCTTCAGCTTTTTTCTTCTTCTCCTCTTCCTTCTCCGCCTGCTCTATCTTCTCCACATCGTTTTCTCTTGCAAATGGAGATTCAACATCTTTTTGTAAAGTAACCAGATAAATAGAACTGGTCATTTCCATATCCTGGTTAGATTGGTCAAACCAGTTTACAACAGGTCCGGCATCTGTAGAAGCAAGCATGTAGAGATATTTCCCGCTAGGATCAAAAACCGGGCTGGAAACACTGGAAAAACCATCTGAAATAGGATAGGATTCGTTTTCAGAAAGCGAAAATACATAGGCTTGTTCAAAACTTGTTCCTGTTACTACCGTATAACTTATCCAATTGGAATCGTGAGACCAGCTGCCAAACAGATCCCGGAAAACCCCGGGCATGTAGCGTTCGTCTTGAGAAACTTTTGTAACCCGGCCAGAATCTGTATTGAGCACATAAAGATTACGACCGTTATCTACAAAACTAATTTTTTTACTGTCCGGAGACCACTTTGGATAGGCATAAAAACCGGTACCGTCCAGTTCAAATTTCTGCGGTTGCTTTTCGTCACTTTGATCGTGCACGTGAAGCGCATATTCTCCACTTTCATCACTAAAATAGGCTATGAATTTCCCATTAGGAGACCACACAGGATCTTGTTCATGAACACCCGGTGTAGCGGTCACATTCACAACATCTCCTTTATCACCGGGCACAGTTACTATTTCCCCTCTAAAATCCATTACTACCCTTGCCCCTGTGGGAGAGATCGAAGCACTGCGTATATACTCATCTCCTTTTACAAAACGTGGCCTCAATTCAAGGAGATCTGTAGCGATGCCTATTTGAAGTTTGGTGGCGTTATTATTGGCCGGATTAAAGGTATGCAGGTAGCCTGCCTGTTCAAATATGATTTCATTATCGCCGGCAGAAAGATCTAATACCGGAAAATCTTCATAATTGGTATGTTGGGCAACCTCTTCAGAATTCATATCATAACTATATAAATTGAATTCCCCATTTCTGTCACTTCTGAAGTAAATTTTATCTCCCAACCATTGGGGTCTGGTATCGTTGCTTCCACTTTCAGGTTTGGGAATTTCAGTTACAGAATGATCGTTGGTATCATAGATCCAAATTCGGGAAGCCGTCCCACCCCGATAGTATTTCCATTGATTAAAAACTTCGTATAAGGGAGTATAAGCAATGTATCTTCCATCGTCGGAGTAATCAGCCCAAAAGGCATTTGGAATATCCAATTGCTTAACCTGGCCACCACTCACTGAAACTTCAAAAAGCTCCATATACCTATTCGTAAAAACACTGCGTTGGGAAGCAAAAAGAACAGCAGAACCATCTGGTGTAAAACCTCGAACCTGGTCGCTACCAGGGTGCCAGCTAAGGCGTTCGGGTACTCCACCATCAGCGGAAACCACATATACATCGGTATTTCCATCATATTCAGCATTAAAAGCTATTAAACTTCCGTCAGGAGAAAACACGGGATTAGACTCAATTCCGTCATCTACCGTAAGGCGTTTTGGAGAGGAACCATCTTTATTGGCTACCCAAAGATCTTCAGCATAAATAAAAGCGATTTGAGTATCGCTCATAGCCGGCTTTGAGAGCAGCCGTGTATCTTCCTTATTGATATTCTGGGCCATAAGGCCAAAAGACAGGAAAAATAAGATGAGTAGAGGGGAATAAAAGTAAGTCTTCATAGAGAAACAGGTTTTTGAATCCTCTAATATAAAACTAAAAACCTAAAAATCTTAGCGTAGAAAAAAGTAACAAAAAAAGCTGAATAACGAGCTTATTCAGCTTTACTATTCTCAGCATAATTTCTAATCCGGGATACGGGCAAACTCCGTTTTAGAAGCGCTAACATAAGAGTCATATTTTATAATAATCTCTTTTGCCTTCTTTTGACTACCCGCTACGGTGAGTAAAGCTTTATACCAGTCCTGATTGCCGGGAGAGGATTGCCAATTTAAATGGTCCTTACCTATTGGCAGTTTCCAAACGGCCATATAGTTATATTCTTCAGAGGTTAAATGAAGCTCCATCACAGGAATAGGAATTCCCGCCAGTTTATGAGCAAGGCTAAAATAATCATCAATAATGTCTTTAGCTTCCTCAGCCTTATCTGAAGCAAATTTATAATATTCAATTTGGTAAAGATCAGATGAATTCACCGGGTCATTTTCCGGGTTTTGGGCAAGCAAAACATTGCAGCCTAACAGCGCGATTACAATAAGCGTAAAATGTGAAATTTTCATAACAGGACAGGATTTAAGAATTAATAAATAATGATTACAGGAGTACCTGGCGGCCAGGACCTGAAAAATGATCAAACGGGGGTGTAGACGTTATAAGTTAAAGTAGTGAAGTGGAAATATGCTTATTTTTTTAGTGATCTTAAGATAATAAAGAAAAGGATTATGGTGGCATAATTTTTTATAAAATTTAGCCAAAGCAATCGCTAAAATTTTCCCAAAAAAACCTGTAAATCAAGATTCTAAATTATAAACTCCTGTCTGAAGTTATAGTTTTGTTCCAGATAAAACACACCCGACTTGTTGCAGAAAATCTTTTACATCAGGTATTATCTTTCCCTCACATTCTTCTTATTTTTGCTGTTATGGAAAACCGAAAATTAAAGAACAGCGAGCTGGATCGTAAATCTATTGAAGAATTTAAGGAGGCTGAAAAAACACCAATTATTGTAGTGCTGGACAATATTAGAAGCTTGAATAATATTGGTTCGGTTTTTCGAAGTGCCGATGCATTTTTGATCGAAAAAATTTACCTCTGCGGAATTACCGCCCAGCCACCTCATAAAGATATTCAAAAAACCGCTTTGGGCGCTACTGAAACCGTAGCCTGGGAGTATATTGAAAATACGCTGGAAGTTGTTGATAAATTACAAAAAGAGCAAACAAAAGTCTTTGCTATCGAGCAAGCTGAAGGTTCGGTGATGCTAAATGATTTTAAAGCCCAGGCAGGAGAAAAAATCGCCGTGGTTTTTGGCAACGAGGTAAAAGGCGTTCAGCAAAAAGTGGTTTCAGCCAGCGATGGGATTATTGAAATCCCCCAATTAGGGACTAAACATTCGCTGAACATTTCGGTAAGTGTCGGTGTTGTTCTTTGGGATTTGTTTTCGAAAATTTCCCAAAATAACAGAGAGCAATCTTATATGAGCCATTAAATTTTGCTCTAAATTTTTCTATAACTTTCTCCTATCATTGATTTAAGGGAAAAGAAACCTACAAGGTTTTAAAAACCTTGCAGGAAAATTATTTTCTGTTGGGTTTAGGGGAATTTTAGTTGGCTTTAATCTCCTCTAAAATCGAAAGGTAATCGGCGCGGTTGTTTACAAAGTCTTTACCTGAAATATCTATAATCTGAACCCTCATATTGGTTTGGGTTTTTATAAAATTCAGGTAACTTTTATTGATTTTCACTAAATAATCGGGCTGAATGTTTTGCTCGTAATCGCGTCCGCGGGCTTTGATATTTTCCAGCAGCCTTTCGGTATTTTGGTAGAGGTAAATGTATAGATCTGGCTTTACCAGTTCTTTATACATTAAATGAAAAAGCTTGTGGTATAAAGCATATTCATCCTCGTGAAGGGTGATTTTCGCAAAAATAAGCGACTTAAACACATCGTAATCCGAGATCACAAAATCCTTAAAAAGGTCATATTGCGCCAAATCGTCTGAGAGTTGCTGATAGCGATCGGCCAGGAAAGACATTTCCAGCGGAAAAGCATAGCGCTCTTTATTCTCGTAAAATTTGGGCAAAAACGGGTTGTCTTTGAATCTTTCTAAAATAAGTTTCGCATTAAAATCTTCGGAAACCATAGTTGAAAAACTGGTTTTTCCCGCCCCGATGTTTCCTTCTACCGCGATGTAATTCAGTTTATTAAAATGGAAAGCTTTTTGAGGAATTACGAGTTTTTCAGGGATAGCTTTTATTTGCGAATCGTCTTCAACCTGCTTCGACAATTTATCTATAGAAATTTTAAAAACGGGATGAATTTCTCTAGCAGCGATATCAGCCAAAGGAAGTAATACGAATTTTCGGCTTTGCATTTCGGGGTGTGGAACTACCAAATCTTCGGTTTGCAAAACTTCATCTTCAAAAAGCAGAATATCCAGATCCAGGCTTCGGTTTTGGTAATTCTTTGCATCAGAGCGAACCCGACCGGCTTCGGTTTCAATTTTTAATAATTTCCGAAGCACTTCTTCCGCAGAAAATCTAGTAGAAACAGCAGCACAGGCATTTAAAAAAGCGTGGCCGCTAAAACCCCAGGCGGGGGTTTCATAAACCTGTGAAACCTGTTGTATCTCGCCAATTTCTAAATAAATTTTATGCAATGCGTTTTGTAGAAGCTCAAAGCGGTTGCCCACATTGCTTCCCAGTGCGATATATGCTATTTTTGGGGAATTCAAACTGAATGGAGAAAAATTATTAAAGCTATCCTGTAAATTTCACAGCAAATTAAGTAAAACAAAATCACATACCCTTAATTTTGGGGGAAGACTTAAAAAATAAATTTGACGAAACTATTACTGAAAGACAAACTCACGGCGCAGCGAATCTATTTAATCCTGGCAGGGCTTTTTATCGCCTCTTTAGTGGTTTCCAATTTAATATTTCAGAAATTTTTTAGTTGTGATTTTTTCGGGATATACACTTTTGAGATTTCTGTAGGAATTTTACCTTATCCCATCACGTTTCTAATCACCGATATTATCAGTGAAATCTACGGGAAGAAAAAAGCCAATCAGGTGGTGACTACTGGAATTTTTGCCTCGCTCTTTTCCTTGTTGATTATCTACACCGCAGATGCAGTGCCGGCTACCGAATGGTCACCCATAGACAACGCCTTGTTCACCAAGGTTTTTGGCGCCACCACCATTGCCGTTTTTGCTTCTATGGTTGCTTACCTTTTGGCGCAGTATATAGATATTCAATTATTCCATTTTTGGAAAAGGTTGACCAAAGGAAAACATCTATGGCTACGGAATAACTTTTCTACATTTCTCTCGCAGTTCGTAGATACGTTTTCGGTCTTGTTTTTGCTCTGTAGTTTTAATAAAATTGAATGGGATTTATTTGGCAGCCTATTACTTAGCGGATTTCTGTTTAAAGTAATTATTGCCGCCTTAGATACGCCCCTGCTCTATGCTTCGGTTTATGCGTTTAGGAAACGCTTTAAGTTGAAGCAGGGCGAAGAATTAAAATATGACTAACTTTAAGGAACCACGCTAATTAGCAAACTGGTTAAATAAAATAATATGAAAAAAGTATTTAAAATAATTGGTATTGTATTGCTCGTGATTGTGGTGATACTTGTTGCCGCCCCGTTTTTGTTTGAATCGCAAATAAAGGATTATGTGCGCAAAACCGCTAATGAGAGCGTGAATGCGCAGGTAGAATTCCGTGATATCAGTCTTAGCTTTTTCAGGAGTTTTCCTCAGGCTACGGTGGTTATTGAAAATTTCAGTGTAATAAATAACGAGCCATTTAAAGGTGATACACTTGCCGTTGGTGAAGAATTACAACTGGAAATGTCTATTAAAGAATTATTCAAAGGTGCAGATGAGCCTAAAGTTCTGGACGATATTAAGATCAATAATACTTTCCTGAATATTAGAGTTGATTCCCTGGGAAATGCCAATTACGATATCGCAATTGAAGATACTACTACTGTTACCGATTCGGCTTCCACAGGGTTTAGTTTCGATTTAAAGCATTACGAGATCAATAATTCCCGTGTAAAATATTTAGATGAAGGTCAGAAACTTTTACTGGATGTAGAAGAATTAAACCACCAGGGAACCGGTGACTTTTCTTTAGCTGAAAGCGAACTGGATACTGAATCTACTGCGCTGGTTTCTTTAGATTACGACGGGGTAAATTACCTAAACCGAAACAATGTTTCCCTTGATGCGGTAATTCAAATGGATTTGGAGAATATGCGTTATACATTCCTTGAAAATGAAGCAATGGTAAATCAGTTGCCACTTACTTTTGAAGGTTATGTGCAGGTAAATGAAGATAATAATGAGATCGATTTAAGTTTCCAAACGCCTTCTTCAGACTTTAAAAACTTCCTGGCGGTTATGCCTGCTACCTATGCTAAAAACATTGAAAACGTTGAGACCAATGGCGATTTCATCGTAAACGGAAGAATACAGGGAATTATTGATGAAACCTATATACCAAAAATGGATATCGAGGTAAGTTCCAATAACGCCTCTTTTAAATATCCCGATCTACCTAAAAGTGTAGAAGACATTAATATCGATCTTCAGATTTTAAATGAAACCGGAATTTTAGGGGACACCTATCTTACATTTGATAATGTGACTTTCAGTATAGATCAGGACAAGTTTGCGACCAACGGAAGCGTAAAAAACCTGATGGGAAATATGCTGGTAGATATGGCACTTAAGGGAACACTAAATTTAACGAACCTTGAACAGGCTTATCCACTAGAACTGGAGCAAGACCTCAACGGAATCCTAACCGCCGATGTCACTACGCAATTTGATATGAATTCTATTGAAAAGGAGCAATATCAAAATGTGAAAAGCAGCGGTACGGCCAGTATTAGAAATTTCAGCTATAAATCGCCTGAAATTCCTAACGAGGTAAAGATCGCTAATGCTACAATGAATTTTAACCAGGGTAACGTGCGCGTGCCCGAATTAAAACTTACTACCGGTCAAACCGATATTACGGCTTCGGGAAATATAGAAAACCTGATGGGCTTCTTGTTTACCGAACAGAATTTAAAAGGAAGCTTTAATGTGAATTCTAATGTTTTTGCCATCAACGATTTTATGATCGCTAAAAGTGAAACCGATTCAGAAGAAACTCCCGGAGAAATTTCTACTCCGGGAACCAACGAAGCGGTAAAAATCCCTTCATTTTTAGATACTGAACTCGCGTTTAATGTAAACACAGTAATCTATGATAATCTGGAACTTAAAGACGCTAAGGGAACTATTATTTTACGCGATGAAACCGCCACTTTACAAAACATCACAACCAATATTTTTGGCGGAAATATCGCCCTGGCAGGAAATATTTCTACCAAAGGAGCAACGCCAACTTTTGACATGGACCTGGCGCTAAACGCGCTAAACATCGCCGAATCTTTTAATGGATTAGAGATGCTCCAGGGCCTCGCACCGGTAGCCCAGGCTTTACAGGGTAAATTGCAGACCAGCCTTAAGTTAAACGGAAATTTAAATAACGATCTTACTCCCCAGCTCTCTACCCTTGCCGGTAATGCGCTTGCAGAAATTCTTACGGCAGAAGTAAATCCTGAGAAACTGGCTTTACTTTCGCGTTTAGACGAGCAATTGGAATTTATAAATTTAAAGGATATTGATCTGGATAAACTTAAAACCCGTTTAACCTTTAATGACGGAATGGTGCAAATTGAACCTTTCAATTTTGATGTAAAAGGCGTAAATGTTGAAGTTTCCGGGGGCCACGGCTTTGATATGAATATGAATTATAACCTGAATCTGGATGTTCCCGCAAGAATGCTGGGCAGCCAGGTTGGCAATGCGCTTAGCCGATTAAGTGGAGATGAACTTCAAAATATGACGGTGGCGTTGCCTATAGGTTTAAAAGGAACCTTCCAAAGTCCGCAGATCAATATAAATATGGAGCAGGCTGTTAGCAATCTTACCCAGAAAATTGTTGCAAAACAAAAAGAAAACCTACAGGAGCGCGGTCAGGATGCAATTAGAGATATTATTAATAAGCAAACCGGGCGAAACCAACAGCAGGAAACCGATACTACCGCGGTAGAAGATTCTACGCAAACCGAAACTCCAAAAACTGACCAGACTCCCAAAACTCAGGAAGAGGAAGTAAAAGATGCTGCGAGAAATATTTTAGGTGGCATTTTGAAAAACAGAACTCAGAAAAAAGATACCACCGGCAATTAAAAATTAAACCCTCAAAGA
>JAGXIG010000076.1 GCA_024635815.1 Salegentibacter sp.
TAACCTGGACAGTTTTATGAAGAGTATGACTTTTCAGAAAATATCAGAAAATGGAATTCGCGAAATTGGCCCGGCCATAGAATTAATGGCAGAAGCCGAAGGTTTACAGGCTCATAAAAATGCGGTGAGCTTACGTTTAAAAGAATTAAAGTAATAGATGTTAAAAATTGCTAATGGTCGTCATCGCGAAGCTCTAAGCAATCTGCAGATTGTTACAAATAAATTTTGAGATTGCTTCACTTCGTTCGTAATGATGCTTTAATCTGTTTTAATTTTATAAATGAAAGAATTCAATATCAATAACCTGGTTCGGTTAAATGTTGCCGGTTTAAAACCTTATTCTTCAGCCCGAGACGAATACCAGTCCACAGGTTCAGAAATGGTTTTTCTCGATGCAAATGAAAATCCGTTTCAAACTGATGTAAATCGCTATCCAGATCCTCAACAGCGTAGCCTCAAGGCTGAATTAGCAAAACTAAAGAGTGTCTCTACCGAAAATATTTTACTAGGCAATGGAAGCGATGAAGTTCTGGATTTATTGTTCAGAGCCTTTTGTGAACCTGGAAAGGACAATATCATCACCTTGCCGCCAACTTACGGTATGTACAAGGTGTTGGCCAATATCAATAATATTGAAAACAGGGAAGTCTTGCTTAATTCAAATTTCGAACCTAATGTTGAAGAAATTCTGAATTCGGTAGATCAAAATACAAAAATGATCTTTTTATGTTCCCCGAATAACCCGACCGGAAATTCTTTTTCCGAAGAAAATATTTCGGAAATTCTCAAAAATTTCAACGGATTAGTGGTTATTGATGAAGCCTATATCGATTTTTCAGCACAAGAAAGTTGGCTAAACAAATTGGAAGAATACCCGAATCTGGTGATAACTCAAACGCTTTCCAAAGCCTACGGAATGGCGGGAATACGTTTGGGAATTTGTTATGGTTCCGCAGAAATAATTGGGATTTTAAATAAAATAAAACCACCATATAATGTTAATGAATTAACTCAAGCACGTGCCTTAAATCGTGTGCTGGATGTTCAAAAAGTAAATTCGGAAATTTCTGATTTACTGAATGAAAGAGATAGATTAAATAAAGCTTTAGTTGAAGTAAAATTTATAGAGACGATTTATCCGTCAGACGCTAATTTTATTCTTGTAAAAGTAGATGATGCCAATAAACGGTACGAACAATTAATTCAAAAGGGGATTGTCATTAGAAACCGAACTACGCAACCGCTTTGTGAAAATACCTTGCGGTTTACGGTTGGGACAGGAGAGGAGAACAAAAGGTTAATAGAGGCTTTAAAAAATATAGAATAAAAGCAGAAAATTTTTTAAGCCGTCATCCTGAATTTATTTCAGGATCTAAGTTGTTAGTATAAAAAACATGTTAGAAGCTGAAACAAGTTCAGCTTGACGCAAAATAAAGGTTTAAACAAGTTCTCCTGATAGGAAGGATGCTTAACAATCTAAGAAATTGTATTGAAAATTTATAGAATATTAGATTTCCGCCTTCACGGAAATGACTAAGAATAAGTTATGAAAAAAGTATTATTTATAGATCGTGATGGAACATTAATTCACGAGCCGGAGGATTATCAGGTAGACAGCATTGAAAAACTGGAGTTTTATCCGGAGGCTTTGTATTATTTGAAGAAAATTGCTTCTGAACTGGATTTTGAGTTGGTTATGGTCACTAATCAGGATGGCCTGGGAACCGAAGGATATCCCGAAGAGAAATTCTGGCCTATTCAAAATTTTATCTTGCAGACATTTAAAAATGAAGGCGTGGAATTTAGCGAGATTTTGATGGATCGCACATTTGCTAAAGATAATTCCCCAAACCGAAAGCCCAATACCGGACTTTTAAAGGAAAAGTACCTGAATAATGAAAAGGAGTACGATCTAAAGAATTCTTTTATGATCGGGGACCGACTTACAGACATTGAATTTGCTTATAATTTTGGCGGAAAAGGCATCTTTATCGATACCCACGAAGATCTGGCTACTGATGAAGTTCAGAACGATCAGGAGAAGATTAAAGAAACTATCGCCTTAAAAACGGATAGCTGGAAGAAGATTTATGAATTCCTGAAGTTAAACGACAGGACTGCCGAAATCTCTAGAAAAACCAATGAAACCAATATTTTTATCCGACTAAATCTAGACGGCACGGGGAAATCAGAAATAAGCACCGGGATTGTCTTTTTTGATCATATGCTAGATCAAATAGCACGTCACGGGCAAATGGATTTAACAGTCAATGTTAAAGGCGATTTAGAAGTTGATGAACACCATACCATAGAAGATACCGCAATTGCCCTGGGAGAGGTTTTTAGTAAAGCCTTAGGAAATAAACTGGGAATAGAACGCTACGGTTTTTGTCTGCCGATGGACGACTGCCTGTCTCAGGTAGCCATAGATTTTGGTGGAAGAAACTGGATTGTATGGGAAACTGAATTTAAACGTGAAATGGTTGGGAAAATGCCGACAGAAATGTTCTATCATTTCTTTAAATCCTTTACCGATGGTGCGAAAGCAAACCTAAACGTAAAAGCCGAAGGCCAGAATGAACATCATAAGATCGAAGCGATTTTTAAAGCTTTTGCAAAAGCTATTAAAATGGCGGTAAAACGCGATGCAGAGAAAATGATTTTGCCTTCAACAAAGGGAATGTTATAAGGATGATAAACGTGAGTATTGAGTAATAAGGAAGCTTAAAAATTCAATACCAACTACTGAAGATTGGAATATGAAAATAGTAATAATTGATTACGGTGCCGGTAATATCCAAAGCATAAAGTTTGCAATTAAACGTCTTGGTTACAAGGCGATTTTAAGCAGCGATGCTGAAGAGATTAAATCGGCAGATAAAGTAATTTTCCCAGGAGTGGGAGAGGCGAGTAGTGCGATGAACATGCTAAAATCAACCGGATTGGATAAAGTTATTCCCACATTAAAGCAGCCGGTTCTGGGAATTTGCCTCGGAATGCAATTGATGTGTACCTATTGCGAGGAAGGCGATACCGAAGGACTTGGAATTTTTCACGCTAATGTGGTTAAATTCGATAATAAATTAAAAGTTCCGCAAATTGGTTGGAACCGGATTTACGATTTAAAATCGGAATTATTTAACGGGATTTCTGAGAGAGAATTCGTGTATTTGGTGCATAGTTTTTACGTAAAAGAATGTGAAGAAACGATTGCATCAACAGAATATGGGGTGGAATATACTTCTGCTATTCAGAAAGATAATTTTTATGGTGTACAGTTTCACCCTGAAAAGAGCAGTGATGCAGGAGAAAAAATCCTTGAGAATTTTTTAAAAATATAAATCCTACTAATCAAAAGCCATCAATTAGGTAAATAATTAAGATTAAAAAATGAGAATAATTCCCGCTATAGATATTATTGAAGGTAAGTGCGTAAGACTTTCCAAAGGCGATTATAATACCAAGAAAATTTATAATGAGCATCCGCTGGAAGTGGCTAAGAATTTTGAGGCTCACGGTATTCAATATTTACATTTGGTAGATTTGGATGGTGCAAAATCAAAGCATATTGTAAATCATAAGATCCTGGAAGAAATCGCTTCAAAAACCAGTTTGAAAGTAGATTTTGGAGGCGGACTTAAAACCGATAAAGACCTGCAGATTGCTTTTGAATGTGGAGCTCATCAAATTACCGGTGGAAGTATCGCGGTGAAAGACCCCGAAACTTTTAAAAGCTGGATTCTGAAATTTGGTTCAGATAAAATAATTCTGGGAGCTGATGCAAATAACGAAAAGATCGCGGTTAGCGGCTGGCAGGAAGAATCTACCAAAGAGTTAATTCCTTTTATTCAGGAATATCAGCAGGAAGGTGTAAAATATGTAATTTGCACCGATATCTCTAAAGACGGAATGCTGGAAGGTCCATCCTTTGAACTTTATCAGCGAATTATTGAGGAAACTTCTTCAGATGATAAAGAGTTGAGTTTAATCGCTTCTGGAGGAATTTCAGAATTTAGCGAATTGCCAAAACTAGCTGAACTTGGTTGCGAGGGCACCATAATTGGGAAAGCGATTTATGAAGGCCGTATTGAGCTAAAAGAACTGGAAAAATTTATAATTGAAAGAAGTTAGTATTCATGTTTCTAATTTCTAATTTTTTACTTCTAACTTAAGAAAATGCTTACAAAACGAATTATACCCTGCCTGGATATCAAAGACGGAAGAACCGTAAAAGGCATAAATTTTATAGATTTACGTGATGCCGGTGATCCTGTAGAATTGGCTGAGATCTATGCTAAGTCTGGTGCAGATGAACTGGTTTTTCTCGATATTTCTGCCACGGAAGAAAAACGAAAAACCCTTGCTAATTTAGTAAGAAGGGTTGCTGAAAAAGTAAATATTCCATTTACCGTGGGGGGAGGTATTTCTTCGGTGCAAGACGTGGATATTTTACTAAAAAATGGGGCTGATAAGGTTGCGATAAATTCTTCAGCAGTAAAGAACCCTGATTTGATCAATGAACTTGCTGCTAAATTCGGTAGTCAGTGTATCACGGTGGCAATCGATGCTAAACAAATAAACGGCGAATGGATGGTACATTTGGTTGGCGGAAAAGTTCCAACCGATTTAAACCTTTTCCAATGGGCTAAAGAAGTTGAAGAACGTGGTGCGGGAGAAATCCTGTTTACTTCTATGAATAACGACGGGACAAAGGCCGGTTTTGCCAATGAAGCCCTGGCGATATTATCTTCAGAACTGAACATTCCAATAATAGCTTCTGGTGGTGCCGGGAATATGCAGCATTTTTGCGATACTTTTATTGAGGGAAAAGCCGATGCAGCACTCGCAGCCAGTGTTTTTCATTTTAAAGAAATTGAGATTAAAGATTTAAAGGAAGAGCTTCGCAGGAATGGGGTGGAAGTTAGACTTTAGTAAAGAAGCAAGAAAAAAGATAAAAGAGAAGAGATTGAAAAATGAAACTATTCAGGTAAATATATTCGTCAAGCTGAAATTTTTTCAGCTTCTATCTCGTTTGAAATAATAATTATTAGATCCTGAAATAAATTCAGGATGACGTATAAAAAAATAAATATGAATATAGATTTTAATAAAAACCAGGACGGTTTAGTGCCCGCGATAATTCAGGATGCATCGACTAAGAATGTGTTGATGCTGGGGTATATGAACGAGGAGGCTTTTTTGAAAACCAATGAAACCAAAAAAGTGACATTTTTCAGTCGGACCAAGAGGCGCTTATGGACCAAAGGAGAAGAAAGCGGTAATTTTCTACATTTGGTAAATATTAAAAATGATTGCGATAATGATACGCTGTTAATTTCAGTGAATCCTGAGGGACCAACCTGTCATAAAGGTACCGATACCTGTTGGGCTGAAGAAAACGAACCGAATTTCGGTTTTCTTTCAATACTGGAAGGGATTATCGCGAAAAGAAAAAGAATGAGCGAAGTTGAACCTGAACTTAGGGAAGATAAAAACTCTTATGTGGTTTCTCTTTTTGATTCGGGAATAAATAAAATCGCCCAGAAAGTAGGCGAGGAGGCCGTAGAAACGGTTATTGAAGCTAAAGATGATAATGCAGAATTGTTTCTAAATGAAAGCGCCGATTTGCTTTTTCATTACCTTATTTTACTAAAGGCAAAAGGGTATTCTTTAAAAGATATTACTGAAGTATTAGAAAAAAGACACTAAAAAAAGCCGACTGAAACTAAAAAGGTTACTGTCGGCTCTTTTTGATTTTTTATAAATTTTAGATGCTTTCTGCGGCAAAACTGGCCACAGCGTGATCGTTTTCTACGCTGCTGCCGGAAATTCCTACAGCACCAATAATTTCACCATTTTTATTTTTTATAGGTACGCCACCGGGAAAAGTTATAAGTCCGTTATTTGAGTGCTCAATATTAAAAAGCGGTTCGCCAGGTTGGGATAATTTTCCAATTTCCCCGGTATTCATATCAAAATACCTGGCAGTTTTTGCTTTTTTTATCGCGATATCTACCGAGCCCAGCCATGCGCCATCCATCCTGGCAAAAGCAGTTAGGTTTGCGCCGGAGTCTACAACGGCAATATCCATTTTTACATATAATTCTTTCGATTTCTTTTCGGCGGCAGCAATAACTTTTAGTGCCTGTGCAAAAGTGACATTCATAATTTAAGGTTTTTAATTTGCCCTAAATTATAGCATGTAAAAAGGAACACAATGACTTTAAGAGGATTATAACTAAAATTTAATCCTTATTTCTCACGTAAATTAATTTGAATTTACTATTCTGATTGGTGCGGGATTCAATTTCAAATTTATCTATGGAATGAATCATTGGGGTGAGTTTTTGAAATCCGTAGTTACGGGAATCAAAATTGGGTTGTTTTTTCTGA
This sequence comes from Salegentibacter sp., assembly GCA_024635815.1. The sequence goes on from JAGXIG010000076.1 coordinate 6,394, forward strand.
AGTAAACTTCCAACATCACCAAGAAAAGCCCACCCGTCTTCATCGGCAACATCAGAAATAGTCTGGGAAATTAGCCGAATAACCTTTGGGGTAATTTTATCTACGTTTTTCTTTTTGGTATTCTTTTCGCCTTTTTCGTTTCCCTGCTCGCTATCTTTATCTGTATTCTTTAAAATTTCAATATAAATAAATCGGTCGCAGGCTACAATAAAGGGCTCGGGGGTTTTCTTTTCGCCAATACCGATTACATTTTTCCCGGCTTCCCTTAATCTGGTGGCCAATCTGGTAAAATCGCTATCGCTGGAAACCAGGCAGAAACCATCTACCTTATCTGAATATAAAATATCCATCGCGTCGATGATCATTGCAGAATCTGTAGCATTTTTTCCTTGCGTGTAACCATATTGCTGAATGGGATTAATGGCATTTTCAAGTAAAACGTTTTTCCATTTCACCAAATGGGGTTTCGTCCAGTCGCCGTAAATCCGTTTAATAGTTGGATTGCCATATTTGGCAATTTCTTCCATCATTTCTTTTATATAGGCCGATGGGATATTATCACCATCAATTAACACCGCAAGGTTTATATCCATAAGATTTTAAATTTATCTGGTAAATATACTTTTTTTGCATAAAAAAGACGGCTTCGAGCCGTCTTTTCATATTTCTTATTAATAAACGCTAATTAGAAACGATAAAGCGCATTCATTTTGGACTGCTTATCTGGCATTTGGGCTTCCGGGATTAGGAAAACATTTCCTCCCTGTCTTAATACTTCTTTAGCAGCCCAGTTCATTAAAGAATAATTCCCGTTTTTTTGGGCATCGTCTATAGTTACGTTCATATTATCGTTATTATAAGTTCCCCAGATTTCGCTTCGGTTTTCAAGGAATAATGTATCTACTTTTCCCTGTTGGATGGCGGGGAGAATATCGGTTATTGAAGATCCGGTATTATCAGTATTGTTTAATTCTTCAAATTTCTTCGTTTTTTCCCATTTAGTTTTTTCCAATTCAGGTTCGAGAACTTGCAAGGCCTTTTCGTGCAAGCCAAGCATATCGGTATCTGAAGGGTTTCCGGGAATTACTTTTTCAAATAAATGATTGTAGGAGTTTGCCTCCTGGTAAATTGAAAAGAAATTATCCTGGCAGGCAACTAATAATGGCGTTTTATCTTTATTTAGAAGAGGGGTAATACCATCGTTTATAGCTCTAAAATATCTTAAAATCTCATTTTTTCGCTCCCTATCAGCACCAGCATGGCCGTGCATATTTGTTTGACCCTGTGAATTTGAGCTACTCTTAAATTGCAGGGTTTTTTCTTTATAATCGAACCCAACCCTTTCCTCTAATTTTGAAGGGGTAAGGTCGTCAATTTCTACTTTTCCTATACTATAGCGGGTGGCTTCATAAAGTTCAACATTTTCAAGCTGCAGCGCGAGCAGGTAAAAACTTGTTCCTTCAGTAAACATTGGAACCAGCGGTTTTATATAAAATTCATTGGAAACATAAGTATGAGCTTCAAAATTTACGGGAAGTGTAAATTTTTCAAAGAAACCTTCAGCAGCAAAAATAGCGAGTCCGTCGCTTTGGTGACGCCAAAAGGATTTATCATTTATTAAAGCCTCTATATTTTTTTCAGTTTCGCCAATTTGATTTTCATCCTGTCCTTTTTCCACAAGCTGATTTCTTACATCTTTCCAAAGCGATTTTAGGTGAGTTTTGTTCTTCCCTTCTAAAACTTCTTTACCGGCGCGCTGGGTAGGAATAAATATGGAAACACAGGTTTTATTGTCTATACTCGTTAACTTATCTAAATCTTTCTCACTAATCAAATTCATCTTTTTCATTTTTTGGTTAACTGATGACTGAAGATAAGCTGATTTCTCCTTATTTCAATGGGCTTTAGCAGGGCTTTAACGCTAATCTTAAGAAGATGTAAATAAAAAAATCATGAATTATAGCGAGAAGCTGAATAGATATGAATTCGAAAACTATTTTTTAATTTTGAGGTAATCCCGCCTGAATGATTCGGGCAGGTCTCAGGGAATTAAACCCTCAAGGAGGGATTAAATTTCATCGGGCTCAACGTGAATAAGCACATCAAAAATTTCTGGAAAGTGGGCGAGGAGTTCATTTTTCACATTGTGGGCAATATCGTGGCCTTCTTTTACACTAATTTTTGCATCTACTATAATATGAAGGTCTACGTGGAAGATCATTCCGGTTTTCCGCACATAACATTTTTCGGTATCCAAAACCCCGGGAACATTCAAGCTGGCTTCACGAATTTCTGCAATCATATCATCGTACATATGTTCATCCATTACTTCTCCAAGGGCGGGACGTAAAATTCGATAGGCGTTATATAAAATAAAGCCTGAAGCAAAAAGCGCAGCCCAATCATCGGCGGTTTCGTAACCTTTTCCCATAAAAATGGCGATAGAAATTCCTATAAATGCCATTAAAGAGGTAATGGCGTCACTACGATGGTGCCAGGCATCAGCTTTTAAAGAAGTGCTATTAGTTTCTTCTCCTTTTCTGGAAACTTTTCTGTAGAAATATTCTTTAATAATTACAATGACAGCAAGTACAATAAGGGTATAGGGCTTCGGTACTTTATGCGGGGTGCGAATATGCTCAATACTTTCGTACGCGATTACGGTAGCCGAAACCACTAAAAACCCTACAACGGCAAAGGTTATAAGCGGCTCCGCTTTTCCGTGGCCGTAAGGATGGTTTTTATCTGGCGGTCGACTTGAATATTTTAACCCGAGCAATACCAGAAACGAAGAAAATACATCTGTGGTAGATTCAATGGCATCGGCGATTAATGCGTAAGAATTACCAAAAATACCCGTTATAAACTTAGCGATTGCCAACAACGCATTTCCTATAATGCTAAGCCAGGAGGCTTTAATTGCTTCATTGGTATTTTGGTCCATTTATAAAGTAGATTTGGAAGGCAAATTTAGCAGGAATAAAATAGATTCTTCCAGCTTTGGAAGATTTATAAGCCGACTTTATTTTTACCACCAAACAACAAAAAGGCGTTCAAATTTATTGCCCGGTTTTTTTATCCAAATTAAGGGTGCTTTTTTCTTTTGGAAATGGATTTCAATCTGTTCAATTATTTCAGAATGATTAAACCAGGTTTCGCCGTGTTCTGGCAAAATTGGCCAGTCTTGTTTTTTTGGTGCGAAATACTCAAAACCACGATATTCTGCTGAAATAAAATCTTTAAAATAAAGCCAGGCGCCAGCAATACACTTATTATTTATGTATGGGAAATGATTATCCTGAAGTTGCTTCGGAATAAATAAATTGGCTTTGAAACAGGTTTGCTGAAGTATTTCTGATGCATTTAAACCTAAAGAATTCAAGAGGTTTTCTGTTTCAGGTTTAAAAAGTAAAGGGAACTGTTTCTCTTTTAGCTTTTCAGTTTTCTGAAGTAAACTGTCCCTTCGGTTTGGACCAATCCAGCGCCGCATTTCCGAAGAAAAAGAAGGATCATACACATAAAATTTATATACCATTTCTACGTGAAGTGCTTTTTGGTTTATTATATCTTTCAGCAAAAAATCGAGTTCTCCGAGAGTTATTTTATCGCGACTGATTTGCATATTTCCAGCCAACAATTTATAATTGGGATTTTTCTGAATTATCCATTCAAAAAAGCGTTCTACACGCTTTCCCATCACAAAATTGGTAGCGAGGGATGGCAGATCTTTATCTAAAGATTGCTGTAAGGGAGTATGGAATTCCGGTAATTCAAACTGGAAGAGTTCCTGAAAAGAATTTTCCCAGAGTGGTGGTGTTTTTAAAAAGCCTTCAAATTGCTTTTCTATACGATTTTGCATTTTCAATTTTTGAGGTTTGAAAATACATACTTTTTAATCGAAACAAAAGCTTTGTTATTTTCTTAGAAATTTATTTGGGCCTGTAATCTTAGCAAACTACCTTCTTGAAGGTTATCCTGATTTCTAAAATCTTCGTATCTCCTGGAAGATATTGTGTACATAGCTACAAGTTCGAAAGCTCTAAAAGGTCTCCATTCAATACCTAGCTCCAGTTCGCTAACATCATAACTTCTTGCATCACGCTCAAACTTTTTACCTCCATCATAAAAATGGTATCGCATAAAAGGATAAAGTACGTGACCTGAAATATGGGTTTTATAAGTTAAAGTTGCGTAACCTCCGTGTAGTGAGTTACTTTCAATCGCATTGGTTTCTTTATTAAATTCCGGACCACGGCCAATATTATATTCGGCTTGTATTCCAAAAGGTTGGGGGTAAAGCACGAAAGTAGCTGCAGCTCTTTGGTCTAAATAATTAATATCGGGATCTACTATAACCCCTTCGCTTAAATTTCCAGCCGGCATTTGATACTGTCCCGTATAACCCTGAATTCCGGGTTCTATAATTTGTTTCCCGATCTTAAAAGGGTAAGAAGCTCTTGCAACTACGTGCAAATCATTATTAAGTTCTGGAGCATTACCTGTTTGACCATTAAAAACGCCAAAACCAAGCACTCCGTAATCGCCGGAACCTTTTAAACCCTGTCTTGTAAGCATAGCAAAACGTTTTCTAATTTCTTGAGGAGCCCAATAAAAGAAAACGCCAAGTTCCCGCTCATTCTTAATAGAACTGTTAAGACCGTCATTCCTATCTAAAGGCAAGCGGTTCTGGCTGGATTGCATATTTTCAAATCCGAAGGGGACTTTACTTTGCCCTATTCTAAAGCGATACTCCCGTTTTTTATCGATACTAATATCCATATAGGCATCACGAAGCTGTCCGTAATGCTGGCCGGTGCCACTACCGGAGCTTGCAAAATCAGGTTGAATATAGAAATAGACATAATCACCAATATTTCCCGAGAATTTAAGTCGAACCCGACGAAGTGAAAATCCACCACCTTCTCCCCAGCTGCCATCACACTGCTCGCAATCTAATTGTGGATTGGTCTCAAATAAACGATTATAACGCGCCTGCACATAACCACCTACCGAAAAACTGTCGTACCAGGTTTTAGTTTTAGGCTGATAAGGAAGGGTATCAACCTGGGCAGAAAGAGAATAAGTGAAAATGCAAATAAATAGAAATAGGACAGAATTCTTCAATACGAAATATTTTTACCAGATTGGTTCTAAAAAATTTCGTGCAAATTAACGTAGATTTTAATCAATTGACATTAAAATATTGCATATCCGTAATTATTCCAATATTAAGGAATTTGTCCTATATTAGTGGAGTTGTAATAATTCAAGTTATGGATATTTTTTCATTCACAGTACATTTCACAGATGAAGAGAGTTGTCGTTTACATTATAAAGCACAACGCGATAAGGAAGGTGTCACCTGCAATAGATGTGGCGGCACATCACATTATTGGCTTAAAAATAAGTGGGCCTACCAGTGTAGATCCTGCGAGGCACGACAGACCTTACGTAGCGGAACTATAATGGAAAACTCAAATCTATCTTTTTTGATTTGGTATAAAACCATTTGCCTTATGAGTGCCACCAAGAAAGGTTTTTCCAGCAAGGAGATTCAACGTCAGCTGGGTTTGAAACGTTACGAACCCGTCTGGTCAATGGTACACAAGATCAGGGAGGCGATGGGCCAGAGAGACGAACGCTATACCCTTGAGGGCATGATCGAGGCCGATGAAGGCTATTTTTCTGTCGAAGCTTCAGCAGTAGAGCGCAATAAGCAGAAAGCCGGTCGAGGCAGTAAGACTAAATCTAATGTAATGGTAATGGCAGAGAGTACTATACTTGAGGATATAGCGACCAGGAAAATAAACCGGCAGTGCCGCTATTTTAAGGCAAAGGTGCTCGACCACCACAAGGCAGACAAGGCTGACCAGGCACTAAAAAAGGCCATTGAGGGGGAAAAAGCTATTATATTTTCAGATAAAAGCACATCCTATCTTAATATAGAAGATTATGTGAGTATACATATGACCGAAAAATCAAGCCAGCAAACGACAAAGGAGACCCTAAGATGGGTTCATATTGCCATTGGAAATGCAAAAAAAGACTTACAGAAATTCCATAAAATAAAAAGAAAATATCTGCAATCATATCTCAATGAGTTCATTTACAAACTCAACAGAAGGTATTTTGGAGACAAAATATTCGACAGGTTAATAATAGCAAGCATTACAGCTACTGGACGTTAAACGGATATGCAATTAAAATATCTTTTAATTAAAGTTTTCGTAACATTAAGGTAACTTAGTCCTTTTCTTCATCTGTACTTAAGAGGTATCCAAAGGGCTCTAGAGCCGGAGTATGGTTAAAGATTACATTTAAAATTCCTAATACGGGGATCGCTAAAATCATTCCCATAACGCCCCATACCATATTACCTAAAATAATGGCGAGAATAACAAAGAACGGGTGAATATCTACTTTATCCCCAACAATAAATGGCTCTAAAACGTAACTTTCAATAAACTGTACAAGGGTAAAA
>JAGXIG010000077.1 GCA_024635815.1 Salegentibacter sp.
AAAGAGGAATTGTAAAAACAGTAAAATCTGCCAAGAAAATAATAGATAAAAAAGAGCCGGTAGTATGGGATATCCTGGAGAATGTACTTAAAGGACACCCGGTATTGCTTAACCGTGCTCCTACGCTTCACCGTTTAGGTATCCAGGCATTCCAGCCAAAACTTATTGAAGGTAAAGCGATACAATTACACCCATTAGCCTGTACGGCATTTAACGCCGATTTTGATGGTGACCAAATGGCGGTTCACTTACCGCTTGGGCCAGAGGCTATTTTAGAAGCGCAGCTATTAATGCTTGCTTCTCATAATATTCTTAACCCTGCAAACGGTTCACCTATTACAGTACCGTCTCAGGATATGATTCTTGGTCTTTATTATATGACCAAGTCTAGAAAATCTACAGACGAGGTTAAGGTTAAAGGGGAAGGACTTACTTTCTATTCTGATGAAGAAGTGGTAATCGCTTACAACCAGAAGAGAGTAGACCTTAATGCCGAAATCAAGATTCGCGCTAAAGATTTTAACGAAGTAGGTGAGTTAACTTACCAAATTATAGAAACTACGGTTGGTAGAGTATTGTTTAACCAGGCTGTACCAGAAGAAGTTGGGTATGTAAATACAGTATTAACCAAGAAAAACCTTAGGGATATTATTGGTGATGTATTAGCTAAAACCAGTGTTCCTGCTACAGGTGAATTCCTTGATGCTATTAAGGAAATGGGTTATGGATACGCTTTCCGTGGTGGACTTTCCTTCAGTTTAGGTGATATTATTATCCCTGAAGAGAAGCAATCTATGATTGATGAAGCTAACGAGCAGGTTGAAGGTATTGTAGGAAACTATAATATGGGACTTATTACCAACAACGAACGTTACAACCAGGTTATTGATATCTGGACATCTACCAATGCCGGTCTAACCGAATTGGCTATGAAACGTATTCGTGAGGATAAGCAAGGGTTCAACTCTGTGTTTATGATGCTTGATTCTGGTGCTCGTGGATCTAAAGAACAGATTCGTCAGCTAACCGGTATGCGTGGTCTTATGGCCAAGCCTAAAAAATCTAACTCAGGTGGAGGTGAAATTATTGAAAATCCAATTCTTTCTAACTTTAAGGAAGGGCTTTCAATTCTTGAATACTTTATCTCTACTCACGGTGCACGTAAAGGACTTGCCGATACCGCACTTAAAACTGCCGATGCTGGTTACTTAACCCGTAGATTGGTAGATGTTTCGCAGGATGTTATTGTTAATCAAGAAGACTGCGGAACTTTAAGAGGAGTAGAAGTTAAACCACTTAAAAAGAACGAAGAAATTGTAGAATCTCTTGGAGAACGTATTTTAGGACGTATTTCTCTTCACGATGTTATTAATCCTTCAAATAACGAAGTTTTGGTAGCAACAGGAGAAGAAATTACTTCAGAGATTGTCACTAAAATTGAAAACGCTCCAATTGAAAGCGTAGAAGTAAGATCTCCGCTAACTTGTGAAGCTAAAAAAGGAATTTGTGTAAAATGTTACGGAAGAAACCTTTCTACCAACAAACTGGTACAAAGAGGTGAAGCTGTTGGTGTTGTTGCCGCGCAATCTATTGGAGAGCCGGGTACACAGTTAACACTACGTACGTTCCACGTGGGAGGTATTGCAGGTAACATTTCAGAAGATAACAAGCTTGAGGCTAAATTTGACGGTATTGCCGAAATTGAAGACCTTAAAGTTGTAAAAGGAGAAGCTCCTGATGGTAGCCAGTCTGATATCGTTATTTCACGAACTGCTGAGCTTAAAATTAAGGATAAGAAAACCGGAGTGCTATTGAGTAACAATAACATTCCTTACGGTTCTCAAATCTTTATTGATAACGGTGCGGCAGTTTCCAAGGGCGATGTAATTTGCCAGTGGGATCCTTATAACGGTGTAATCATTTCAGAATTTGCCGGTAAGATTAAATACGAAAATATTGAACAGGGTGTAACTTACCAGGTAGAGATAGATGAGCAAACAGGATTCCAGGAAAAAGTAATTTCTGAATCCCGTAACAAAAAGCTTATACCAACTTTACATATTCTAGGTAAAAAGGATGAAGTGATTCGTTCTTATAACCTTCCGGTTGGTGCCCACCTTATGATAGACAACGAAGAGAAAATCAAGGTTGGTAAGATTTTGGTTAAGATTCCTCGTAAATCTTCTAAAGCAGGGGATATTACAGGTGGTCTACCAAGGGTGACCGAGTTGTTTGAAGCTCGTAATCCATCTAATCCTGCTGTTGTTAGTGAGATTGATGGTGTTGTTTCCTTCGGAAAAATCAAAAGAGGTAACCGTGAGATTATCGTAGAGTCTAAACTAGGAGAGGTTAAAAAATACTTAGTGAAGTTATCTAACCAGATCCTTGTTCAGGAAAACGATTATGTTCGTGCCGGGATGCCACTTTCTGATGGATCTGTTACTCCAGAAGATATTCTTAATATCCAGGGGCCAAACGCTGTACAACAGTACCTAGTAAACGAAGTTCAGGAAGTTTACCGACTGCAGGGCGTAAAGATTAACGATAAGCACTTTGAGGTTGTAGTAAGACAAATGATGCGTAAGGTTAGAATTCAGGATCCGGGAGATACTATTTTCCTTGAAAACCAGCTTGTTCATAAATCAGATTTCATCGAGGAGAATGATAAAGTCTTTGGAATGAAAGTGGTTGAAGATGCAGGAGATTCTGAAAACCTTAAACCAGGTCAAATCCTTTCACCAAGAGAACTTAGAGATGAGAACTCATTGCTAAGACGTGAAGATAAAAACCTTGCAACAGCAAGAGACGTAACCGCTGCAACCGCTAAACCGGTTCTTCAGGGTATTACGCGAGCATCGCTACAAACAAAATCGTTTATCTCTGCGGCTTCCTTCCAGGAAACTACCAAAGTATTGAACGAGGCTGCCGTAAGTGGTAAGATCGATAAGCTTGAAGGATTGAAAGAGAATGTAATTGTAGGACATAGAATTCCTGCAGGTACAGGTATGCGTGAGTACGATAGCATTATCGTTGGTTCTAAAGAAGAATTCGACGAAAGGATGGAACATAAGCAAGAAGTTAATTATAACTAATGCCTATAAAAAGAGCCGGAAACACGGCTCTTTTCTTTTTATAAAATGAGGAATCCCGATCTAAAGTCGGGATTTTTTGTATTTTTATGTTATACACAAAGTGAAACGCTTCGAAATTTATTAATTTTCAACTTGATACCTGTAGAGGTATTCAATTAAATTCAAACTAATATTATGAGTGAAGAGAAAAAGAAACCTAAAAAAGGTCAGATAAACATAGAACTTGATGAAGCTATAGCCGAAGGAACTTATTCCAATTTGGCTATAATCAATCATTCTGTTTCAGAATTTGTGGTAGATTTTGTGAATATTATGCCGGGAAGGCCTAAAAGCAAGGTGAAATCCCGAATTATTTTAACACCGCAACACGCTAAGCGTTTATTGAAAGCTTTAAACGATAATATTCAGCGTTTTGAAAAAGCCCACGGCGAGATTAGGGATTACGAAAAAGCACCTATGCCATTAAACTTCGGTCCAACCGGCCAGGCTTAATTCAGCTGAAAAGATATTTTAAAACCCCACAGATATTTAATTCTGCGGGGTTTTTTATTTGACTAATAACTACTGGAAAGATTTTATAAAATATTACCTAACTTAGAAGTATAGGAAAATGCACTAATTTTTATTCAGCTCAAAAAAACCAAAAAAATGACTGATAATACTTCCAGTTCTGAACCAACCAAGCGAATAGCGGCAATAGACCTTGGAACGAATTCTTTCCACGCTGTACTAGTAGATATTTATCCTGATGGCAGTTTTCGCACGGTAAATAAACTCAAAGAAATGGTTATTCTTGCTGAAAAAGGGCTGGAAGACAGGTTGAGCAGAGCGGCTATGGACCGCGGCCTGGAAGCGCTTAAAAGAATTAAGTTTTTATGCGATAGCCATAGCGTTGAAAACATTCTTGCTTATGCCACCAGTGCAATTCGCGAAGCGGAAAATGGAGGTGATTTCATTAAAGAAGTGGGCGAGCAGGTAGGTATTAGGGTACGGGCCATTTCCGGGAAGATGGAAGCTGAAATGATTGGTCTCGCCATAAGGCATAGTATTGTTTTAAGCGAAGAAATGGTGCTTATGGCGGATATTGGTGGAGGTAGTGTTGAATTTATTATTGGTAACAACAAGGAATTCATTTATTACAATAGTCTGAAATTAGGTGTGGCCAGGATGGCTGCTGCTTTTGTGAAATCAGATCCTATTGACGAAGAAGACATTAAAAAGCTGCAAAAACATTTCGGGAAGGAACTGGCAGAAATAAAAAAGCTGGCCAAGAAGCATAAAGTAAAAACTATTATTGGTTCCTCCGGTACGATGGAGAATATTGGAGAAATGATAGCCGGTAGAAAATCTCTTACCGCTAAAATGAGCCTGAATGAACTGGAATTCAGTGCCGATGATTTTAACGATTTGTATTCCGACTTTATTAAACTGAATAAAAAGAAACGTCTTAAAGAAAAGGGTTTAGAAGAAAAAAGGGTAGACATTATCAATCCCGGGATGGTTTTAGTGAAATTTCTGGTAGATAAATTCAAAATTGAAAATATAAAAATTTCTGAAGGAGCGCTTAGGGAAGGAATGATCCTGAATTTCATCAACAATAAAAAGGAGCAGCTTAACCTGGATCTTGTGGCGAATTTCAAAGATCCGCGCCGTAGAAGCATTTATGAATTGCTGCGGAAGTGCAACTGGCCAGAAGCGCATTCTCGTCACGTATCCAACTTTTCCCTACAGCTTTTTGATAAATTCAAAGAAGATCTGAAATTAAAAGAGTCAGACAGGGAATTGTTGGAATATGCGAGTTTACTACACGATATAGGATATTATATTTCTTACCGGAAACATCATAAACACGCACTTTACCTTATTAGGAATTCAGATCTGCTTGGCTTTAAGGAAGATGAAATAAATGTTATGGCGAATGTGGCCAGGTATCACAGGAAATCTCTTCCGCATAAGCGGCATACGCGCTATAAAAAATTGAGTAAAAAAACGCGAAAAAGGGTTAAAAAGCTTTCTGCCCTGTTAAGGGTTGCTGATGGTTTGGATCGTAGCCATTATCAAAACGTACAAAAACTGGAAGTCAATAATAAAAAAGAAACTATCAATCTACTTATTACAACGCATAGCGACCCCGAGTTAGAAATATGGGGAACTTTGCGTAAAGGGGAATTACTGGAAAAATTAACCGGAAAAAAACTAAAGGTTTTTGAGGTGGTAGAAAAAGCTTAGCTTATAATATCAATTCAGGTATTTCTTGAAATAAATTCTTGCGGCCTTCATATGATTCTGCAGTTTATCAAATTAGAGTAAATAATCAGAGGTTGTCTAAACAGTTTTATTCAGAATTGGTTATTTTATCTTTGGAACGAAAATAAAATATTACCGCCCCACAAAGTAAAGCAACTGCTCCTGCGATGAGATTTTCTACAGTAGTACTAATTAAGAAAATAAGACATATAATTAAAGCAATTATTGGAATTGTTGAGCCTCCGGGAAGGCGTATCGCATTTGGATTATTGGGAAAGCGTTTTCTCAGTATCGGTAAGGCTGCCGCAGTACCGGCGTATGTTGCTAAACGAGCAATTATAGAAAGCATTGCCAATCCAACAAATGATCCTGATAAAGCCAGGGCAAGTGCAATTCCAGATTGAACAAGAATAGCAACGGCTGGAGTACGATATCGCGGGTGTATTTTAGCCAAAGCTTTAAATCCATAACCGTCTTTGGCTAAAGCATAAAGATATCGGGGACCTATAAGCGTAGTATTGCCTACATTACCAAAAATAGAGACCATTGCTCCAATGGTCATTAATAAAGCCATTCCGGCGCCTGCAAAATAAGCACCCGAGTCCGCGAGGGGAGATTCAGATTCCTGTAGGGCTGGATAGGTTCCTACCGCCACAAATTGCACTGAAGTATAAACAATGGTTACCAAAAGTACCATTATTAGCAAGGCGAAAGGAACATCCTTTTTTGGATTTTTGTATTCTCCTGCCGCTGCGGGGGTATTTTCAAAACCTACATAAGCAAAAAGTAACAACAAAACTGCTTCAGACAAAGATTCAAATGTAATCATTGGAATATCAGAGGTAATTAATTCCCATTCAACGGCAAATACACCAATTGAAATAAAAACCAGCAATGGAACCGATTTGGCAATTGTGAGAAAAACAGCCATTTTAGCACCTTGTTTAACTCCAATAATATTAATCCAGGTAAGAAATGCAAGAGATAGTGTAATAACCAAAACACGACCCCAACCCTCACCGGCTTCTGGCCATAGATAACTACAAGCCATTGCAAAACCAACAGAAAGTGAAGCGACCGAGGTAACCCGTGCCAGCCAGGTCATCCATCCGACCTCAAAACCTATAAATTCCCCGAAAGCTTCACGAGTATATAAATACGCTCCGCCGGGTTCATCAAAATAACTTGAAGCTTCAGCAAAACATAAAACCAGGATGGCTACTGCACATCCTGCCAGAAAAACTGCCCATATACTGGCTCCACCTAATAAAATTGCCGCTGCGGCCGGAAGTAGGAATACACCACTCCCAATTACGTCATTTATTGAAAGGCCAACGATTTGCCAGCGGGAAACGGCTCTGGCAAATTTTGGTGAAGGCTTAGGTTGCTTCATGCCTTGGATATTTCGTGATTAAATTGGGAGAACTGAAACTTATTATCATTGAAAAATGAATTGATTTTCGAGAAAGGTTTGCAATGGTTCTTCCAAATATAAAAAAGATTGCAGTACCACAAACTTTTATCTCGAGATAAAGAATTATTCCGCTTTATTGTTCCTTAGCCTTCTGGAAAAGATGTTGTTTTTTGATCTAAAGATTGTCTTGTAAGCTTGATTTAAATAGGGTTTGAACTTAAAATTCTGAAGTAAAATGGAATTTGATCGAACGATATTTATCCTGGGTCATTTGCAAGGAGAATTGGGAATCTGCCAAAAATACCAATTGTCCTTTTTTATCCTTCGCCAGGTACTTCGATTTTAATCGTTTAAAATCTTTGAATTCTTCGCTTTTTTCATCTTCGGCTTCTACCCAGGTCGCTTTGTAAACGTTTAAATTTTCGTAAGTACATTTAGCACCATATTCGTGTTCCAGCCTGTATTGAATAACTTCAAACTGCAATGCTCCCACGGTTCCTATAATTTTTCTCCCGTTTAGCTCCAGGGTAAAAAGCTGCGCCACCCCTTCATCCATTAACTGGTCAACTCCTTTAGCGAGTTGTTTTGATTTCATCGGGTCGGCGTTATTGATATACCTAAAATGTTCCGGCGAAAAACTGGGAATTCCGCGATAATTTAAATTTTCACCTTCGGTAAGCGTATCACCAATTTTAAAATTCCCTGTATCGTGAAGTCCAACAATATCACCGGGATAGGAAACATCTACAATTTCTTTCTTTTCCGCGAAAAATGCATTAGGACTCGAAAATTTCAGGTTCTTGTTATGCCTTACGTGTAAATAAGCTTTGTTTCGCTCAAATTTTCCTGAAACAATTTTTATAAATGCCAGCCTGTCGCGGTGTTTGGGATCCATATTGGCGTGGATCTTAAAAACAAAGCCGGTAAATTTATCTTCATCCGGTTTTACTAAACGCTCTTCACTTTGCTTAGGTCTTGGGGTAGGTGCAATATTTATAAAGCAGTCTAATAATTCCCGAACCCCAAAATTATTTAGGGCAGAACCAAAAAATACAGGTTGCAATCTTCCTTCCAGGTAGGCTTCTTTATCAAATGCAGGATACACGCCCTGGGCAAGTTCTAATTCTTCTCTTAAATTATCAGCAGATTTGCTTCCAATAAGTTCATCTAATTCATTAGAAGTTAAATCGGAAATTTCTATAGTTTCTTCAATATCTTTTTTAGGATCGCCGGTAAATAAGTTTACATTCTTTTCCCAAATATTGTAAATACCTTTAAAATCGTAACCCATCCCGATAGGGTAACTTAGAGGGGTTACAGTAAGGTTTAGTTTTTGTTCAATTTCATCAAGCAATTCAAAGGCATCTTTCCCTTCCCGGTCCATTTTATTAATGAAAACGATCATCGGGATATTGCGCATTCTACAAACCTCCACAAGTTTTTCGGTTTGCTCTTCCACACCTTTAGCAACATCTATTACTACAATTACACTATCTACGGCCGTTAAGGTTCGAAAAGTATCTTCAGCAAAATCCTTATGGCCCGGTGTATCCAGGATATTGATCTTTATATCTTTATATTCAAAAGCTAAAACCGAAGTCGCTACCGAAATTCCCCTTTGGCGTTCAATTTCCATAAACTCACTGGTCGCGCCTTTTTTAATCTTGTTGGATTTTACTGCTCCGGCTTCCTGGATAGCACCACCAAATAGCAGTAATTTTTCTGTAAGGGTGGTTTTGCCCGCATCGGGGTGAGAAATAATCCCAAAAGTCCTTCTTCGTTTTAGCTCTTTTTGAAAACTCTTCATCTATAAAAATATTAATGGGGTCTTAGTTTGCTGTAACTGTAATGCTGCCAGACCCACTTTGGTAAATGTAAATTAGTGGCATTTGGGCCAGATAATTCAGCGCTGCAAAAGTACTATTATTTTGAGGAAAATTAAGGATAATTTAAAAGCTCCTTTTCCTTATTAGGTTAAGGCTTAGAGCAAAAATCTGTTAAAAACTTTTGGCTGTGAAAACATTCAGTAATTTTACATTATGGGGCGGTATTTTATAAGATTAATAGTTTTTTGGATTGTGTTGCTAACATGCACGGACTTTTTTGGTCAGTCGAAAGAGCAGCGGATAGCTCCCGGGGCTTATGTGATCAATATGGGTTCAAATCCCCAAACTGCTGAAAACTCTTTGCAAGCTTACGGCTTAGTCTACGAAATGTTGAAAAATGAGAATATCGAAATTAAATGGATAATCAATCCGAAAAAAGTAAAAGATGGTGCAGACTTCACTTACCGGGATACAATTTTTAGAGGAAGTGCTTTTATAATTCCGGTATCCTACTTAACTGAAGATATAAAAAAAATAATTGCCTCGTGGGCAGGAAAGGGAATTGTGGGGCTTTATATAGAGAAATCTATTAACGTGCCGGTTTTCACCAGCTTATCGGTAGCGCCACGATGGACCTTAGACAGGGAGAATGGCTATATTGCTTTGCCTTTTTTTAAAGCCGCTGCAATCCCGGAAGACGCTTATGGCGGGAGTAATAAAAGAAACTGGAAATCTCCAGAAGATCTTGGGGTTTGCGATGATATTTTTGTAATGCCACACGCCGATCCCGGTTTTAATACCCATAAAAACCTTTATCGATGGAATAAAAAATACAAGGGTGCTATTTGGGCCGGTTGTCATGCAGTGAGTAAACTAGAAAACCTTACAGGAAATATTAAACTTCAGGATAGTGATAGTACAGAGTTTATTCAGCTAAATTTTTTAAGTTCGGGATTTCCCGGCGCGCAGAGTGCGGGTTTAATTCATTACCGCGAACATAGACCTGGTACCCCGCCTTATTTGAATTTATTACCTGCCGATCCCGTTGCGCAATATATCGGTAGTCCGGATGATGCACATTTAAACGGGTCAGAAAGAATTTTTCTTCCGAAGAAAATAAACCGATGGCGGAAAGAAACAAGGAAAATCGTGATAGATGAAGATGCGCCAGATATCCCTGAAATTGCCGAAGATACCGCTGTTGTTACCGCCTATGGCCACGCTTATGGAAATGCGGATAACGGATTGGTAATGTACCAGGCGGGACATAGTATTTACGGGAAATACCCTCAAAACATTGCTGCGATGCGTGCCTTTTTTAACTGGAGTTTTTATGCTGCAGAAATAAAACGAAGAAAAAATGCCCTGGAATTTGGAAATCTGGAAGGTTTGCCGGTTGTGGATGCTAAAGTTGGTGATGAGCTTACCGGTGTACTTAGGTTAAATCCAATTCATTTTGATCTCGATAAGGCTGAAATCAGAACGGGTGATAAACCTGCCCTGGATAGTATTGCGGCTTTTATGCAAAAACAGCCAGCACTTTTGCTTGATATTAGGTCACATACCGATAGCCGGGCTAATGATAATTATAACCTGGAACTGTCTGAAAGAAGGGTTAAAGCGACGATACAATATTTAACAGAAAAAGGAATTTCAAATTCAAGAATTACAGGGAGAGGTTATGGAGAAACCGAATTGGTAAATAAATGTGGAAACAATAGCAAGTGCACTGAAGCCGTGCACGAAAGAAACAGACGATCTGAATTCATACTGGCTATAGATTGTGATCTGTACTCAAAACAAGAATTATAATACCAGCGACCACTATTGGTGGTAAATAATGAAACATAATTTTAGGAAATGTGGACTAGTAAAACCCGCGCTTCATTTCGTACATTTGACATTTAAAAAAGAAAATGGGAACAGATAGGTAATATTAGTTAACGAAAACGACGAGCAAATTGGATTGATGGAGAAAATCGAGGCTCATGAAAAAGCCCTTTTGCATCGGGCTTTTTCAGTCTTTGTTTTTAATGAGAAGGAGGAGTTAATGCTCCAACAGCGGGCACACTCCAAATACCATTCCCCGGGATTGTGGACCAACACTTGTTGCAGCCATCAGCGAGAAGGGGAAAGCAATATTGCCGCCGGAAAAAGAAGACTTCAGGAGGAAATGGGTTTTAGTACAGAGTTAAAGGAAATTATGTCTTTTATCTATAAAGCGCCATTTGATAACGGACTTACAGAACACGAATTTGATTATATTATGATTGGGAATTATGAAGATGATCCCAAACCTAATCCAGATGAAGTAGCCAACTGGAAATGGATGAGCCTGGATGCGATAAAGTCTGATATGGAAGTGAATCCGGGAGTTTATACCGAATGGTTTAAGATTATTTTCGATAAATATTATTCAAGTATCCAAAAATGAGGTTAAGCGTACATAGAAAAGCTCATTTCAATGCGGCGCACCGCTTGTACCGAAAAGACTGGAGCAATGAGAAGAACCTGGAGGTTTTCGGAAAATGTAGCAATCCACATTATCACGGGCATAATTATGACCTAATAGTAAAAGTGACTGGTGAGATAGATCCTGAAACAGGTTTTGTTATGGACCTAAAACGTCTTAAAGACCTTATCTACGAAGAGGTAGAAGTCCCTTTTGATCATAAGAACTTAAACGAAGAGGTAGCTCCTTTTGACGAGCTTAATCCTACGGCTGAAAATATAGCGGTAGTGATTTGGAATAAAATCAGGGAAAAATTAAAAAAGGAACTTGATTTGGAGATCACTTTATATGAAACTCCACGTAATTATGTAACCTATAAAGGAGAATAGATGGCACTTAAACTTGGCGATAAATTACCGAGATTAACTTTAAAAGATCAGGATGGGGATAACTTCCATTTTTCCAGAGTAGAAGATAAAGCTTTGGTAATATTTTTCTATCCAAAAGATTTTACTCCCGGGTGTACCAAAGAAGCCTGTAGTTTCCGCGATCATTATGAAGAATTTCAGGATTTGGGCGCTGAGGTAATTGGGATAAGTACCGATAATGAAAACTCTCATAAAAAGTTTGCTACAAAGCACAAACTTCCTTTTGTGCTACTTTCAGATAAAGAAAAACGAGCGCGTAAAGCATTTGGCGTAAAACCGGGATTACTGGGGTTACTTCCGGGAAGAGAAACTTTTGTTTTTGATAAGGATAAGAAATTGATCCACAAATTTAATAGTATGGGAGCTTCGCAGCATATTCCTGAAGCACTTAATTCGCTTAAAGAGATTCAGGAAAAATAATTTCAGCATTGCTGTAATTTGTATTGAAAAATACTTTAAATTCGCAGCCGAAATTTAAGTGATATGGCAAGTAAGAGATTATTAAAAAGAGATGTGAATTACGTAATGGGAGACATTATTGATGCAGCATACATACATCAAATGGCAAACCCAGAAGACGCGTCTAAAACTGAAGCGATCGTAGATGAGGCCATTGCGGAATTTGATGAATTGATCACTAAGATCAACCAAAAGGATGTAGAAAATAAAAAGCAACATTTTAAAGCGATAGAAAAAGAGCTAGAAGCAAAAGCTGAAGCCCTAATCGTGAAGATAAACGCTTTATAGATTACTGGCCGATGTAGCTCAGCTGGCTAGAGCAGCTGATTTGTAATCAGCAGGTCGTGGGTTCGAGTCCCTCCATCGGCTCAAAAAGCCTCTTCAGAAATGAAGGGGCTTTTGTGTTTTGAATACTTATTACTCTGAAACTGAGGTTTCATATTTAGGTTTTTTATGCTCCGTTCTAACTTTTTGAACACTTCTGTTTAGCAACAAACTAATAATTAGCGCGACGATAATTAAACCAGTAAAAACATAAAACACAGGGATATAACTTCCGGTTCTTGTATAAATTTGCGAAACCAGCGTTGGGCCAATAAGTCCGCCTAAAGACCAGGTGGTTAAAAGATAACCGTGGATAGCACCTAGTTCCTTTGTTCCGAAGAGATCGCCTATAAATGCCGGAAGGTTGGAAAATCCACCCCCGTAACAACTTACCACTAGGAAAATAAAGATTTGAAAGATAAACGCACTGGTAATTATAGGTAATGTGATAAAAGCGACGAGCTGAATTACGAAGAAAATAATAAAGACTTTTGGTCGGGAGATATAATCTGAAGCCGCAGCCCAACCTAATCTTCCACCGCCATTAAAAATTCCCATAATTCCCACCATAGTAGCCGCTGCGCCTGCTGAAAGTCCTACGATGTTTTGAGCCATTGGGGAAGCTACCGAGATCATCATAATGCCTGCACTGGTGTTAATAAGCATCATCGTCCAGAGCATCCAAAAATGTTTGGTTTTAACAGCTTCACCCGAAGTAGCCTGCGATAAATCTCTTTTTATTTTCCTGGTCCCAGCTTTTACAGCTGCTTTCATTCCTGCTGGCATCCAGTCTCTTGGCGGTGGGGCTATATAGGAAGCGCCAAGCATCATTAAAAAGAAATATGAAGCTCCCAAAATATAAAAGGTGTAACTAATTCCTATAGATTCTATTAAACTTGCAGCAACGGGTGCGGTGACTAAAGCGCCGGTACCAAATCCCAAAACTGCCATTCCTGTAGCCAAACCTCTTTTATCTGGGAACCATTTTACTAATGTTGAAACCGGTGCTATATAGCCAATTCCCAGTCCAAGTCCGCTTAGTAATCCGTAGGAGAGTAAGAATCCTGTTAATGAATCCATAGAAATAGCAAAACCTGATCCGGCCTGGCCTAAACCAAATAAAACTGCGGCTAACATAGCCGACTTTCTTGGGCCGCTTCTTTCTACAAATTTCCCGAATAATGCTGCTGAACCGCCTCCTAAAACCATCATTATTGTAAATGCCGTTGTAACTGAAGCCATAGACCAGCCTTTAGTTTCAACAAGAGGTTGAATGTAGACGCTATATGCATAAGCAGCGCCTATGGAAATATGGATAATAACGGCAGAAGCAGCAATTAGCCATCGGTTCTTCTTGGAAGTATTCATTTTTCAGGAATTTTACAATTTTATTACTAGTAGATTTAAAACGATAGCAAGTATAAGTTTTTATTGGGAAAATATTAGTTAAAAGCTTTCATTAATAGAAAGAAAGTAATAAAAAACCCACAATTTAGAAATTGCGGGCTTCGAAATTATTTAAAATGAAAGTTGAATTAACTGACATTTTTTCCACCTTCGTCGGTTTCTTCAGGCTGAATATTTTCAACCTCTTTTTCTTCCGCTCTTCTCTCTTTTAGAAAATCTTTTAATTGTTTTCCGTACAAAGATTTCTTCACTTTAGGCTCTAAAGAATTATAGATTGTATCTAAATATTTGATATTTGCATCAAAAACCTCAGAAATCGCTAAATAAGGCGCAACTTCCAGGTCTTTATTGTTAATTGCGAAATTAACGGTGTATAAATATTTTATTTTAAGCAGGCTTTCATATTGCTTATCTACGGCTAATAGTTTTTCCTCATTATCATCTCGTTGCGCTTCAAAATTTTGCTGAATAAGCTCGAGGTTTTTATCATTGAAGCGTTGCATCATTGAACGATATTCCTCCAGCTTTTCCTGGTTTCTGGCACCGGTTATTTCTGCATCGGTTACAAAATTTTCTAAAGTTGTTGTGATATTTACTTCTCCTTCTTCAGCAAAAAAGTCTATACGATCGTCATATTGAGAATTATCAACTTTTTTAAGATAGAGATACATAACCTGCGGACTCTCAATAAAAGTTTCCAGACTTATATTAGCATTACCATTTACTACTACTGAATCCAGGTCTACCATAAGCGTGTCATCTATCTTTTGAAGATAAACGGTTCCTTTTTTAAGGCCTTCTATATTGGCATTTACGATGAGGTTGCTTTCTTTATTGTTACAAGAACTAAGAGCAATAATAGCCAGTAAAAGAATGCTTAATTTTTTCATTTTTCAGGTTTCTGATTTAGGCGGCAAATATCTTATAATTTTCGATTTTAAACTAACTCCCAGCGGCGATTTGCATTAAAATAGTGGTAAGAATTGCGCCGTAGGTTCCAACTACATATCCAAAAACTGCGAGTAACACCCCTACAGTTGCTAGTGATGGGTGAAACGCTGCGGCTACTACCGGTGCCGAAGCTGCGCCACCAACGTTGGCCTGACTTCCCACTGCGAGGAAAAAGTAAGGCGCTTTAATAATTTTAGCTGTTGCAAAAAGAAAAATTACGTGTATAGACATCCAGATCAATCCGATACCAATTAAGCCCGGGTTGTCGAAAACCATCCCGAGGTCCATCTTCATACCTATTGTCGCAACAAGAATATAAATAAAGATGCTTCCTATTTTACTGGCTCCTGCTCCTTCGTAAGTCTTGAATTTAGTAAAAGAAAGGCCTATTCCAATAGCGGTAGCTATTGTAATCATCCAAAAGAAAGATGATGAAAAGGATGAAAGTGCGCTTTTACTATCATTAAAAACCTCAAAATTTGAAGATAGATATGCCGAGATCTCATCGGCTCCCCAATGGGCGATCCCAACGGTTACAAATGCGAGGGAGAGCATGATCATAAAATCTGGTAGGGTGGGATTTCTGGTTACACTGGCGGCGTAATTGGAAACCTTATTTTTAAGTTCAGTAATTGCTGAATTATCAGCTTTTAACCATTTGTCAATTTTTTCTGATTTACCAATTCCCATTAGTAATC
>JAGXIG010000078.1 GCA_024635815.1 Salegentibacter sp.
AGGGAATAATTTCCTGAAGCTATATCTAAACCGTTGGTTAAGATTTCTAAATTATCACCTAATACACGTTGCTGCGGAATAAAATCTTCGGTTTCTGAAACGATGTGGACCACTTCGTCTTGTTGCGTTTGAAGCGGGATCCTGATTTCATCTTCTTTCCCGGTTTCGTAATAAAGTTTTGGCGTTTTTAAAGCCATAAGTCCCATATTATAAAAAACCGGAACGATTAAAGGAGAGTTTCTGAAATTAGAATTTTCAGCATTTAATGCTGCAGAAAATAAAAATACATTATTTCGTTCCTGCAAAAATCCTGAATTATCCTGGAATGAAATTACGTTACTTCCGTTTTGCACATTATAATAAGTCTGGACTTTTGGATAATCAAAATTCTCAACCCGTTCCTCAAAAACCCCGGTTAGTAAAGGATGATCAAAAGCGAGCTCTGTGATTAATGTTTCCTGGGTTTTTAATTCAGAGAAATTAGGGCCATTCAGCCTGCGAAGTAGATTATTATAAGAGTTTCGATCGATATTTTCTGAAGGAATAATAACCAATTCAACCGCATTGTTTTGAAGGTTTACCAGGTTAGATTCCAGTGCACCGGAAAGCGATTCCAATTCGTTGAGAATTACCAGATCGGCGGCGTTTAGCCGATTAAAATCGAGTTGATTAACTTCAAATATTTCGGTTTTAAATTCAGGAGGAGTAAGAATGCGGGTTAGATAATTGGCGTCTACATTCTCGGTAATGATAATAACCTCTGCCGGTTTAAGTTTATTTAAACTGAAAAATAGCGAATTATCATAATCTAAAAATGCATCTTCAATTCTAATAATTCCATTAGAAATTTCTTCAGCGTTAATTTTAAAATTGGTTTGGGTATCCTGATTTACCTCAAAATTCACGGCGGTTTTTGCCAAAAGTTCTTCTCCGTTATAAACCGACACGCTTACCGGTTCTGAAATCTCTGAAGTACTGCTCAATAAAACCTGTAAACTGATTTCATTAGTTTCACGATCGCTGATAAACACGGAATCTAAACTGATATTTTGAGTATTTTCAGGAACTGCTGGAATAAGATGATAATTTAAAGCGGTAGAATCTGTTAATTTTTCAGCATTTAAATTCTGCTGAAAATCTGATATAAAAATAAAATCTTTTTCTTTACCGGAACCTTTCAGAAGTTGATCTGCTATTAATTTCAGGGTATTAAAATTTGAAGAATTTTCGGAAAAATCGAGATTTTGAAGTTCGGTAGTTAAATCTTCAGCAGAAAGATTTCGAAATTCAGCATTATGAGTGAAAAGGCTTATTTCTTCGTTTTCAGGAAGGTTTTTAATCAAGTCCTGAATAGCAGCAGCCAGAAGTTCGCCGTTTTGTCCCGAGACCTGCATACTGTAAGAATTATCTAAAAAAATCACCTTATTACTTGAGGCGGCTTCAGGGTTTTCTGCAGGAAAATAGGGTTGGGCAAAGGCAAAAATTAAAACAGTTAACATTAACATTCTCGTAGCCAGGACCAGCCATTTCTTTAACCGTGAGCTTTTTCGGGTTTGCCGAATAACTTTTTTTAGAAATTTTACGTTTGTGAAATCTTCTTTTTGGAAGCGGCGTAGTTGAAATAAATGGACAGCCAGCGGTATGAGTAGTAAAAACAGGGCATAAAGTAGTTCCGGCTGTTTAAATTCCATAAAGCTTTAAAAAGTTTTTCAAATATATGAAATGGAATTTAAGCTAAGGCCGTTTAATTTTGAATTTAAAAGTGCTGCCTTTGCCTTTTTCAGAAATAACATCAATGGAACCCTGCATCTGATCTATATGTTTTTTAACTGTTGCCAGCCCGATACCGCTGCCCGGATTTCCGTGCCTGTCCTTCGCATCTAGCGTAGCGAAAAGTTCGAAGATCTTCTCCGTATCATCCTTATTTATGCCGTTACCATTATCGCTTACTTCGAAGCAATAATAAGCTTCAGTAGTTTTAAACTTAATATCTACTTTTCTAACTTCCTTGTTATTGTATTTTAAAGCATTGCTTATTAGGTTCATAAAAACCTGACTTAGAGCGGCTTTATTGATATTTTCCAGATGGCCACCGTCTGGGTAAGTGATTTCTACATTCTCTTCCAGCGAATATAGATCTGTGATCTTTTTTAATAAAGTGGGCAGATGTACATCTTCAAAATCTTTTTCTAAGATGTGATCACTGCGGTAAAAACTTAGAATTCCGTCTACATAATTTCGAAGCGAATAGGAGGATTCTACTAAAAAGTCAAGATATTGCCTACTTTGCTCGTCTAGTTTTTCTTTATTTTCGTCTTTGAGTAATTCGGTTAAAGAAATAATATTGGCCAGCGGCGATTTAATATCGTGTGATACCAGGCTGGCAAATTTTTCCAGATCTTTATATTTCTGCTTTAATTTTCGCTGAACGTGTTGAAGTTTCGTTTTTTGTTTGCGGGACTCAAAAAGGTTTAAACTTTGATTTGCCAAAGCGAGTAAAGCTTTTTTCTGGTCTTCGTCTAATTTCCTGATTTTTGTATCAAAAATGCAGAATACCGCTATGGCGTGGCCATTTGAGCTTAGCAGAGGCACCCCGGCATAAAAATTAAATTCAAGGTCGTAAATTCCTTTTGCATTCTCAAAAAAAACGGGATGATCGTTGCTGTTAATTATGAAGATTTCTTCTCCGGCATAAATAGTACGTTCACAAAAAGAATTTTCTCTTTGAATTTCGGCCTGCTGGGTACCATAAACCGATTTATACCAAATATTATTTTTGCCAATAATGCAGATCTTTGCCACTGGAACCTGGCAAATTTTTGCCGCTAAAAAAGTAAGTTGGTCGTAATCTTTATCTTCTCCCGATTTAAAAATCGCATATTCAGCAAGGGCTGCCCTCCGTAATTTTTCGTTTGAAGAAACATATTTTTCTTGCATACCGAATGGTATTTTACTCACTATCAGTGATGTGAAAAGATAAAATAGGCGCTATTGAAATTCTGTTATATTCAATCTCGATGCCTCTTGATTTTGCTACAAAATAGCATATGTTAAGTTAAAAAAAAATCTACGATTTTCTACAAAAAAGAATACCAATTACACTTTCTTTCTTATCGAAAAATTAAAACGAGTGCCTTTTCCAACTTCCGAAGTTACTTTTAGATTACCTCCTAAATTACCTACCAGCCTTTTTACAGTAGAAAGGCCAATTCCATAGCCTTTATTACCAGAACGGTCACGTTTAGCTACTGTAGTGAAGAGTTTGAAAATATCTTCTTCTTTTTCTTTGGGAATACCTATGCCGTTATCTTTTATACTAAAGTAATAGAAATCGGGGTTTTGCGAAAATTCAATATCTATAATGATTTTTGGCTTGTCATTGTATTTTAAGCTGTTGCCCAATAAATTCAAAAATATCTGTTCAAGGGCAGCACGGTTAGAGCTAATTATAGTGTTATCCTCGGGAAGGTTTATTATGCAGTCTTCAGTAATATTTAGAAGGTCTATAATGTCTTCCAGTAATTGGTGCACATCAAATTCCTCATTATTTGAAGCGGCAATATTATCACTCTCGTAATGATCTAAAATTCCATTGATGTAACCGCTAAGTTTTAATCCGGCTTGTTTTAGATTATTTAAATAATTCAGCCCTTCAGTACCCAGTTTTTCCCTGAACTTGGCTTTCAATATATCAGCGATAATAATCATATTTGCCAAAGGCATTTTCATATCATGAGAAACTACCCCTGCAAAATCTTTAAGCATCGCGTTATGCTCATTAAGCTGCTTTTGAATGTTCTCCAGATAAATATTTTTCCGTTTTAATTCAAAAAGAATTTCTACCTGTTTAGCCAAGGATTTTAGCGCTTTTTTTTGAGACTGATCTAATTTATTTGGTTTGGCGTCTATCACGCAAAGTGTACCTAGAACCATATTGTTGTAATCTCTAATCGGCATCCCGGCATAATAAATAATGGGATCGGTTTGAGCGATTACAAAGGGATTATCCTCAAAACGTTTGTCTAACCTGGTGTCTTCAATTTCCATTAATTCCTCGGGTTCCAGAATTGCGTGGCTGCAAAATGAAATACCACGATCTGATGTACAGAGTTCGGTGCCATATTTAGATTTAAACCATTGATCTTGTTCGCCAACAAGGGAAATTAAGGAAACCGGAGTTTTGCAAATAAAAGAAGCAAGTTGGGTAATATTGTCAAATTCTTCCTCGGTAGGAGTGTATAAAATGTTAGCATCCTGGAGCGCTTTTAGTCGTTGACTTTCGTTTTCGGGAATCGCAGGACGTAACATATGATGGAGATTGAATTAATCCAAATTTAACAAATTTAACTGGATCCTGTTAAATTTTTGCTAATATTTTTCAAACACGCCAAGCCCAAATAAAGCAAAGTCATATTTCACGGGATCGGCTGAATCCAGTTTCCTTAGCGAAGTATCTAACTCAGATAATGCTTTGGCATCATTGGCTTTTCGCTTTAAAAGTTTTAATTTCCTGGCCACATTCCCGGAATGTACGTCTAAAGGGCAACTTAATTGGGAAGGAGTGAGATTTTTCCAAAGTCCAAAATCTACGCCGGCCTGGTCTTTTCTCACCATCCACCGCAGGTACATATTTATTCGCTTAGCAGCAGAATTCTTCAGTGGATCACTTACATGTTTTTGTGTTCGGGGAGGATGCGGAATTTCAAAAAACACTTTTTTAAATTCTTGAATTGCGTGTTGAAGCGAATCTTTTTCAGCATTCTCAGTAAAAATAGTTTCAATTCCGCCGTGGTTTTTGTAGATATTCTTTAAGGCTGAAATAAAATAAAGTAGATCTGTTTCGTTGAACGTACGATGAACAAATCCGGTTAAATTCTCAAGATCACTTTCTGTATGATTTAAAACAAAATCGTGAGGATTGCGATCCAGTATTTCCATCAGGCGGTTCGCGTTTTTAAGAATGCTTTTCCGGTTTCCCCAGGCTATGGTAGCCGTAAGAAATCCAGCAATTTCAATGTCTTCTTTTTTACTGAACTGATGTGGAATTTGCACAGGGTCTGAATCTATAAATTCAGGCGTGTTGTATTGTTCAGCTTTAAAGTCGAGAAAAGATTTGAGTTCACTTTTTTTCAAACTGCTTAGATTTCCTTTTTGTCTATAATCTTACCGTCCTGCATCGTGATTTTTCGATCGGCCATATCTGCGAGTTCTTCATTGTGGGTTACAATCACAAAGGTTTGCTGAAATTCGTCTCGCAACTTAAAGAATAGCTGATGAAGATTTTCGGCAGATTCGGTATCTAAATTCCCAGAGGGTTCATCGGCAAAAATCACCGCAGGATTATTAATAAGTGCCCTTGCGACGGCAATACGCTGTTGCTCACCACCGCTAAGTTCGGCCGGTTTATGGTGTGCCCGGTTTTTTAGCCCTAAGAAGCCTAAAAGCTCTTTGGCACTTTCTTCGGCTTTTTCTTTAGGTGTGTTATGAATAAATGCAGGAATACAAATGTTTTCTAAAGCGGTAAACTCAGGTAACAACTGATGAAATTGAAAAATAAATCCAATATTCTTATTTCTGAATTTTGATAATTCCCGGGACGAGAGTTTATATATATCGGTATTGTTGATTTTAAGCGTAGAATCTTTGTCTTTCTCGGGTTTATCGAGGGTTCCTAATATCTGAAGTAAAGTTGTTTTCCCTGCTCCCGAAGCTCCCACAATTGAAACGATTTCACTTTTTTTAATATGAAGATCGAGACCTTTTAATACGTGCAGGTCTCCGTAGTATTTATGAATATTTTTGGCTATAATCATTTGTTCGCTCGATAATCGAGATTTAAAAGCTCCAGAACTTTCCTCGAAATAAAATTAATACTTCCTTAAATGCCTTTTAACCTGGTTCGAGATATTTACTAAGGCTCGTGAAAATTAGCTAAATTAAAGAAATTCCCAAAACTAAGACTATATAATGTTTCACAAGAAATCGATTTAAAATCACGTTAAATCTCCAGCTATTTGTTTATTAATACATTAAATTTGCTAAACAAAAATAATTTATGAATTCAGAAAATTTAGAACTGGCAACGTTGGCAGGAGGTTGTTTCTGGTGTACCGAAGCTGTTTTTCAACGTTTAAATGGAGTAGAGCAGGTGCTTTCAGGCTTTACTGGTGGAAATATAAAAAATCCCGCATATCGCGAAATTATAACCGGCAGGACCGGCCACGCTGAAGCGATTCAGATTAGGTTTGATCCGGAAGTGATAAGCTTTCAGGATTTACTATACGTATTCTTTGCCACACACGATCCTACAACGCTGAATCAACAGCAAAATGATGTGGGTACTCAATATCGAAGCGCTGTTTTTTATCATTCTGAAGCACAAAAAAAAATTGCAGAAAAGATAATTGAAGAGCTGGAAGAAAAGGATATTTTCGACAATAAAATTGTAACCGAGATTAGTGCGGTGAAAGATTTTTATATTGCAGAAAAAGAACATCAGGATTTCTATAATCAGCACAGGCAGCAACCATATTGCCAGTTCATAATAGATCCTAAAATAAAAAAACTAACTGAAGTCTTTTCAGATAAACTGAAATAATAAAAAGATGGCATATAAATTTAAAGAAGAATATAATATTGAGGTTACCGACTGACTTCAGGAAAATTATAAAAATATTCTCGAAGGAATAGGCGAGAATGTTAGCCGAGAAGGCATAGAGAATACTCCAGAGCGTGCAGCCAAAGCTATACAATTCTTAACCCAGGGCTATAAAATGGATGCCGAAACCATTCTAAAAAAAGCTATGTTCAAGGAGAGTTATGACGAAATGGTGGTAGTAAAAGACATAGAACTCTATTCGCTTTGTGAGCACCACATGCTACCTTTCTTCGGAAAAGCCCATATTGCCTATATTCCCAATGGCCATATTGTAGGTTTAAGTAAATTGCCCCGGGTGGTAGATGTCTTCGCCAGGCGATTGCAGGTTCAGGAACGTTTAACCCATGATATTCTGGAATGTATTAATAGAACACTTAAACCAAAAGGAGTTGCAGTAGTTATTGAAGCAGTACATATGTGTATGATGATGCGTGGCGTACAAAAGCAAAATAGCGCAACTACAACGTCAGGATTTAGAGGGCAGTTTGAGAAAATAGAAACGCGGAATGAATTTTTAAAACTAATTAGCTCTAATCTTCGATAGTAAAATGGCACTTTATTTGCTTAATGTAATTAAAAGCAATCAAAATGAAACTTTTAAAAGATAAATTATTTATAAAAGGCCTGGTATACGATACTTTAGGTATGGCTACTATGGCGATTCCGCTAGTAGGGCCGTTTCTTGATATATTGTGGGCACCTTACGCGGCCAAAAAAATGGGGGAAATGTATCCCGGAAAAAAGGGTAAAGTGGCTTCTGTAATTGTATTTCTAGAGGAGATTTTACCCGGAACCGATATTATTCCAACTTTTACCCTAATGTATTTCTATACTTTTGTTTGGAGTAAAAAGAAGCAACCAAATGAGCGTGTGATTGAAGTTGAAATTATAGATTAATTTTTTTAACTTTTAATGAAAATTATATTTTAAACGGGATTCCAGATTGGAATCCCGTTTTTTTGCATTTGTTGTAAATTTTTTAAAAACTCTTTAACAGCCCGCTTACGATGCTTTTTAATTGTTTTATGTAATTTACCCTGAATGTAAAATTTATAAAATGTCAAAATTTGACCAGGATAGACCAATAATTTCCAATCCATCAAAAATTTCATTCTCCGGATGGAAGAAAATAACTTTT
The DNA here is from genome assembly GCA_024635815.1 of Salegentibacter sp. Next base: position 7,797 of record JAGXIG010000078.1, read on the forward strand.
ATAATAAAGGATAAAATAGACGAAAATAATTTAAGCATTGTGTCTGCAGGCGTAGCTTTCTATGCGTTTTTAGCAATCTTTCCGGCAGTTATGGCTCTGGTTTCTATTTATGGTTTGGCGGTGACTCCGTCTCAAATTGAATATCAATTAAATCAGCTTGGTACAATGATACCGGATGAAGCATTTGGTATTGTAGAGCAAAGGTTGGAGGCGTTTATTTCTACTTCGGGAAAAGCTCTGGGCTGGGGAATGGCAATAGGTATATTATTTAGTATTTGGAGTGCCAATAAAGGAATGAAGTCTTTATTTAGAGGTATTGATATCGCCTACGCAACCCGAAGCACACGCGGATTTATAAAACAAAATGCACTTACTTTATTGTTCACTTTTGGTGCTATAATACAGGTTATTTTAAGTATGGGGTTAATTGTGGCATTTCCTGCTGTTGTAGGAGAGTTGGGTTTACCCCAAAATATAGAAAGCCTAATTAGTTGGTTACGCTGGCCAATTTTGGCCATTATAGTTGGTTTTTTTCTTTGCCTTATTTATAAATATGCACCAGAGCGCACCAATCCTAAATTAAGATGGGTGATTCCAGGGGCATTGGTTGCTACCATTCTTTGGTTAATCGCTTCATGGGGTTTTTCCTTTTATGTAAGTAATTTTGGGAGCTATGGGGAAGTTTACGGCTCTATTGCCGCGGTGGTTATTATGATGCTATGGCTTTTTATTAGTTGTTTTACAATGTTACTCGGAGCTCAAATTAATTCTGCTTCAGAGAGATATGCTAAGAAGATTACTTCATTTAAATAAATTTTAAGTGAAATGTCAGTAGGCCAAAGACCGTTAAAACTGTGTTATTTGAAATCTCTTTAACGTTAGAAATGCAGAATTACCTCGATATTTAATTAATCGAAACAATCGAGGTGGAAACCAATAAAATAAAAAATTATGAATAATGAGGTAGTACAAACAGGTATGAAATGGCTTAAAAGAGCTGTTATCTTTAAAGCAGGCAAAATGATCATGAAAAAACCAGCAAGTGCTCTTGGGGTTGGAGCGGTAGCAGCAGGGGCTGGAATCGCAGTTTATAGCCTATTTAAAAAGAGAAAGAAAAAAGACTTAACCCATATTGACAATATTGAAGACAATAATCCTGAAATTGAAGGAAAAAAGAAAATTGTAATATAAAACTGTTAAAAATAAATAGACCTCACAATCCCGAAAACTATGCGGAACTGTGAGGCTTTTTTATGAGATTTAAAATCAGACTTCTTAAGCCTGTTTCTTTTTTTAAACTACCTTATTAAAGGTACCATCTAACCGAAACTGAAATATTTCTTCCAATATTAGAAATACCGTCCGGTTTTAAGCGTGAAAGGTGCGAAATGTAATCTTTATTCAGGATATTGTTTGCGCTTACTCCAATTCTCATTTCTGTAGCATTTATAGCGAACTCTCCTCCAAATCCAGCGCCCAAAAGTCCATAGCCCCCGGTACGGGTTTCGAAGGCACTCACGTTATTTTGATCGAATACATTTTTAAGCCTTACAAATGCATATTTGTTATAGATTTTCTCATCGGAATTATCAAATTCCAACCTAAAGGTATTGGTTATGGAATTTGCCGGAATTAAGGGTAAATACTCTCCATTATTTCTTTTTCCCGTCACGGTTTCAAAACTACTTTCCAAATGCAGCCAGTCTAAAGGGTGGGGATGAATATGTACGCCAATCTCCCCACCGTACAATTCAGCATTGTTCTGTGTGTATTGAAAAACAGGGTTTTCTTCGATTAATTCGCCAGTGGGCTCCAGATAAATATAATCGTTCATAGTATTATGAAATCCGTTTATGAAAGCTTCAAAATGCTTGTTCCGCCATTCTAAAGAAAGATCTACCTGGAGATTCTGTTCATTATCAAGGTTTTGATCTCCAACCTCATAGCGATTGGTCCCGTGGTGAGAACCGTTAGAAGTTAATTCCGATAAATTAGGCGCTCTAAAACCGGTAGCAAGATTTAACCTTGCACTTAGTCTTTCAGAAATAATATATTTTGCACCTAAGGCTCCATTAATACTTTTGTAAGAGTTATTTACAGCGGCAATTTCTCCACCTTCGTATGCGTGCTCTTCTTCATCTTCTTCTTCGGCAGGTTCGTCTTCGTGAGGTTCTACGGCTTCACTGTCAATACTTCGGGTATCAAATCTTAAGCCTCCCTGAAAATCCCATTTATCAAAATGCACGTGGGTAGTAGCAAACACCCCAAAATCTGTTGTAACGGCATCTGGAATTAAAATTTCTTCGCCGTAATTGGTATTAGTTTGATGCATTCCCTGTACTCCCAAAATGGTTTCAAATCTTCCGGTTCTGGGTAAATTATATTTTAAATTATAATTTAAAGTTTCCAAGTGCATTTCCAGTGCGGGATGATCTGCGCCTTCTTCCTCTTCGAAGTGTTCTTGTTCTTCCTCTGCGTGCTCTTCTTCACCGTGTTCCTCTTCGTGAAGATGTTCTTCGAACTCTTTTCGGTTATTATATTGATAACCTACTTTAAAGTCAAGACTTGAATTATTAAAATACAGCTTATTTTCTAAGCTTAGAATATGATTATCAATTTCCTGGTAGGGAAGAAGAGGATCTTTAACGGTAGATTGTTCGCCTATTTCCTCTGGAATTCCAATATTCGATTTATTGAAATTATACCTTAAATCTGTTTTAAATTTAGCATCCTGGAAGCCAATTCCTGTTTTAAAATCAGTTTCATTAAAGCGGGTGTTGGTTACTCTTTCCCCATCTCCTGTTTCGTAATCGCTGTGAGCAGCATAACTTCCACGGGCCAGGAATTTTAGTTTTTCTCCTGAAGTTTTAACCATAGCGCTTCCCTGGTATCCCCGCGTATTACTGAAATAATTTACATCTGCTTCAGCATTGGTTTCATTTGCTGCAGCATAGCGTTCGGGATTCAGGTAAAGTACACCACCAATAGCGTCGCTTCCGTAGAGAAGGGAAGCAGGACCTTTAATAACCTCAACACTTTCAATTCCTTTAGAACTTATACCAAGCCCGTGCTCATCTCCATACTGCTGGTTTTCCAAACGTACGCCTTGCGTATAGACCAAAACACGATTAGAGCTTAAACCTCTAATCACAGGTTTTCCAATTCCCACACCGGTAGTTAAACTTTCTACCCCTGCAATTTGGGTTAGCCCATCGCTTAAAGTTACCGCACCTTTTCGGTTGAGGTCGGCTACATTTTCACGTTCTACGCGCATAACATTTTCACTTTGCAATTGGTGAAAAGGAGTAGAGACAATCACTTCTTCCATTTCTATAGCCGATTTTTCTAAAGTGATATTTAAGCTGGAAGTTTCAGGAAAATCGAGTTCGTTGGAGTAAGTCGCAAAACCTACCGACGAAATCACAATTTTAAACTTTCCGTTTGGGATATTTTCTATAGTAAAATTTCCATCAATATTGGTCATATCGCCTTTACTGAGTTCTGGAAAATAAACATTGGCGCTAAATACCGGTTCTCCGGTTTCAGCATTGGTAACCTGGCCCGAGAAAATATTCTGAGCATATATAATAGGGCTCACCGCTAAAAATAGCAATGAGAAAAGTAAACTTTTCATATTATTTTTTTAAATAATTATACTTCTAACAAAAAATTCGAATTGTTAGGCAGTCATAGGCGGACCTCGAAGCTCAAAAGGGAGCCTTTGATAATTACTTAAAAATTTATAAAGATCGAAGAATTGTTTTTTGATCTGCTTTTCTAAAAGCGGTTCAAAATTTATAAAGTCTGTAGCGAGCACCGGACTTGGATTGAAAGAATGTAATTCGCAGTCAAGGCTACTCTCGTGAAAATGCTCATCGGCATAATTAACACATAATTCGTGTCCGTGCCCGCTAAAGATATGCGAGAAACTAATCACCACGGGAAGCAAAAGCAAAGCTCCCAAAAGTATAGCGGATATGTGTTTAAATATTTTCAAAAATAATTATTGGAATAATTTAGCAAATCCCATTCTGCTTAGCATTTTCTTTTCGAAAGCCCAAAAGAATTGAAACTGGCCAAAAATCCAGCCGAAACTAACCAATAAAACCTGGTAGATAGGAAAAATTAGAAAAATTCTTGCACTCCAGTAAACCGCCCAATGAGAGGAAGATTCGTAGATACCCAAAAGATTACATAAAGGCTCAGCTAATTTAGCCGATGTAGATCCCGTAATAGCGAACACCAATAGAATTATAAATATTTGCCAATTAGAATCTATACCCCAACGTGCTTTTAATTTATTCATTCTGCAAAAATAGTAAAAGCTTCGGAGAATTAAAATAATCGGAGTTAAATACGCGTAGAAACTGAAAAGCGTTGGTTATAATGCCTGCTGAAAAAAACAAAGTAATTGTACAGGAGATAGTTAACTTCGTACCCATAATCTATATTAGGTTCATAATTAATTTCCTGTAAATAAAGATCGGGATTATAAATCTGGGGTTGTCTTACCCGCTGATTATACTCTGAAACTAAAAATCGGTTTTTATTTTCCAGGTATTGCTGGGAGTAGTAACCTTCTGGTTTCGCAATAGAATTAATAAAAAGATTGAATCCTGGCTCAATAATTATGATCTCATACTCAAGGCTATCATTTGCAATACGAACCGTATCCTCATTTATTTGGGAATCTCCCAGTTTTCTATCTCTTGAACTTCCACAGCTATAGATAAATAATCCAAGTAATAATATGTAAATAAAATTCTTCATCTCTGTTTTTTCTTCTGAAGCTTAAAATACTATGAATAATTTAAAGCAAAATATGTTGCTAAATTTATTTACCGCCTAACATACCGCCGAGCAAGCTTCCACCTTTTTTACCCTTTTTACCGCCAAAGACCATTCCTGTTATATCGTCTATAACGCTGCCGTCCCCATCGGCATCCAATAAAGTTTCAACTAATGATTGATCGTGAGAATCATTGGATCCCATAACCGATCCTAAAAGCCCTGATAAGCCAGAAGCATCAACATTGTCTTTCCTTTTTTGCTGACCTAATAAACCCATAACAATTGGTGCTGCCATTTCAAGAATGTTATTAACAGAGGCTTCGTCTATATTTAAGGTTCCGGCAATCGTTTTGCTCACGCCATTTTGCTTTGCCCCCAAAACGTGACTTAGAATTTTGCTGCCTTCATTAGTAAGTTCTTCAGGATTTTTGTTTTCCAGATTATTTAAAACATTACCATTATGCTTTTCGCTTTGTAAAGCCTTATCCAAACTTTCGGCCCCTTTGGGATCTTTTGCGTTTCGTTTCATCGCACCAAGTATTAACGGCATAGCCATACCCAGTACCGAAGTTATTTTGCTTTTATCTTCAGAAGTTTTTGAGCTAGCCTTATTCACTAACTCTTTTCCGGTTTGCGTATTCAATAAATCTAGTATAGATGCCATAATTTTATTTTTTATTCGATTATCGAGATTTAAATGGCCCGAGGCCTGTCCGAATCATACAGGCGGGGCTTGTCTCGAAATTAAAATATTATACACTACCAATGCCTTATGAGCTTGCTCCGAGGTAGTTTATTAATTGAATTTACGGCTTTTAGGTAGTACCTGGCGTTAAAGATTTATTATAATCTACTTTTTAAAATGCGAAATAATCTGGTTTGAAAGTTCTAAACCTATACGCTGCTGTGCTTCTATGGTAGAACCTCCAATATGTGGGCTTAATGAAAGCTTTTCGTTCATCAACAATTTAATGGCTGGTCTGGGCTCTGCTTCAAAAGTATCTAAGCCGGCAAAAGCAACTTTGCCATCTTCTATGGCTTCCAACAGCGCAACTTCATCTATCACTCCGCCACGAGAAGTGTTTATGATACCAACTCCGGGTTTCATCGCTTCCAGTTCTTTTTTGCCTATCAACGGTTTAGCTTGTGCCGGCACATGTAATGTTATAAAATCTGAATGTTTTATAAGCTCATCTACAGGTTCAGTTTTAATCGGAATTTCGATACTTTGATGGTTGTAGAATTCCAATGAGATTTTTACTTCCCCAACTTCTTTGTCGCTGGCAATAACCTTCATTCCAAGGCCTAAAGCAATTTTGGCAACTTGGCGACCAATTCTTCCAAGACCTATAATTCCAAGGGTTTTACCTCTAAGTTCAATTCCTGCGGAATAAGACTTTTTAAGCTCTCCAAATCTGGATTCCCCTTCTAAAGGCATATTCCTGTTAGAATCGAACAATTTTCTTACTCCGCTGAAAAGATGGGCAAAAACAAGTTCTGCCACTGAGCCTGAGGCAGCCTGTGGAGTGTTAATTACTTTAATACCTTTACTTTCGGCATATTCCAAGGCAATATTATCCAAACCAACACCACCGCGGCCTATCAATTTTAAGCCTTTACAGGTATCAATAACTGCTTTGTCTACGGTGGTAGCGCTTCTAACAAGTAAAACCTGTATGTCTTTTGAATTTATATAATCGGCAAGTTGTTCCTGGGCTATTTTGGTGCTTATTACTTCAAAACCTGCTTTTTCGAGCTGTTCTACACCGGCTTTGGCAAGGCCATCGTTGGCGAGAACTTTTATCTTTTTAGATTGGTTTGGTGTGGTGGGTTTATTAAAAAAATCTTCAGGTTTCATCTGTTTATAATTTAATCCCTTGTGCGGGAATTTGATACAGGATTTTAATCATTTTCCTCCCTACTTGATCGGGACAAGTTATATGATGCCAATTTTTGTGTCCAGCATCATGTTGGTTTCATTAATTGTATTTTGAATTATGGTTGTTTTTCCAGCTGCTGCATCGCTTCAACCAGAACTTTTACACTTTCTAGCTCTAGTGCGTTATACATAGAGGCACGGTAGCCTCCAACACTTCTATGGCCGTTAATCCCGTTGATGCCGGCATCTTTCCAAAGTTTATCAAAGGCTTCTTTTTTGCTTTCATCGGTTAGGTTGAAGGTGGCATTCATCGGCGAACGATCTTCAACTTCAGCAAAACCTTTAAATAAAGGATTTCGGTCTATTTCATTATATAGTAAGTCGGCTTTTTCAGCATTTCGTTTTTCCATCGCCTTTATTCCGCCGTTATTTTTAATCCATCTTAAGGTTAAAAGTGAAACATAAACCGCGTAAACAGCTGGGGTATTAAACATACTGTCTTTTTCGAGGTGGATTTTGTAGTTTAGCATTGATGGAATTTGACGCTTAACTTTTCCCAATATACCTTCTTTGATCACTACCAGTGTAGTTCCCGCAGGCCCCATATTTTTCTGCGCTCCAGCATATATAAGATCGAATTTTGAAAAATCGAGTTCCCGGGAAAATATATCGCTACTCATATCGCAAACCAGTGGTGCATCAACTTCCGGGAAATCTTTAATTTGAGTTCCGAAAATCGTGTTATTGCTGGTACAGTGAAAATAGTCTACATCAGATGGGATTTGGTAATTCTTCGGAATATAATTGAAGTTTTTGTCTTTAGAAGACGCTACTTCAACCACTTCCCCAAAAAGTTTGGCTTCTTTTATCGCTTTAGAAGACCAGGTACCGGTATTTAAATAGGCCGCTTTTTTATTTAAAAGATTGGATGCGGTCATTAAAAACTGCATACTGGCACCTCCCTGCAAAAACAAGGCTTCGTAGCCTTTATCTTTAAGTCCTAAAAGTTCCAGGGAAAGGCTTCGTGCTTCTTCCATTACGTCTACAAAAGCAGCGCTTCGATGTGAAATTTCCAAGATGGACAATCCTGAATCCTGGTAATCTAAAATGCCCTGAGCGGCTTCTTTAAAAACTTCCTGTGGTAAAATACAGGGGCCTGCGCTATAATTATGTTTTTTCATAGTTGGTTTATTAATGGTTAATCCCTCGAGGCTTGCCCCAAAGTAATTGATTTAAAGCTTTTCTAAAAATTCTAAGGTGTCCACGCCATCAGCATAATCCCATAAATTTGGCTGCTGGGTCTGTCCAAAATCAACTTCAGCATTAGTTCCTACAACGCATTGCAGGTTTTCTCTATTTTGCTGAAGTTTTTCTTCTAATTCTTTTTCATCTTCATACTCTTCATAAAATAAAGTGGCTATAGGGGAGCCGAAACTTTCGTCTTTTTTCAGGATAAGAAACCCGTTTTCCAGTAATTTGAATTCACTCATTAAATACACCGCCTTATTATAATCGTAATTGTTGGCGTACTTAGCTGAATTCAATAAAATATTCCAGGGATACATCGCCTTAAAAAAGCTATCAAAATCATATTCCATAGGAACATAAAGTTTAGAAACATTGCGACAACCTAATCCAAAATATCTAAAAATATCCTCGCTAAGAGCTTCGAGTTCTTCTTTACTTTCTTTACCGGTAAGAATTGCTACTGAGTTTCGGTTTTTTCTTATAATGTTCGGTTTTCCAGAAAAATAATATTCAAAATAGCGGGCGGTGTTGTTGCTTCCGGTGGCGATAACCGCCTCAAAATCATTAAGCCTGTCTTCAGTGAATTTTATTCGGTCTTCAAATTCCGGAGCGATATTCATTAAAAACCCTGCAATTACCGGCAACAATTGTTTATCGTTGGAAGATTGTTTTACCAATACTTTATGTCCTGAGATTAAAACTGAAAGAAAATCGTGAAATCCTACCAGCGGAATGTTTCCTGCCATAATAATGGCTACCGTTTTTTGTTCTGTTTTATCGAATTTATAAGGTTCCAGCCATTGGTCCAAATTGCTTTGCGTTAGCGCTTTGCTCCATTGCTCAAGTGAGAAAATCACGTTTTCACGGGTAAACCAACCGTTATAATGAACCGCCTGATCAATTTTGTCATTTAATTCATTAAAAAATCTTTCGTTTTCCGCCGTTATTTTTATTGAATCATTAGTGGTCTCCCCAAAAAGGCTCAGGAATTTTCCCAGTTGAACAAAATATGATTTTCTTTCTTCGATTGTCATTTCCTTATTTGGTTATGATAGCCAATGGCTTTAAATTTGTAGCGCGAAATTAAAACTTAAGCCGGCAAACTCCTAAAAAAGGACAGGAAATACCACCTAAGTTTTAAGTTAATTAAATTACAAAGAAAAAAGCTATGGCAATTGTTATAACAGATGAATGTATAAACTGCGGAGCCTGCGAGCCCGAGTGCCCGAATACAGCAATTTACGAAGGTGCAGACGACTGGCGTTATGCAGATGGAACTGACCTTGAGGGCAATGTGGTGTTGCCTAACGGGAAGGAGGCAGATGCTAATGAGTCACAGGAACCTATAAGTGATGAGATCTATTATATAGTACCCGATAAATGTACCGAGTGTAAAGGATTTCATGAAGAACCACAGTGTGCAGCGGTTTGCCCGGTAGACTGTTGCGTGCCAGATGATGAGCATGTGGAGAGCGAAGAAGAATTACTCGCCAAGCAGAAATTCATGCACGAGAACGAATAAAATTCATTCTGAAATTTAAATAATAAAAAATCCTGTTTCTATTGAAACGGGATTTTTTGTTTTCTCCTACTCTCTAAGTGAATTTAATACCGTTGAACTTTATATTTCAAATCTACAACTTCTAATAATTGCTATTGCCGAATTATGAAACCGCAAACTTTATCTCATTTCGATAAAGCGAAGGTGACTTTCCGGTAAATTTTTTAAACTGCTTATTGAAATGACTAAAATTATTAAAACCACTTTCAAAGCATACATCGGTGATGCTTATTTGTTTTTCGTGAAGTAATTTAGCTGCGTGTACCAGGCGGTATTCATTCACGAATTGTACAAAGGTTTTTCCTGTTATCTTTTTAAAGTATCGGCAGAATGCAGGCACTGTCAGACTTACCACATCGGCGATTTCTTCCAGGGCGATATTTCTTTTAAATTCATTCTTGACGAAATTAAAGATGACATTTATACGGTTGTTATCTTCCAGCTCGGTATCCAGCACAAAACCTTCCGCATTTAATAGCGTGAAATCTTTGGCATTTTCTAGCATATTAAGAATATCAAGCAAACCAAGTAGCCTTTTGTAATTGGTAAGCGAAGTTAAGGCTTCAATTTTTTCGCCAATCAGGTTTTTGTCTTCCCCGTGAAAAACGATACCATTTTTAGCCCGCTCCAGTAAAACCCGCACATTTCTCATTTCAGGAATTTCCCAAAAGTTTTTTCCAAGGAAATCGGGGCTAAATTGAATTACGGATTCGCGGTCGTTATCGGTTAGGCTATCGGTAAAGCCACAATGCGGTAAATTGGCACCAATTAAAATTAGGTCGCCGTGTTGATAATAGGAGACATGGCTTCCAATTTGTCTTTTTCCTGAACCTCCATTTACGTAAACCAATTCTATTTCGGGATGATAATGCCAAAAAGTATGATTTTTATTCTGATGCTGCTGGTTAAAACTCTTGAAAGAAAATGAACTGCCAAAGCTTGGGTCAACTTTTTCAAAAGAGGGTTTGTTTGCTTTTATCATATTCATAACAAATTAACTTTTAGGTAATATAGTTGAAACATAAGCCGATTATACGAAATTAACTCAAAAATATGCTATATGTACAAAAAAACAATATTAAATAATTGTAAAGGTTAATATCACACATTTTATTGTTTATTCACTACTATTCGGAAGCGAAACTGTGATCTATCTTTGTAAATGTAAACAAGTGGTATTAACAATTAAAAATCAAAATTATGAAAAAACTATTGAAAAATTCGTTATTGCTAGTAGCTTTAATAACAGGAATAAATTTATACGCTGCTGACCGTGTGGAAGTTAGTGTGAA
>JAGXIG010000011.1 GCA_024635815.1 Salegentibacter sp.
ATGTACGTTTGCTCCAGCATCTAAAGTAAAGCAAACCGGGGTTTTGGTAGCTTCTCTGAATTTCCATATTTTATTGATAATCTCCAGGGTATTGGGTTTAATCAGTATAAAATATGGATTGCTGCTCATCATCATCGCGTGTAATGTAAGCGCTTCACTTTCTACAATTCCGATAAATTCCTCTAAATCTCCCGATGCAAAAACCTTCTTCAATTTATCTAAATTTGAATGGGCCTGGGCAAAACGATTTTCCGCAAAAGGGTGCCCTTGCATTAAATTATGACCTACACTGCTGCTCACCTGTTTTTGGCCCTTATCAACCAGTAAAATTGTATCCTGAAAAGTTTTGAAAACCTCATCGATTTGAAAAGGGTATTTTATTCCATAGAGATCACTGCTCCCCGGTATATTTTTATGTTCGCCCCATTCAATTAATTCACCTTCTAAACTACGGCAGGCGCTTCCTGAACCTAACCGGGCCAAAAAAGAAGCTTTGGTATAGAAAAAATTTTCGCTGTTTACTTGATTTGATCCCAGTTCCTTCTCCAAACTCATTACACAAAGTGCAAGGGCGCTCATCCCGCTGGCAGAAGAAGCGATACCGCTACTGTGAGGAAAAGAATTCTCGGTATGAATCTTAAAATTAAAGTCTTTTAAAAACGGACAATACTTCTCAATACGTTCAAAGAACTGCTGAATTTTCGGTTTAAAATCTTCCTTCTTTTCTTCTTCAAAATAAAGCTCAAAATTGAAAGTTTCAGATTTCTCTGATTTCTTCTGAAATTCCAACCTTGTAGTAGTTTTACAATTATTCAGTGTAAAACTCACCGAAGGATTTGCAGGAATTTGATTCTCTTTTTTTCCCCAGTATTTCACCAGGGCGATATTACTGGGAGACTGCCAGGTCACTTCTCCTTTTTCTATTTTGTTCGAATATTGCTTCGGAATAAAATCCTCTTCACTCATAGCAAAACTATTAATAAACAACCCCGGAACACGCCAAAGGCAGTAGATTGAAAAAATTTAAATCTCATTCAAGCAACAAAGATATGTTTTATGTTTTGGGAATATTCTTTCCCGATTCAAATAAATTTATATTTTAGTAGATGCAAACTCCTAAGATTAAAGTCTGAAATAGTGATTTTTACACAAGATCATTTAAAAGATAAAAGCTGGAGACGCTTTAATTTCAATTAGAAAACCGACCAAAAATGACCAAAAAACTCTTTATACGAAGTTCGGTGGCTATTGGCATTTGTTTGCTTTTCGGTTTTATGGGAGTAATTGCCACCCAGGCAGGTTTTGAAGGATGGTACCCTGAACTCAATAAACCCTGGTTCAATCCGCCAGATTCACTTTTTGGTCCCGTCTGGTTTCTAATGTATGTTTTAATGGGCGTAGCAGCAGGAATAGTTTGGAATAAAGGTTTCTATCATAAATGGGTTAAAACGGCTTTATATCACTTTGGTTTCCTACTGTTGCTAAACGGTTCCTGGTCTTTACTTTTCTTCGGTCTTCAAAAACCATTTTTAGCCTTATTGAACATTATTGCGCTATTTATCCTAATAATTTTCACCATAAGATGGTTTAAAATAGTAAACAACGTCGCAGCTTATTTGCTTGTTCCCTACGCCATTTGGGTGCTTTTTGCAATAGCCCTTAATTTTGAAATCTGGCGACTTAACTAATTTTCGCTCATTGCTTTTGCTGCAAGAAAACCCCCAGTCCAGGCATTCTGAAAATTAAATCCGCCGGTTATGGCATCAATATTTAAAATTTCCCCAGCGAGAAACAGATTTTCGTGAATTTTACTTTGAAAAGTTTTAAAATTCACTTCTTTGAGATCTACGCCACCGGCAGTGACAAATTCTTCCTTGAAAGTACTTTTGCCATTTACCTGGAAAACTGCTTCGGTGAGCTGATTGCTTAAATTTAGGAGCTGATTTTTATTTAAATCGGCCCAGGTGGTTCCATCCACAATCCCCGCAGCTACTATTAGATTTCTCCACAATCGTTTAGGCAAATCGAATTGCGGATTTTTTAAAACCTGCTGTTTTGCGAGTTTGGTTTTTAAATCTTTTAATTGATCTAAAATTTCTTCGGAAGTAACTCCCGGCAACCAGTTTACTTTTATTTCGAATTGATAATTCAACTTTTCCAAATCCCTTGCGCCCCAGGCTGAAAGCTTTAAAATCCCCGGCCCGCTCATTCCCCAGTGGGTAATTAACAATGGACCTTTACTTCCTAAATTTATTTTTTTGGAGTTTATTTTTACTTCGGCTTCTGTTGCAATTCCGGGCAGGTCTTTAATTCTCTCATCTTTTATGTTGAAAGTGAAGAGTGAAGGCACCGGTTCAATAATTTTATGCCCGAGTTTTTTCAGCATATTCCACATCTTGGGGTTACTCCCCGTGGCCAGCATAATTTTTTCCGCTGAAAAATCTCCCCTACTTGTTTTTACTTTCCAAAAATCTTCTTCCTGCTGAAAATCCTGAACAGAATGATTTTTTAGAACCTGGATTTTCAATCTTTCAGTTTCCCGTAAAAAACAATTGATAATACTTTGCGAATCATCTGAAACAGGGAAGATTCGGCCATCATCTTCGATCTTTAATGCTATCCCTCTCTCTTCGAACCATTGCATGGTATCGCCGGTCATAAAACTGTGGAAAGGCCCCAGCAATTCCTTTTCGCCACGGGGATAATTGGTACTGAGTTCCTTCGGAAAAAATTCAGCGTGGGTTACATTACACCTTCCGCCACCCGAAACTTTGACTTTGGTGAGCACTTCTTTGCCCCGCTCTAAAATGGCAATTTTTAAGTTCGGATTTAATTCGGCAACGTTTATAGCGGTAAAAAATCCCGCCGCGCCACCGCCAATAATAATAATATCGAAATACTGCATTTTCAGATTTAAAGTTTGAAGTTAAGAGATTCAAGTTTTTAAGTTTTCTTGTCTCTTCTATCTATTAAAAAGTCTATCGGGGAAATCTGAGATAATTCCGTCTACACCAAATTCTCGCATTCGCTTAATATCACCAGGTTCATTTACCGTCCAAACGTTCACTTTGAATCCGGCATCATGAGAGGCCTTTACATTATCCCGTGTAATAATTCCTAAAGAAGGATGAATTGCTGAAGCATTGAGCAGTTTTCCTAATTCTATGGCTTCCGTTACACTGGCTTTGCTCAAAATTCCTAAGGGAAGATTTTCATCAAGTTGCCGCATTTGAAACAACTCGTTTTTCTGAAAACTGGAAACGATAAAATCTTCATACCTCCAATTCTTTTCAGCAATATATTTTTTAATAATTCCTGAAGTTGCTGTAGCAGTATTTAGACCTTTTAATTCAATATTTATAGCGCATTTTCCTTCAATAAGATCTAAAACTTCAGTAAGCAAGGGAATTTCAAATTGATCTTCAACCTTTAAAGCTTTTAATTCGGCTAAAGACTTTTTTGCGATTTCACCGCTTCCATTGGTGGTTCGGTCTAAAGTGAAGTCGTGAATTACCACCAACTCCCCGGTTTTGCATCTGTGCACATCAATCTCTATGGCATCAACTCCAAATGCAAGGGCTTTTTGAATACTATCAAGCGTATTTTCGGCTAAATGGCCTTTGGCGCCGCGGTGACCAATTCTAAGAATTCCGTTCATAAGGCAAATATATTCAATCTTGCTTAGTGAGTAAAGCACTTATTAAGAAAGACTTATCAGCACTTAACATTTACTTATATGCTATAGTTTTTACATTTATAGAACAACCTCCTCAATAAAATAGTTATGGAAAAATGGTTTGAAGCTTCGTGGACATCTATTATCGCAATTTTACTAACAGCTGCAGGAATTTATCTGGCTATTATAATTTTTACAAGAATTGCCGGAAAACGCAGTTTCTCTAAAATGTCCAGTTTTGACTTTGCAATGACGGTTGCTGTAGGTTCTATTTTAGCAACTACAATCCTCTCTAAATCGGTAAGCTTAATACATGGAATTGTAGGTCTAGCGGCAGTATATATTTTGCAAATTTCAGCAGCCATTTTAAGACGTTATTCCTGGTTTCAGAAAGCAATAGATAATTCGCCTCTACTTCTTATGGATGGCAAAAAAGTACTTCATAAAAATTTGAAGAAAGCCCGGGTTACCGAAGGTGATCTTCGGTCAAAATTAAGAGAAGCAAATGTTCTAGACCTATCCCAGATAAGAGCCGTGATTTTTGAAACTACCGGTGATATTTCGGTATTGCATACTTCAGATGAAAATCAGGAAGTTGAAGATTGGCTTACAAAAGATGTTTTAAATAATTAAAAATATGGCACTGGATTGGACAGTTATTCTAGGACTGGCGGCAGGAATTTGTACTACCGTAGCGGTAATTCCCCAGATAAAAAAAGCCTGGAAAACGAAAAAAGTAGAAGACGTTTCCCCGGGAATGTTTAGCATTTTAATTTTAGATGTTTTTCTATGGATAATTTACGGGATTACGCAAAATGACCTCCCCATAATTGCTACCAATGGGATTTCATTGGGGTTAAACGGAGTCATGTTGTATTTAATGCTTCGCTACCAAAAAAAGGATTAAACTGCAGTCTGTTAATCTTTTACAATATTGAACTAATTTATTCTTAAACCATATTGAAAGAGGATTCAAACCTAATAGTTTTACCAAAATAACCCATTCAATATTATGTTTGCTCCAGAATTAAAACCTAAAGTAAAGCAGCGTAAAATTGCTTCAGACCAAGACATTAAAGCATATTTTAACGATTTTATTCTAACAAAAGACCATCCCTGTGTAATGGCCCAAACCGTTTTTGGCCAGGATCATTTAGACCTGCATACCTACGATGAATTTCCCAGCAGAAAAACTGCTCAAAAAATTTACAAAGACCTAAAAAGTTATATAGAAAACTACAATTTTGAATCGAACGAGTTCTATACTTTTCTTGCTGTTTTTAAAGGACAAAATTCTTTTTCTGAAGTGCAGTTTGAAACGGCTCTTTGGAAACAACTTGAGTTTTTACATAACATAGATAATGAAGATTGGGATCCCAACGTTAGCGATAACCCAGAAGACAACAATTTTAGTTTTAGTATTGCAGGAAAAGCTTTCTATATTGTAGGATTGCACCCAGACAGTAGCCGTAAGGCAAGACAAAGCCCATACCCGGCCATCGCTTTTAATTTGCATTGGCAGTTTGAAAAACTAAGGGAAATGGGTGCATACTATACCGTTAGGGATAAAATTAGGGAGCGCGATACAGAACTCCAGGGAAATATAAACCCAATGCTGGAAGATTTTGGAGAAAAAAGCGAAGCCCGGCAATATAGTGGCCGTAAAGTTGGAGAGGAATGGAAATGTCCTTTTCTTCACGGAAAAAAGTAAACATGTACCAGCCTAAGAAATATAAGAAGGATGATCCTGAATACATGTTTAAATTTATACAGCATCATCCTTTTGCAACTTTTATTATAAACGGTGGCCGACTTTTAGCTACACACATTCCGGTTTTAACCAAAGGGACAGACAAAGATTTTATTCTATTTTCTCACATCGCCAACCATAATGAACAGTTTAAATACTTAGAAGATGGCACAAAAGCGCTATTGATTTTTCAGGGAGCGCACGGCTATGTTTCTTCTTCCTGGTATAAAGAGAAAGATATAAGCACCTGGGATTATTCTGCCGTGCATATTAATGTAAAACTTAAGATCCAATCTAGGGAAGAGCTTGAAGAGTCGCTACAAAAGCTTGTAGCCACTTTTGAAAAATCCCAGGAAAACCCTTTGTATTACAAAGATATTCCGAAAAAAATGCTGGAAGATCATTTACCGCTGATTACCGGATTTTGGTGTGAGGTAGAGAAAATTCAGGGAATTGTTAAACTACATCAGGGTTATGATAAAGAGGATATTGAATCGGTTACCTCACATTTGGAAAAGCAGCAAAATAATTCCGCTTTAAGCGAAAACATTAAAAAAGAGCATAAATGCATATAATTAAAAAGCAATCTGGAGCCGCCTTTAAACTGAAAAAAGGGCAGAAACTGAAAGTGATAGATGCCGAAGGCGAGCAGGTTAGTGATATGGTTTTATTTAATGCAAAAGACCGAAGGGAAAAATTATCCTCAGGAAAAACGCTGGATTTTGAAGAATCTATTTTAATAAGTTCCGGGAATTTTCTCTGGAGCAACCGTAGCCGGAAAATGATGGAAATCCTTGAAGATACAAACGGCAGAAATGATTTTCTACTGGCACCCTGTAGCCCTGAAACTTTTGAAGTAATGTATGATTATGAAGGTTATCATCCCAGTTGTTTTGAAAATCTATATACCAACCTGGAAAAATTTGAAATTCAGCCAGACGATATTCCAACGGCCTTTAATATTTTTATGAACGTTCAATTTGACGAAAAAGGAAAGATAAGGGTAGATCCGCCATTGAGTAAAGCGGGCGATTACCTCTTATTTGAAGCGAAAATGGACCTAATTGTAGCCTTAACCGCTTGTTCAGCCGAAGACAGCAATAACGGGAGTTTTAAACCTATACATTACGAAATTTTAGATTAAGCTTTTATGCTTCAGATTTTTGAAAGCAAATCGTCTTTTCAATCCAACATACTAATTCAAAAAAAAGCTGTCTTTTCCAGACAGCTTCTTTACTTAGTAAAAATTTTATTCAGGCACTTTTTAAGAAACTGCTTTAAGTTTACTAATCGTTGATTTATTAAGTTTTTCTTCAGCATAAGAGCGAGAAACCTTTAGCTTGCTTTTGCCACTTTCGGGCATTTCAAACATTGCATCGGTAAGAATTGCTTCGCATAAAGACCTTAATCCTCTCGCACCTAGTCTATATTCTACAGCTTTTTCAACTATATAATCTAGCGCATCATCGGTGATTTCGAACTCGATATCATCCATTTCAAACAATTTCTTATATTGTTTTACAATGGCGTTTTTCGGTTCGGTCAAAATAGCCCGAAGCGTGGTTTCATCCAGTGGATTCATATAGGTAAGCGCCGGTAATCTTCCTATTATTTCAGGAATAAGTCCGAAATCTTTTAAATCCTTCGGAATAATATATTTAAGAAGATTGGTTCTTTCTATCTTATCATCACTTTTTGAAGCACTAAAACCAACTGCCTGCATATTCAGACGTTTACTGATGTTACGCTCAATACCATCAAAGGCTCCTCCTGCAATGAAAAGGATATTTTCGGTATCAACCTCTACAAATTTCTGGTCGGGATGTTTACGGCCTCCTTTTGGCGGCACGTTAACCGTGGTTCCTTCCAGTAATTTCAATAAAGCCTGCTGAACACCTTCC
This sequence comes from Salegentibacter sp., assembly GCA_024635815.1. The sequence continues at coordinate 7,328 of JAGXIG010000011.1, forward strand.
CCGGAAACATCGCGGGTAATTGAAGGATTATCACTTTTACGGGCAATTTTATCTATTTCGTCAATAAATACAATTCCGCGCTGTGCTTTTTCAACATTATAATCGGCTGCCTGAAGCAATCTCGTTAAAATACCTTCTACATCTTCCCCTACGTAACCAGCTTCGGTAAGCACCGTGGCATCTACTATAGCCAAAGGCACATTAAGCATCTTGGCGATGGTTTTGGCGATAAGGGTTTTACCCGTACCGGTTTCTCCGACCATAATGATGTTAGATTTCTGAATTTCCACATCATCGTCGCTTGCCGGTTGCAACAACCTTTTATAGTGGTTATAAACGGCTACAGACATCACTTTCTTGGTCGCTTCCTGGCCAATTACATATTGGTCTAAAAACTCTTTGATCACTTTTGGTTTGCTTAACATAAGGTCTGAAGACAATTCCTTGGCTTCTCCCTGCTTAAGCTCTTCCATAACAATGCCATGTGCCTGCTCTATACATTTATCACATATATGCGCGTCCAGCCCTGCTATAAGTAAGTTGGTTTCTGGCTTTTTTCTACCACAAAACGAACATTCTAATTCTTCTTTCGCCATTTCATCAAATTTTAATTTGCAGTCTATAAAATAATAAACTGAAAATTAATTCCTATCCTTCTCTCGTTAAAATCTCATCGATCATTCCATATTCCTTGGCTTTTTCGGCCTTCATCCAGTAATCACGATCACTATCCTCTTCTATCTTGTCGTATTTTTGACCAGAATGTTTAGAGATGATTTCGTATAACTCCTTTTTAAGGCTTAAGATCTCTCTTGCTGTGATTTCTATATCACTTGCCTGACCTTGTGCTCCACCAAGGGGTTGATGAATCATCACCCTGGAATGCGGTAAACCGCTTCGTTTTCCTTTTTCGCCTGCACAAAGCAATACTGCACCCATAGAGGCTGCCATTCCTGTACAAATTGTGGCTACATCTGGTTTTATAAACTGCATCGTATCATAAATTCCCAAACCGGCATAAACGCTTCCTCCCGGAGAGTTTATATAGATCTGGATATCTTTAGAAGCGTCTGTACTTTCTAAAAACAACATTTGCGCCTGGATAATATTTGCGACCTGATCGTTAATTGCCGTACCCATAAAGATAATTCTATCCATCATTAATCTGGAAAAAACATCCATAGCAACGGCATTCATTTGTCGCTCTTCAATAATATTTGGCGTCATCCCTGTAGGAGTCACGCTGCTCACTATCTTTTGGTAGTAATTACTATTTATACCGTGATGTTTAGTGGCGTATTTTTCAAATTCTTTTCCGTAATCCATCAATTTTTCTGTTTTTAAGCTTTTTTCTTAGCTGCCTTTTAAGTGAAAAGGCGTTAATCCAAATGGTTTAACGCCTTAAATATAAGTATAAATTTATAGAAAAAGCTTACTCGTAAATCTCTTTCACAAATTCATCGTAAGTCACTTCTTTTTCTTCAAAAGACATTTTCTCTTTGTAGAAATCAAGCAATTTTTCATTCATCAATTGCTCAGAAAGTCTTTTTACTTCATCCTGATTAGAAAGGATTCTTGCCGCGATATCGTCAAGTTCTTTGTCTTCTGGATTCATTTGGCCAAACTGTGCCATTTGTTCTTTAATCTTTTCTTTAGCAAAAGATTTAAGATCTTCAAATTCTACAGTAAGTTTATTTTCGTTTACAATTTTACCTTCAATTAACTGGTAACGCAAACCTTCTTCGCTCTTTTCATATTCTTCTTTGGCTTCATCCTCTGTCATTGGCTTTTCACCCACAGTTTGAATCCATTTCTGAAGAAAATCCTTCGGAAGATCAAAGTTTGTTTGTTCTATAAGCTGCTTGGTCACATCGTTCATTAACTGCTGATCGCTCTGCTGCTTGAACTGTTTTGCTGCATCTTCCTTGATCTTTTCTTTAAGCTCGTCTTCACTTGTGACTTTACCTTCACCAAAAAGCTTATCAAATAATTCCTGGTTAAGTTCAGCAAGTTCTCTATGGTTGATTTCCTTTACAGTAAATTCAACTTCAATATCAAGATCGTGAGCTTTATCGTGTTCTATTCCTAAATGCTGAATAAGATCGTGATCTTCTTCAAAAAGGTTTTTCGTCTTTAAAGTGAAAGAATCTCCAACTTTAGCACCAACAAATTTCCCAAGGTTTCTTTTACCCTTGATCTTTTCCAATTCAATTGACGTTTCTTTCTCGATTCCTTCTTCTTCATTTTTGAAAGTTCCGGCAACGATATCTCCCTCTTCAGCTTCATCCTTGGTGGTTAATTTCCCATACTGTTTGCGCATAGATTCAATTTGGCTGTTCACCATTTTTTCATCTGCAACAATATTATAATGGGTTACCGGCTTATCAAGCTCAAGTTTTACATCAAAATCCGGAGCCAAACCAAGTTCGAACTCAAAAGTATATTCTTCTTTATTCCAATCAAAGTTTTCCTGTTCTTTTGGAATAGGATTTCCAAGTACATCCAGTTTTTCTTCGGTAAGATATTTATTTAGTGAATCCTGTAAAAGTTTATTTACCTCATCTACCAATACAGCCTGGCCGTATTGCTTTTTCACCATTCCC
>JAGXIG010000079.1 GCA_024635815.1 Salegentibacter sp.
CTCGTCAACACCTAACTTGTCAACGATAATCGCTTTTACTCTTGATGCAATGTCTGACATAATACTTTTATTTTAATTTTGATTAGGTGGCAAAAATAAAAAACTTTATTTTAAAACCGATTTTTACTTTAAAAATGTGATTGTAATTTACATAAATTTAGTTGAAAGGACTTAATTTTACATTCTAATAATTGTTAACAAGCTTATTTTGAGCAATCCAGAACATATCGTTAAAAAAAAAATAGTTGTCTTTGCCTCCGGTTCCGGAACCAATGCCGAAAACATCATTAAATATTTTCAAAAATCACCCAATGCCAGCGTGGTAGCGGTGTTCTCTAATAAGAGATCGGCAAAAGTGCTAAAAAGAGCACACGATCTAAATGTTAAAGCCCTTCATTTTGACCGGGAGGCACTATACAATAGTTACGAAGTTCTGCATATTTTAGACGATATAAATCCAGATTTAATCGTTTTAGCCGGATTTATGTGGATTTTTCCTCAAGACATTTTAAAACGCTTTCCAAATAAGATTGTAAACATACATCCTGCTTTACTTCCAAAGTATGGCGGGAAAGGAATGTATGGAATGAATGTGCACGAAGCCATTATTCAGAATAAGGAAAAGGAAAGCGGCATCAGTATTCACTATGTAGATGAAAATTATGATGAAGGGGAAGTGATTTTTCAGGCAAAAACAGAAATTTCAAAAGACGATACTCCTGATACACTCGCAGAAAAAATTCATAAACTGGAATATAAACATTTTCCCGAAATTCTTCAGCAATTACTTCAAAAGGAATCGCAATAGTGCAAACAGCCCAGGTACACATTTATACCGATGGTGCCGCGAGAGGAAATCCAGGGCCAGGCGGTTACGGCATTGTGATGGAATGGGTAGGTAAAGCCTACCGCAAAGAATTCGCGAAAGGTTTTAAACATACCACCAACAATCGAATGGAATTACTGGCCGTAATCGATGCTCTGAAAAAGTTAAAAAAGCCCGGTATTTCAGCTATTGTTTTTACCGATTCAAAATATGTGGCTGATGCGGTAAACAAAAAATGGGTCTTCGGATGGGAAAAGAAAAACTTCAAAGACCGAAAAAATTCCGATCTCTGGATAGAATTTCTAAAAGAAATACGCAAACATAATGTAAGTTTTAAGTGGATAAAAGGACATAATGATCATCCGCAAAACGAACGCTGCGACGCTTTAGCGGTGGCTGCCTCCAAAGAAAAAAGACTTTTAATAGACGAAGGTTTTCAGCAAACTTGACGTGAATTACTATCTAAGTAACTTACCTGAAGCAAGACATAAAGGCATTATTTCTAATATATCTTCATTTTGAGGAAAAGCGTACAATATTTAAATCTCGATTATCGAGTAATTTTGATTGAGCCCTTGAAAAACAAACTGTATATTTGCAGCACATTTTTTAAAACAAATTATGAGTAAATTACTGATTGTAGGCACTGTAGCCTTTGATGCTATTGAAACCCCGTTTGGGAAAACCGATAAAATCCTTGGAGGTGCAGGAACCTATATTGGGCTTTCGGCCTCACAGTTTAATGTAGACAGCGCTGTAGTATCTATTGTGGGAGACGATTTCCCACAAAAGTATCTTGATCTGCTTACCAAAAACAATATAAATATTGATGGAATTGAAGTGGTTCCCGGTGGAAAAACCTTCTTTTGGAGCGGACGCTACCATAACGATCTAAATTCCAGAGACACCTTAGATACACAGTTAAATGTGCTAGCCGATTTTAAACCGGTAGTACCAAATGCTTATAAAGATTCTGAAATTGTGATGCTGGGTAACCTGCATCCACTTGTTCAGCTTAGCGTATTAGAACAAATTGAATCTCCAAAACTCGCAATTCTGGATACGATGAATTTCTGGATGGATAATGCGCTGGATGATTTAAAGAAAGTGATTAGCAAAGTAGATGTAATCACCATAAACGACGAAGAAGCCAGGCAACTTTCAGGCGAATATTCTTTGGCAAGGGCTGCTAAAAAGATCGCTACTATGGGTCCAAAATATGTGGTGATTAAAAAAGGAGAGCACGGTGCTTTATTATTTTACGAGGAGCAGGTGTTTTTTGCTCCAGCCCTTCCGTTGGAAGAAGTTTTTGATCCAACCGGTGCCGGAGATACATTTGCCGGAGGTTTTGCAGGCTATCTTGCCAAAACCGGAGACATCAGCTTTGATAATATGAAAAACGCCATTATTTACGGTTCTAATCTAGCATCCTTTTGCGTAGAAAAATTTGGAACCGAGAGGATGGAGGAATTATCAGGTGATGAAGTTGATTCGCGCCTTGAAGAGTTTAAGAAATTAACTCAATTTGAAATAGCATTAACCTAAACCTATGCCCTGAATTTTCAGGGCATTTTTTATATAAAGCCGGAATAAAATCCGCCAAGCATTTACTATGAGTGACGCCCTAAAACACGAATGTGGAATTGCCCAAATACGATTGTTAAAACCCCTGGAGTACTATAAAGAAAAATATGGGACTGCATTTTACGGGATAAACAAGATGTACTTAATGATGGAAAAACAGCATAACCGCGGCCAGGATGGTGCCGGTTTTGCCAACATCAAATTGAACACCGCTCCCGGAGATCGATATATAAGCCGAATTAGATCTAATGCGGCACAGCCTATTCAGGATATTTTCGAGCAGATTAACGGTAGAATCAACGATGAAATTAAAGCCAACCCCGAGTATTCCGATAATGTATCGCTTCAAAAAAAGAACCTTCCTTATGTAGGTGAAGTTTATCTTGGACACGTTCGCTACGGAACTTTTGGAAAAAACAGCATAGAAAGCGTACACCCATTTCTTCGTCAGAATAACTGGATGCACCGTAACCTTATTGTTGCTGGCAATTTTAATATGACTAACGTAAACCAGCTTTTTAACAACCTGGTAGAATTAGGTCAGCATCCAAAAGAAAAGGCCGACACCGTTACCGTTATGGAAAAAATAGGTCACTTTCTGGATTCTGAAGTAGAAAAACTCTATAAAAAATTAAAAAAGCAAGGCTTCTCAAAAGTATCGGCTTCACCAATAATTGCTGAAAAATTAAACGTTGCCAAAATCCTTAGAAAATCTTCTAAAAACTGGGATGGTGGTTATGCGATGGCCGGCTTATTAGGTCACGGAGATTCTTTTGTGTTACGTGATCCAGCTGGTATACGTCCTGCCTATTATTATAAAGATGATGAAGTTGTAGTAGTTGCTTCAGAAAGACCGGTAATTCAAACCGCATTCAATGTAGATTTTGATGAAGTACACGAACTTCCGCCGGGACATGCTATTATAACTAAAAAAAGCGGCGAGGTTAACATCAAAGAAATCCTTGAACCTTTAGAACGAAAAGCCTGTTCTTTTGAACGGATCTATTTTTCCCGCGGAAGCGATGCAGAAATCTATAAAGAACGTAAAATGCTTGGACGGCTACTGATGCCCGAGGTATTAAAATCTATAAAGCACGACACTATAAATACTGTTTTCTCTTTTATCCCGAATACTGCAGAAACTAGTTTCTACGGAATGGTTGAAGCCGCTCAGGATGAATTAAACAAGCAGAAAAACGATGCGATTCTTGCTGAAAAAGATACCTTAACCGATGCACGACTTCAGGAAATTCTATCCCACCGTTTACGCACCGAAAAAATTGCAATTAAAGACGTTAAGCTTAGGACATTTATTACCGAAGACAGCAGCCGGGACGACCTTGTGGCCCATGTTTATGATGTGACTTACGGTGTGGTAAAACCCGAGGATAGCCTGGTAATTATAGACGATAGTATTGTTAGAGGTACCACTTTAAAGAAAAGCATCATTAAAATGATGGACAGGCTGAATCCAAAACAAATTGTTGTTGTTTCCTCGGCACCGCAAATTCGCTACCCGGATTGCTACGGGATTGATATGGCAAGGCTGGAAGATCTTGTTGCTTTTAGAGCAGCTCTGGAGCTTTTAAAGGATAATGATCAATACTATATTGTAGAAAAGGTTTACGAAAAATGCAAACTACAGGTTGACCTTGCCGATGTGGACGTCAAAAATTTTGTAAAAGAGATCTATGAGCCATTTACGGATGAGCAAATTTCAGATAAGATTTCGAAGCTAATATGCGATACCGATGTAAAGGCAGATGTAAAAGTGATTTATCAAACAGTAGAGAATTTACATAAAGCCTGCCCTAAAAACCTGGGTGATTGGTATTTCACAGGAAATTATCCAACCTTTGGAGGTAACCGGGTTGTGAACAGGGCTTTTATTAATTTTTACGAAGGAAACGAAGGAAGGGCTTACTAAGTGCATTTAAACAAGTATTTATGCTTTTCGTCTAAAATGATTTTTCGAAGGAATAAGTTTATATACATTAGCAGAACCATAAACATAAGTAGGTTAAGTTCATGGTAGATTTGGGGCAAAAAAAGGTGGATCTAAAAATCCGCCTTTTTTTATTTTTACCCGAATTTCAAATTCTGCAAAAGAAAAATTTTCCCACGACTCACTGACAGCTAATTTTAAATTTCTTACACTAATTTTTGATTTTCAATGCTTTAAACAAATAAATAAGCATTTGGTCTAAAAAAGTTGTGAGCAAGGTTTATTCAATATATTTTAGAGTCACCATAACATAAGTAGGTTAAGTTCATGGTAGATTTGGGGCAAAAAAAGGTGGATCTAAATGATCCGCCTTTTTTTATTTTGAACATTCTTGCAAAAAAAGACCGCTCAAATGGCGGTCTTTTTAATATATTGAATAATAACTAGTTATTATTTCTGCTTCGCATATCTGCTTCCAACCTCTTTCCAGTCAATTACATTAAAGAATGCTTCAATATAGTCTGGACGACGGTTTTGGTAGTTTAGGTAGTATGCGTGCTCCCAAACATCAATTCCTAAAATAGGAGTTCCTCCGCAGCCAATTCCAGGCATTAGTGGATTATCCTGATTTGCTGTAGAGCAAATCTCTACTTTTCCACCTTCGTGAACACAAAGCCACGCCCATCCAGAACCAAACTGTCCTGCAGCTGCTTTAGAAAATTCATCTTTAAAAGCTTCAAAAGAACCAAATGCGGTATCTATTGCTTTAGCAAGATCACCTTCTGGTTTTCCGCCACCATCTGGAGACATAATTTCCCAAAATAACCTGTGGTTGTAAAATCCACCACCGTTATTTCTTACAGCGGTATTAGATTTATCAAGATTTTCAAGAATGTTCTCTATGGTTTTACCTTCAAGGTCGGTCCCTTCAATTGCAGCGTTCAATTTTTTAGTGTAACCTGCGTGGTGTTTTCCATGGTGAATTTCCATGGTTTTCGCATCTATATGTGGTTGTAATGCATCGAATGCATATTTTAACTTTGGTAACTCAAAAGCCATTTTTGTATATTTTTTTAGTGATTAGTAATAAATTCACTCAAATTTAGGTATTACGCTATTTAATAGAAACATTTTAGTGTTATAAAATACTTAAAAGCCTACACATAGTACAAAACTTTTTTATTTTACCTTTAAAAATTGTAATCTTCTTAAAATACCAGTCTTTTTGAACAACAGCTTTACCATTTACAATGCTTCAGCGGGGTCGGGAAAAACATTTACCCTGGTTAAAGAATATTTGCTTCTTTTGTTTAAAAGTGAAAAACATGACGCTTATAAAAACATTCTCGCAATCACCTTCACCAATAAGGCGGTAGATGAAATGAAATCAAGGATTATAAGTAGTTTACGAGATTTTACGGCAGAAGAAACCTCAGCTGCAAATAATCCGCTTTTCAAAAATATTGCTGAAGAAACCGGTTTATCTGAAACTGAGCTTAAAACCAAGGCTGCAAAGATCTTAAAAAGTATTATCCACAACTATGCAGATTTTGAAGTTTCTACTATAGATGGATTTACACACCGGGTACTTAGAACTTTCGCCAAGGATCTTGGCCTTCCGGTAAATTTTGAGATTGCACTTAATACCAGGCAGATTTTAATGGAAGCAGTAGACCGACTTATAAGCAAAGCCGGTACCGATAAAGACCTTACCAAAGTCCTTGTTGCTTTTGCCATTAGTAAAACCGATGACGATAAAAGCTGGGATATTGCAAAGGACCTTTTTGAAATTTCTGAATTACTCATAGGCGAAAACCACCAGGAAGCACTAAAAAAATTAAAGGGAAAAACTCCAGAAGATTTTCGGAAATTCAAGGAAAGAATAAGTTCAGAAATTAAGAAAACCGAAGCTTTAATTGCTGAAACAAGCCACGAATTTTTTGACCTGGTTGAAAGTAATAATATTGAAGAAAAAGATTTTAGCGGCGGTTATGTTTACAAGCATTTTGTAAAGTTAAGAGATCAAAAAACCATAGACGGTTTTGAAAAAGCCTGGATGCAAAAACTGGAAACAGCTCCACTTTATACAAAATCGAATAAAAACCAAGCGGTAAAGGATGCGCTGGATGATATTCAATCTTTAATTTTTAGTCTTTTTGAGATTTCCAAAAGAGCCTATTTAAACCTGGATTTTCTAAATGCAATTAAAAAGAACCTTACCCAACTTTCTTTACTTAACGCCATAAATAAAGAAGTAGAACTGATTAAAAAAGAACGTAACCTTATTTTAATTTCAGAATTTAATCCGAAAATAAGTGCGCAGGTTAAAAATCAACCCGCGCCGTTTATTTACGAACGGCTCGGTGAGCGCTATCAAAATTATTTTATTGACGAATTTCAGGATACTTCCCAAATGCAGTGGGAAAACCTGATTCCGCTTATAGACAACAAACTTTCTTCTGAAAATATCCAGGATCCTGCCAGTGCGATGCTGGTTGGGGACGCCAAACAATCCATTTATCGCTGGCGCGGCGGCAAAGCAGAACAGTTTATAGACCTCTGCTTAGATACCAATCCGTTTAGTATTGAAAAACGGGTAGAGAACCTGCCAGATAATTACCGAAGCGGAAGCCAGATTGTAAATTTCAACAATAGTTTATTCAATTATGCCTCCGGCACTTTACAACATCCGGCTTATTGTAATTTATTTCAGGAAAGTGGCCAAAATCCGAAAAAAGGAGATTTTGGGTATGTAAATATCGATTTTATCGAAGCTGAAAATGTTGCCGAAGAGCACGAAATTTATCCTGAAAAGATCCTCGAAATTATTCAAAACCTGGATGAGAAAAAATTTAAAAAAGGAGATATCTGCATTTTAACTAGAAAGAAGAAAGAAGGTATTACTATCGCCAGTTATTTAAGCGAAAATAATATTCCTGTAGTTTCTTCGGAAACCTTATTGGTTGCCAATTCCCCTGAGGTGAATTTTATCGCCCATTTGCTGGAATTTTCTTTAAGCCCCAAAGACAACACCTTAAAGTTGGAGCTTTTTGATTTCCTGGCCGATTTTTTGGAGATAGAAAACCGCTACCCTATAATTTCATCCAATTTATCAAAAGATGGAAAATCATTTTTCAACTGGTTAAATGATTATGATATCCATTTTGACCTTGATGAAATAAGGCAGCTTTCGGTTTACGAAGCTGCAGAATATATTATTCGAACCTTTTCGCTGGTAGAAACTTCTAATGCTTATGTACAGTTTTTCCTCGATTTTATCTTTGAAACTACCCAAAAAGCAACCGCAGGAATATCCGACTTTATTGATCTCTGGCTTCAGGAAAAGGAGAGTTTAAGCATTGTGGTTCCAAAAGCTGAAGATGCCGTGCAAATTATGACAATTCATAAATCTAAAGGTTTAGAATTTCCGGTGGTGATTTATCCTTATGCAAATTCAGATTCTAAAAGCACAAGAATGGATTCGCTTTGGTTGCCCATGGAGCCGCCTTTAGATGAAATTCCTATGAATTATTTAAGTGCCTCTGATAAAATGCTGAACTGGGGCCCAAAAGCTTTGGATATTTATACCGAGTTAATTCATCAAAAGGAACTCGATACCTTAAATGTGCTTTACGTAGCCTGCACAAGGGCTTCGCAACAGTTGTATTTGTTGAGCAAAAAAGAAATTGATTCCAAAGGCAACGAAAAAAGCTATAAAACTTCAGGATTATTGATCGGTTTTTTAAAAGAAATCGGGAAATGGGATGCCAATATTAATACCTACGAATTTGGGGAAATTGGAGTTCCAAAAACTTCCGAAACAACTCCCTCAGAAAATATTATTTCCGAGAAATTTTATTCTTCAGCAACCCAAAATCAGGCAGTGAATATCGTTACTAAATCGGGAATGCTTTGGGACAGCAAACAGGAAGAAGCGATTGAAAAAGGAGAAATTCTGCACGAATTACTGGCGCAAATAGATCATAAAGTCCAGGTAAAACCGGTTGTGGTACAAGCCGTAAACGATGGAATAATTACTAAAGATTCCGCAGAAAAAATTGAGAAATTGCTTCTTGAAATTACAAATCATCCGCAACTTTCAGAATACTACACAGAGAGCGCTACAAGTTTTAACGAGCGGGATATTTTGACGCCTGAAGGAAAAAGACTAAGACCTGATAGAATTAATTTTACAGGAAATACGGTGAATATTATAGATTATAAAACCGGAAAGTTTGACGTTACTCACGAAGCTCAAATTAACAGCTACGCTAGAATTTTAGAAGATATGGGGTATCAAATAGGCAGTAAAAACCTTGTGTATACAAATAAAGCGCTTAAAGTGCGCCTTGTTTAAAAGAAATGTAAATTTGCAAAAAATAGCAACTATGTACGGATCAATAAAAGAACATTTAGAAAAAGAGCTCGAACAGATTAAAGAAGACGGCCTTTTTAAAAAAGAACGAATAATTACCGGTCCTCAGGATGCTGTGATTAAAATTTCTACCGGACAGGAAGTGATAAATTTCTGTGCTAATAACTATTTGGGGTTATCCTCTCATCCGGAAGTTATAAAAGCCGCAAAAGACACTATGGACACCCACGGATTTGGAATGTCCAGCGTTAGGTTTATTTGTGGAACCCAGGATATTCATAAAGAATTGGAACAAAAAATTGCCGATTTCTACGGAACCGAGGATACCATTCTTTACGCAGCGTGTTTTGACGCCAATGGCGGAATTTTTGAACCATTGCTAACTAAAGATGATGCGATAATTTCAGATTCTCTAAACCATGCCTCTATAATAGACGGGGTGCGTTTATGCAAAGCTGCAAGATATCGCTATCAAAATGGTGACATGGCTGATTTGGAAAAACAACTTCAGGATGCTAACGAAAAAGGAGCCAGATTTAAACTTATCGTGACTGATGGTGTTTTCTCCATGGACGGGATTGTCGCTCCATTGGATAAAATTTGCGACCTGGCCGATAAATATGACGCATTGGTTATGATAGACGAATGCCACGCTACCGGATTTATTGGGGAAAAAGGAATTGGAACCCTGGAAGAAAAAGGGGTTATGGATCGCGTAGATATTATTACCGGAACTTTAGGAAAAGCACTTGGCGGTGCTATGGGTGGTTATACAACTGCAAAAAAGGAAATTATAGAATTACTTAGACAGCGCTCAAGACCTTATCTCTTTTCAAACTCCCTTGCTCCTTCTATTGTTGGCGCCTCTATCAAGGTTTTTGATATGCTTAAAAACGACAACAGCCTAAGAGAAAAGCTCAAAAACAACACTCAATATTTCAAAAAGGGAATTAAAGATGCCGGTTTTGATATTATTGATGGGGAGTCGGCTATTGTTCCCGTAATGTTATACGATGCCAAATTATCTCAAAAAATGGCAGAAAGATTATTGGAAGAAGGTATTTATGTAATTGGATTCTTCTACCCTGTAGTCCCAAAAGAAAAAGCCAGAATAAGAGTACAACTGTCTGCAGCTCACGAGCAAAAACATTTGGATAAAGCGATTGCAGCATTTATTAAAGTTGGAAAAGAGTTAGAAGTAATTTAAGTTTTGACACTGTTAAAATATAAAACGCTAATATTGAAAATTTAGTAAAAACAAAGGTTTACAATTCTTAAAAAGCCTTCAAAAACGGCACTATTCAAGGGTTTATTAAGAAAACTTTATTATTTTATGCTTTGCCAATAAGCTTTAACAGTCTACTTTTGTTAACAATTAACACTTAAAACTAAACTATTGAATATGAAACATCTTAGCAAAATTTTATTCGCTACAATGTTGGTTCTGGGCATTACTTCGGTAAATGCACAGGATGCTAACAATCCCTGGTCTGTAGGGATCCAAACTAACGCGGTAGATTTTCACCCTACCAGTGATGTAGGAGGAACTTTTGATGATTATTTTAACGTTGGAAATCACTGGAACATCCTACCATCTATGTCAAGATTAACAGTAGGACGTTATATTGGCGGTGGTTTTGTATTTGAACTTGCTGGTTCTGTCAACCAAATTGAACAATATGGCGCTGAAAGTGTTCCACAAATGGCATATTATGGTGTAGATGGATCTTTTAATTATAGCTTAAGAGCTTTATTAAATGATGGATGGCTTGATCCTTATGTTGGTATTGGTGGTGGTTACACCAGCATTGCTGATAATGGAGATTCCCCTATTGCAGGTCTTAGTGCAGCATCACTTAACGGTAAATTCGGTTTAAATTTCTGGTTTAATGATAATGTTGCGTTAACCGTGGAATCAAATTACAAGCACGTTTTTGATGTTGATGGTGCAACGCACTTTCAACACGCTGCTGGTGTGAAATTTATGTTTGGTGGAACTGACACTGATGGTGACGGAATCTACGATAAAGATGACGAATGTCCAGAAACTCCAGGTTTACCTGAGTTTAACGGATGTCCGGATTCTGACGGTGACGGAATTGAAGACCGTATGGACGCATGTCCAGATGAAGCTGGTTTAGCTGAATTTGACGGATGTCCTGATACCGATGGTGATGGAATCCCAGATCCACAAGACGAATGTCCTGAAGTAGCCGGATTGGCTGAACTTAATGGATGTCCTGATGCTGATGGTGACGGAGTTGCCGATAACGAAGATGAATGTCCTAACGAAGCTGGTCCTGCTGAAAACGACGGATGTCCTTACGAAGATATGGACGGTGATGGCGTTTTAGACAAAGATGACGAATGTCCTGAAGTTGCTGGAACTGCAGCTAACAATGGATGTCCAGAGCCAGACGTAGAAGTTATTTCTGAATTGAACGAGTATTCTAAAACAGTATTGTTCGATTTGAACAAGTCAACTATTACGGCTGAATCTGAAGAAGCTCTAGAGTCCATTGCAGAAATTATGAATGAATATTCAAACACTATCTTCCATATTGAAGGCCATACCGATAGTACCGGTAGTGCAGAATACAATGAGAAACTATCTCGTGAGCGTGCTGCTGCTGTAGAAGCCTGGTTAGAAGAAAACGGTGTGCCTAGCAACAGATTAACTTCTGAAGGTTATGGTGAAGAAAGACCAATTGCAACGAACAACACTGCAGCTGGAAGACAAGACAACCGTAGGGTTGAGATTTCTTTGGATAAAGACAAAGAAATGAAAGATTCTAGCGATAATTAGTAATTAGTTAGATAATTAATATAGAAAAACGCTCCGGTTTCCGGGGCGTTTTTTATTTTTAAGCTATGGTATCTTTTATTTCAGGAGTTCTTAAAGAGCTCATTTCTTCAGAAGAAAATATTTCGGAAATTATCTTTATTCTTCCCAGCAAACGTGCGGGAAGTTTTCTATTAAAAGAACTTTCTGCATTGAGCGAAAATCACATTTTCGCGCCTAAAGTTTATAGCATTGAAGAGTTTACAGAAGTTATTTCTGAAACCAAAACCGTAGATAACACGCTTACGCTTTTTGAATTTTATAATGTCTATAAAGAAATTACGCCCTTAGAAGAGCAGGAAGATTTTGAAACTTTTACTACCTGGGCTCAGAGTCTTATCCACGATTTTAATGAAATAGACCGATATTTAATAGACTACAAAAACTTTTTTAATTACCTGGCCGATATTCAGGATTTAAAACACTGGTCTATCCAGGAACCTAAAACCGAACTCATAAATAATTATTTATCGTTTTGGAATAGTCTCCCTGCTTTTTATGAAGCC
>JAGXIG010000080.1 GCA_024635815.1 Salegentibacter sp.
ATCTATGGCAGGGATTATTTTGAAAAACTAAGAAACATCGGTTTTAAAGTAGAAGAAGTAGCTTATACCTCACAATTATCTTCAGAAGCAATAGATAAATACCGACTGGCAAAAGGGGAAGTTATTCCGGTTTGTTATAAACAACTAATCTCTTAACGCTTCCTCAAAACCCTCAGAAGCAAAAACCCGAATGCTTTCTTCCTCATCTGCATATATAAAATATACATCTACATTTTCCAGGTTTTCGAGCATTTCCAAGGATTTTTCGTAGCCTAAAGCCATAAATGCGGTGGCGTAACCATCGGCGAGGGTACAGTTTTCAGCAAGCACAGAGGCGCTTAGCAAATCGCTTTTTTCGGCTTCACCGGTTAGAGGATTTATAGTATGTACAAAACGTTTTCCGGTTGTGCTGTCTACCCTGAATTTTCTATAATTACCCGAAGTAGCCATCGCGCGGTTTTTTAAAGCTAAGACAGTTTGTAAAGTTCGCTCGGCTTCGGTTTGCTGCGGATTATCTATAGCGACCATCCAGTCGGCTTCTTTTTCAATATTACGGCCTTTAGCTATCAATTCCCCACCTAATTCAATCAGGTAATTTTCTACCTTTTTGGTATCTAAATAATAGGCAATCACATCTATGGTATAGCCTTTAGCAATTGCATTAAAATCCAGGTAGATATTCGGGTTTTCTTTTTGGATGGTATTATCCCCAGTTAAGTTTACTTTTTCAAAACCTACAAGTTGTCTTATGGAATCCAAAATTACTTCATCAGGTTCATTCAAGGGCTTATCGGGGCCAAACCCGTAGGCATTCACCAAACTACCTACCGTGGGATCAAAATAGCCGTTGCTCTCTTTAAAAATCTTCTTAGAAAGTTTAAATACCTTTTGAAAATGAATATCAACGGTTACATCTTCAGCCCCGGCATTTATCCTGGAAATATCAGAATCATCCTGATAGGTGCTCATCGAGGTATTGATAACTTCAAAAATAGAATCTAATGCTTTTTCTGTATTGAAGCTTTCGGAAGAAAAGTATTTAATCTGGTAGGTGGTACCCAATGCCTCGCCGGTTTCGGTATAGACTTGCGGACCATCATTTTTACAGGAAATATTAAGAAAAATAAAAAGGAAGAGGACGGAGATTTTTTTCATCTAAACAGAAATAATAGTGATTATAAATTGAAACAGGATTTAATTTTAATCTTGGAATTATTGTGGAATTTAAATTTCCTGCCAGCCTTCGTAGTTAACCACATATTCTTCGTCGTGCATCACTGGTCTTTCATAATCGGCAGAATTGGCCAGGCCCACCCCTGCGTAAAAAGTGCGTGCCTTAAATTTAATCGCATGGTCTTTTATAGATCTTAGGAAAGTCATATCATACTCTTTGGGATTGTGCGGATATTCTATAGCCCTCACTATTACGAAATGGAGTTTTTTATCTTTTAAAGCGACAAACTGCGGGTCCCTTTGGAACTCGCTATTTACACCAAGAAACTCGTAGCCCTGTTCTTCAAGCTCCTTCCCCACAATATTCATTGCAAGGTTATGCAGTTCCTGATCGTTTAATTTTGCCATAGTGCAAAAATAAAAAGAGGATGTCTGAAAAGTTTTAAAAATCGTCATCCTGAATTCATTTCAGGATCTAAAATATTGTTAATCAATACATGTTAGAAGCTGAAACAAGTTCAGCTTGACGAAACTACACTTTTCAGACAACCTCTCTATATTTATTAACCTCCAAAATCATCAAATCTTATGTTTTCCGGCGGCATTCCAAAGTCTTCACCCATTTTTTGAACAGCTTTGTTCATCAATGGTGGACCACAGAAGTACAATTCAATATCTTCTGGCTCTTCGTGATGACTTAAATAATTATCTATTACAACCTGGTGAATAAATCCAACAAATCCGTCTCCATCATCGTCAAGACTTTCCTTTACTTTCCAGTTATCTTCTTCCATTGGTTCAGAAAGCGCTAAGTAGAACTTAAAGTTAGGGAAATCTCTTTCCAAAGCTCTAAAGTGTTCACTATAGAATAACTCTCTTTTTGAACGCCCACCATACCAGTAAGTTACTTTTCTTCCGGTTTTAAGTGTACGGAACAAGTGGTAAAGGTGAGAACGCATTGGCGCCATTCCAGCTCCACCACCAACATAAAGCATTTCAGATTCACTGTGGTTGATAAAGAACTCCCCATAAGGCCCTGAGATGATCACTTTATCTCCTTTTTTCCTTGAGAAAATATAAGAAGAAGCAATACCAGGATTTACATCCATCCAACCGTCTTTAGCTCTATCCCATGGTGGGGTAGCTACACGTACGTTAAGCATAATCTCACGTCCTTCTGCAGGATAAGAAGCCATAGAGTAAGCACGTTCTACAGTTTCTGGATTCTTCATTACCAATGGCCAAAGTTTAAATTTGTCCCATTCGGCTTTAAATTTATCTGGAGTATCGTGTTCTTCAGGGTGGGCAGTAATATCCATATCACTAAATTTCACCTCACACTTAGGGATCTCGATCTGGATATACCCTCCGGCTTTATAATCCATATCTTCAGGAATTTCAACAACAAATTCCTTTATAAATGATGCTACGTTATAGTTTCTTACAACAGTTGCATCCCATTTTTTAATTCCGAATACTTCTTCCGGAATAGTGATCTTCATATCCTCTTTCACCTTCACCTGGCAACCTAATCGCCATCCCTGTGCGATCTCTTTACGGGTAAAGTGTGGTTCCTCGGTAGGAAGAATGGCACCGCCACCTTCTTCCACGATACATTTACACTGTACACAGGTTCCACCACCACCACAGGCAGAAGGTAAAAATAATTTATTGTCTCCCAGGGTAGAAAGTAAAGTCCCACCGGAACCAACTTCCATATCCTTTTCCCCATTTACGTTTATGGTAACAGGACCAGAAGGCGCTAATTTTGCCTTTGCTCCCAGTAACACAGAAACCAATATGAGTATTAATGCTAAAAATACTACTATACTTGCTATAATAACTGTCATAATCTTTCTTTTGCGATTATAATTTAATTCCCATAAAACTCATAAAACCTAATGCCATAAGTCCCGTGATAATAAATGTTATCCCCAAACCTTTTAATGGGGCAGGCACATTAGAGTAAGCTATTTTTTCACGAATAGCTGCAATACCAAGAATTGCAAGGAACCATCCAATTCCACTACCAACCCCGTAGGTTACAGCTTCTGTAATAGCTCCAAAATCCTTTTGTTGCATAAAAAGTGATCCTCCAAGAATAGCACAGTTTACAGCAATAAGCGGTAAGAAAATACCTAAAGCACCATATAATGCAGGAGCGAATTTCTCAACGATCATTTCTACCAATTGTACCATAGATGCAATTACCGCGATAAACATGATAAAACTCAAGAAGCTAAGGTCTACATTGGCATACTCGGCACCAAGCCATCCCAAAGCTCCCGGTTGCAATAGGTAATTGTCCAGCAAATAGTTAATAGGTACAGTAATACTAAGTACAAAGATTACCGCCGCACCTAACCCAACAGCTGTTTTAACGGTCTTTGACACTGCTAAATAGGAACACATTCCCAAGAAGTAGGCAAAAATCATATTTTCTATGAAAATACTTCTAACAAATAAATTTATATAGTCCATAATTTAATTTTATTTAAGCTGTTGTGCTTTTAGTTCTCTTCTATCAGTTTACGGTTTCTTGCACGTTGTATCCAAATAAGCAAACCAACTACAATTAGCGCCATTGGGGAAAGCAACATTAAACCGTTGTTTTCATATCCAAATGCATATAAACCTGTGGAATCGGCAAGGGTCGCTCCTTTATGTCCTAAAATTTCAAATCCGAATAATTTTCCTGAACCTAAAAGCTCACGGAAGAATGCTACTATTATAAGAATTAAACCATACCCTGCTGCGTTACCTATACCATCAAGGAAAGATTTGTAAACTCCGTTACCTAAAGCAAAGGCTTCCAAACGTCCCATTACGATACAGTTGGTAATAATTAAACCAATAAATACCGAAAGCTGTTTACTTACATCGTAGGCATAAGCTTTAAGAATCTGGTCTACTAAAACCACCAGGGATGCTACAACTACGAGTTGCACAATAATTCTGATCCTACTTGGAATCATATTACGTAACATAGAAACGATCATGTTACTAAAAGCCATTACCGCAACTACGGCGATAGCCATTACCACAGCCGGTTCTAATTGCACTGTAATTGCCAGTGCCGAACATATACCCAGAACCTGCACGGTAATCGGGTTGTTATCGTCTAATGGATCTGACAATAATTTTCTATTGCCTTTTGAAAGGAAATGCTCTTTTTCTTCTGAACTAGATAGAAAAAAGATCATTTCTTTCTTTTTGGCTTCTTTCTCTTCTGAAATATTTTTTTTCTCTGTAGCCATAATTACTTTGTTGCAACGTTAATTTCTGTTTGCTTTTTGAAGTAAGGCAGATAACGCTGAAGTCTTTCAGAAATCATATCAGAAACACCGTCTCCAGTAATTGTAGCTCCCGATATTGCATCTACCTGGTTATCATCTTTATCTGAAGGATCTATATCGCCTTTTACAACAGATACTCCAACAAGATTTCCACTATCGTCAAAAATCTTTTCCTCAGCAAAACTTTCTTTAAACCATTCTTTAGTGATTTCTGCACCAAGACCCGGGGTTTCCCCAAGGTGGTCAAACGTAGCACCCTTAATGGTATTTACATCGTCTTTTAAAGAAATGTAACCAAAGATCGCATTCCATAGTCCATTCCCTCTAAGAGGAACTATATAATATTTTTCTCCCTCGTAATCGGCAATATATAATGGGAAATTTTGTTCCTCAGCCGGTCTTTTAATTTCCTTAGCTAAATCTACCGTAAAGGCGTCCACGCCTTCTCTTTCTTCTCCGTTTTGGTCTAAGGTTACTGCTTCTGTGATATACCGGTTGTATAGCTCTTCGGCTCCTGGCCTATCGGTTTCAACTCCAATAGTTGCGAGAATATTCTGCATTTTTTCCTGGCGTACGTTCTCCTTTTGAATAGGTTGAAGCGAGGTTGCGGTAAAAGCCAATACCGAGGCTACAACCAATACCATAATTACCGCAAAAAGAAACGTGTAACCGTTACTATTTGTTTTATTTACTGATTTTTCTTCCATAACTAAACTGCTGTTTTCACCTGTGTGGTGTCCGCGTTAATTCTTTTCTTTCTACGCTTTACATTCGACTGAATTACATAGTGATCTATCGTAGGCGCAAATACATTCATTAGTAAGATCGCAAGCATTACCCCTTCAGGATACGCCGGGTTAAACACCCTAATCATTACCGAAAGAAAACCTATTAAGAATCCGTAGATCCATTTTCCCTTCATTGTTTGCGCGGCCGAGACAGGGTCTGTAGCCATAAAAACAATACCAAAGGCAAGACCACCAATAATAAGATGACCATACCAGGGGAAGTTTGTAAGTTCGTTCCCGGTAACTCCCATAGCAGGTAAAGCGTTAAAAATAAGCGCCATTGCCGCAGCTCCTATAAATGCACTCAATATAATTCTCCAGCTTCCAACTTTTGTTAATATTAAAAGTAGTGCTCCTACAAGGACCAAAAGCGTTGAAGTTTCTGCGACAGAGCCGGGGATGACTCCGTAGAACATATCCATCATACCGTAACTTACATTATCTCCTGCTGCTAATGAACCAAGTATTGTTTCACCAGAAATTGCATCTACATTACTTGCCTCACTAACCCAAACCTGGTTACCAGACATATAAGTAGGATAGGCGAAAAAGGCAAATGCCCTTGCCGTAAGCGCGGGGTTAAGAATATTCATTCCTGTACCTCCAAAAGCTTCTTTACCGATAAGTACAGCAAATACTACTGATAATGCCAACATCCAAAGCGGAAGGTCTACAGGCATAATCATTGGTATCAATAATCCAGTTACCAAGTATCCTTCGTTTACTTCGTGACCTCTAAAGATGGCGAAAGCAAACTCAATTCCCAATCCAACCGCATAAGAAACAACGATCATAGGAACAATTTTCAATGCTCCGTGGCCAATCGCTTCCCAAAAGGTAAAAGCTTCACCTAGTTGGCTAAAGTGTTGGTAACCTTGATTCCACATTCCGAAGATCAACGCCGGAATAAGGGCAAGTACCACTGTGATCATCGTACGCTTTAAGTCTACTGCGTCACGAATATGAGATCCCTTTTGCGTGGTATGATTTGGAGTAAATAAAAAAGTATCTATTGCGTTAACAGCAGGTGCATACTTTTCATATTTTTTTCCCGGTGCAAAGGGCTCTTTTATTTTATCTAATC
>JAGXIG010000081.1 GCA_024635815.1 Salegentibacter sp.
CTGACTGTGTGGGAGCCTTTTCGTTGATAACCCATAGCTCGAAAATATAGATTTTTTCGCAATACTAAAGTGCTGCAATAAAATTGCAGGGTTTAAGTCCCACTTTTGAGACCAATTAATTACAATCATATTAGATTCTGAAATAAATTCAGAATGACGTCCTAACCGAAAACTTTCCAGACAGCTTTAAAATTAAAGCGTTTTAGCGTTTTTCACCTTTTCTTTGGTAATGGCAAGATCTATAACTTCACTCATTTCATTTACATAATGAAAAGTAAGTCCTTTTAGATAATCTTCTTTTATTTCCTTTATATCACGTTCGTTCTCTTTACAAAGAATGATCTCTTTAATACGAGCACGTTTTGCAGCAAGGATTTTTTCTTTGATACCTCCTACCGGAAGCACTTTCCCCCTAAGAGTGATTTCTCCAGTCATGGCGATACTTTTCTTTACTTTTCGCTGTGTAAACAGGGAGACTAAAGAAGTAAGCATTGTTATTCCGGCACTTGGACCATCTTTTGGCGTTGCTCCTTCAGGCACGTGAATATGTACATTGTATTTTTCAAATATCGTAGGATCTAACCCAAGTTCTTCGGCATTAGACTTCATATATTCCATCGCAATGGTAGCCGATTCTTTCATTACTTTTCCAAGGTTCCCGGTAATATTCAGGTTACCTTTTCCTTTAGAAAGAATAGATTCGATAAAAAGAATATCCCCGCCTACTTGCGTCCAGGCCAGGCCTGTTACCACACCGGCAACTTCATTGTTTTCGTATTTATCACGCTCCAGCCTGGGACTACCCAGCACTTCTATAATATCTTCGTTCGTCACTTTAACATTATACTCCTCTTCCATCGCGATATTCTTGGCCGCGTGACGAACCATTTTAGCGATTTGCTTCTCCAAACCACGAACACCTGATTCCCGGGTATAACCTTCCACAATTTTCTCTAATTGCGGCTTGGCGATTTTGATGTGCTCTTTGGTTAATCCATGTTCTTTTAATTGCTTCGGAAGCAAATGCTGCTTGGCAATTTCTACTTTCTCTTCTATGGTATAACCGGTTACATTTATAATTTCCATCCGGTCTCTAAGAGCCGGTTGAATGGTACTTAAAGTATTTGCCGTAGCCACGAACATTACTTTAGAAAGGTCAAAGCCCATTTCCAGGAAGTTATCGTGGAATTCGCTATTCTGCTCGGGATCCAGCACTTCTAATAGTGCTGAAGAAGGATCGCCGGCATGTCCCATACTTAATTTATCAATTTCATCTAAAACAAAAACCGGATTACTTGTTCCCGCTTTTTTAAGCGACTGAATAATCCTACCCGGCATAGCACCGATATAGGTTTTCCTATGCCCACGTATTTCAGCTTCATCACGTAACCCACCAAGGGAAACTCTTACATATTCCCTACCTAAAGCCTCGGCCATAGATTTACCAAGCGAAGTTTTACCAACTCCGGGAGGTCCGTAGAGACAAAGAATTGGCGATTTCATATCGTTTCTCAGCTTCAGTACCGCTAAATATTCTATAATTCGGCGTTTTACATCGTCTAAACCATAGTGGTCACGATCCAGGATTTTTTTCGCCCTTTTTAAATCAAATTTATCTTTACTGAATTCATTCCACGGAAGATCCAGGAACAAATCTAAATAGTTTCGCTGAATGGAATATTCCGCAACCTGCGGATTCATTCGTTGCATTTTGGAGATTTCCTTTTGAAAATGCTTCTGCACTTTTTCGCCCCATTTTTTCTTCTTGGCGCGTATTTTCATTTCTTCAATTTCATCTTCGTGCGAAACACCGCCCAGCTCTTCCTGGATGGTTTTCATTTGCTGATGAAGAAAATATTCGCGCTGCTGCTGGCTCATATCGCTTTGCACCTTGCTCTGAATATCGTTTTTAAGTTCCAATTTCTGAAATTCCATATTCATATGGCGCAAAGTAGCCAGGGCGCGATCTTTAAGATCGTTGGTTTCCAGTAATTTTTGCTTGTCTTCTACCGCAAGGTTCATATTAGAAGACACAAAATTGATAAGGAAGGAAGAGCTTTCTATGTTTTTGATCGCGAAAGAAGCCTCGCTTGGAATATTAGGACTTCCCTTTATAATTTGAAGTGCAAGTTCCTTTATAGAATCTATAATCGCAGGAAACTCTTTATTATCAAGTTCCGGCCTTGCTTCAGGAACTTCCTTAATTTTCGCTGTTAGGTAAGGTTCTTCCTTTACAATTTCATCAATTTCAAAACGCTTTTTCCCCTGTATGATTACCGTAGTATTTCCATCGGGCATTTTTAATACCCTAAGAATACGCGCAACAACACCGGTTGTATAAATATCCTTTGCAGAAGGATTTTCTACTTCTTCATCTTTTTGTGCAACAACCCCGATTATTTTAGAATCGTTGTTCGCTTCATTAATCAATTTAATGGAAGTATCCCTTCCGGCGGTAATTGGAATTACTACCCCGGGAAATAACACAGTATTCCGTAGTGGTAATATCGGTAAAGTTTCAGGCAATTCTTCCCTGTTTATTTCTTCTTCATCTTCTGGCGTCATTAAGGGAATTAAATCTGCATCCTGATCTATATCTTGCAATGACAAACTGTCAAAACTCGTTAATTTAGTTTTAGCCATAATTTATTTTAAGTCAAACTGTCACAAACAGCTTGTGGTTCTTAATCTTTTCTTTTTCTGTAAAGGCTTATGCTCAGTAAACTAAGCTGCTTTTCGTGCAATTTCTACTAGAAGTAGTCAATTCTTATGCCACCATCTTTTTCTGAATTTTTTTCTGAAAAGTGTAACAAATCAAATTCAAAGCTATCTTTAGTATAGAAACAAGATAGTTTTAATTGACACCAACCATCACACATATCAATGATCTTGTTGCGCGTTGCCGAAAAAATGACCAGCGTGCACAGATGGAAGTTTATGAACGCTATTACAAAGCAATGTATAATACTTCGCTGCGAATTGTAAATGATACAGCTGAAGCTGAAGACATTATGCAGGAGGCATTTTTAAAAGCTTTTTCCAAATTAGATAGTTTTCAGGGGACTTCCACATTTGGCGCCTGGTTAAAAAGAATCGTGGTAAACCTAAGTATTAATGCTTTTAATAAAAAAGTAAAATTAAACGAAGTAGCCTACAATGATGAATTGAAAAATGAAGTTGATAAAAGTGAAGGAATTATCCTGGAAGAAGATTCTAAAAATGAAAAAGTAAACAAAATTTTAAAAACGCTCAATTCACTTAAAGAAAACTACCGTGTTGCTTTAACGCTGCACTTAATAGAAGGTTATGATTACGAAGAGATTGGCGAAATTTTAAATTTAAGTTATGCCAATTGCCGCACTATGATCTCAAGGGCTAAAGAAAGTTTAAGAAAAAAATTGCTGAAAGATGAAAACCGATAAAATAGACGAGCTTTTTAAAGAGCTGGACTTTGATAATAAAGAGCCAGCTTCTGGTCACAAAGTGAGGTTCCGAGAAAAGCTGGAAGAACAGAACCGCCAAACCAAAAATTTGGGCAATAGTAATCACAAAAGAAGTCTTTGGGCACCGCTTCTCTCAATGGCTGCAATCTTAGCAATAGGTTTTATGGTTTTTGCAGGATTTTTCCATGAAAATTACCGCAGAAATTCAGGTGAACTGGCCAGTGTTTCCCCTGAAATGAAAGAAACTCAGCAATTCTACACCCAGCTTATTAAAACCGAATTAGAAACGCTAAAAGCTGAAGAGGCCCCGGGAACTGAAGCAATCGTAAAAGATGCCTTAACGCAATTAGAAAAATTGGAAACGGAATACAAAAAACTAAAACAAGATCTTCAGAAAAGCGGACAAGACAAACGAGTTGTCTACGCGATGATCTCCAATTTTCAGCAAAGAATAGATCTTTTAAACGAAGTACTCAATCAAATAGAAAATATTAAAACCCTAAAAAACCAAAGCGATGAAAACTATATTTAATTTCATAATGCTGGCGCTGTTTGTTCCCGCTTTAAGCTACTGTAACAGCGATTTTAATGGCAGACACATCAAAGAGAAGAAAATCACAAAATCTTACAATGTAAGCGCTACCGATATACTAACTATCGATAACAGCTACGGAAATGTAGATATCTCTACCTGGGATCAAAATAAAGTGGTGATAGAAGTCAACATAAAAACTAATGGTGACGATGAAGAAAAAGTACAACAAAAACTGGACGACATTAATATAGAATTTAATCAATCTTCTTCCGGGGTAAGTGCAAAAACCCATTTTACACGAGAAGACCAGTCCTGGTGGAGTTCACTTTTCAACAGCTCCAGCAATGTAAATATGGAGATTAATTATGTGATTAAAGCTCCTGAAAAACATAGCGTGGATATTGAAAATGATTATGGCGGAATTTACATAGACCGACTCCTGGGAAATGCGAAAATAAGCTGCGATTATGGTAAAATTGATATTGGTGAACTACGCGGAAACTCTAACCTTCTTAATTTTGATTACACCCGAAACAGCCATATCGGGTACGTAAAGAATGCTGAAATAAATGCCGATTACAGCGGCTACGAAATAGAAGAAGCCGAAAGACTAAATATTAGTGCCGATTATACCGATTCCAGGATTAAGAAAGTAGCCCAGCTGGATTTCAACTGTGATTACGGCAGCATAAATATCGAAAAAGTAAAAAGAATTGTTGGAAACGGCAATTATCTAAGCACTAAAATAGGCCGTGTCTTTGAATCGCTAGACCTAAACCTTGATTATGGTTCGGCAACTATCGAAAAGATCTTAAAAGGAGTTTCTAAAGTAGAAATAAACACCGATTATGCCGGGATAAAACTGGGATACGATAGTGAACACCCATTTAATTTCATCGTAAAATCTTCTTATGGCAACGCAAAAGGCCTGGATAATATGCAAATTAGAAAACGTAATGAGCAAAACACCAGCAAATCCTTTGAAGGCTATCACCTTGAAGAAGATTCTGGGAATACCATTTTAATCAATACCAGTTATGGAAATGTAACTTTTATGAAGCAATAAACTGCTTGATAACATTTACATCACGAATTAAAAGAATTTATCAATCATTAAACTTAAAATCATGAAAAAACTAAACTTAATTTTAGGAATATTATTTATCGCTTCGACTCCTGTGCAGGCGCAATGGTGGGGCAGCAATGAATCCGTAAAAGGCAATGGTGAAATGACTTCAGAAAAAAGAAACATTAGCGATTATGATGAAGTGTCTCTGGTAGGTTCTATGGATGTGGAACTGATTTCGGGAAAAGAAGGTAATTTAACCGTCGAAGCTGAAAGCAATCTGCAGGAATATATTACCACCGAAGTAAACGGCAGTACTTTAAAAATCTCAGTAAAAAAAGGTTATAATTTGAAACCTTCTAGAAATAATGGTATTAAAGTAATGGTGCCATTTCAAGATTTAGATGCGGTTGAAGTAACCGGCTCCGGAGATCTTTGGAATTCTGCTACAATTACTGCGAGAAACTTCAGCACCA
>JAGXIG010000082.1 GCA_024635815.1 Salegentibacter sp.
AACCTGAGTTCGATGTAAAAAAAAATCACTTATTACGAGCTATTTTAGGCCATAGAAAAGCGGAAAATTAGTATATTTAAGTGTCTTAATACCAAGCATTTAACTAATTTTTCCGCTATGATTTCTAATGATAAAATTACTGAAATTTTCTTTGAGATAGATGAATTTTGTAAGGTTTTTGAACCCGCCTTTACCCAAAAATTGCTTGAAGACGGCAAAAAACATAGAAAAAGGGCTTTTAAAATGTCGATGAGTGAGATCATTACCATTACCGTTATCTTTCACCTTAGTGGACACAGAACTTTTAAAGACTTCTACCTTTTTTATGTCCAAAAACATATGAAGTCCGAGTTCCCCGATACCGTTTCCTACAACCGGTTTACGGAATTGATGCAGTCCAATATGTTGCCACTTGTACTATTTATGAAAACCCGCTGCCTTGGCGGGTGCACTGGCATATCGTTTGTCGATTCCACTCCTCTAAGGGTCTGCAACAACAAACGCATAAGGTCCAACAAGGTTTTTGAAGGAGTAGCAACAACTGGAAGATCCACCATGGGCTGGTTCCATGGTTTTAAGTTGCATCTCATTGTGAACGATAAAGGGGAAATCCTGAATTTCGTGCTCACCCAAGGCAATGTGGACGACAGAGAACCTCTAAAAGAAGGAAATATATTGAACAAGATATTTGGAGATTTGTATGCGGATAAAGGATATATATCAAAGAACCTAGCGGCAATGCTGTTTGAAGATGGATTGCACCTGGTTACAGGAATCCGCAATAATATGAAAAATGTATTGATGACCATGAGGGAAAAAATATTACTTAGAAAACGCTCGGTCATAGAAACAATAAATGACCAGCTCAAGAATATCTGTCACGCAGAGCATTCCAGGCACCGAAGCTTTGGTAATTTTATAACAAATCTCGTGGCAAGCCTGATTGCATACTCCTTTCAAGAGAAAAAACCAGCAATTAAGTTTGAAGAAGATAATTATTCAAATGGGCAACTCGCACTATTTTGCTAATTCTTAGGTCGAACTCAGGTTTTAAATTAAAGCACCGAAACCACAATCAATAACTTCAAACTGATGATTTTCAATTGAAAGCTCACTTTCAACTAATAAATAAGTTTATTCACCAAAATAAATTCTTAAAGCTTTGCTAAGAATCACTTAATTGATTTGGGTACTAATGGAATTATGGGTTTCTTGGCGGGAATAAAATAAAATTATTTATGGAAGCAATATATCAGTTCGTAAAACTAGATAAAAGCGAAAGCCTACAGGATTTCGCTCAAAAAAAATTAGATAAACTGGAAGTGAAATACGATTTTGTCGTAAGAGCAGAAGTTTATTTTAAAAAGGAAGAAGCCCAGGATCCAGGCGGTTATATCTGTAATATCAAATTAAGTATACCCGGCCCCCAACTTTTTGCTGAATCTAATAAAGATTCTTTTGAAGCTGCCGTTGCCGAGAGTGTAAAAGATCTTGATCGCCAGTTATCTAAGAAAAAAAGCCAGATGAAAACTCATTCTAACTAAAAATTCATTCAGTTTAATGCACAAAAAACCCTGATGTTACTCACATCAGGGTTTTTAATTAGAATCACGAAGTAAATTCGAGATAAAGTCTAAAACAATCCCAAGCTTTGGGATTGTTTTAGACTTTATCTTCTATCGGCTTCCTCAGCATCTTTGGCTTGGTCTTCGCCGAGTTCGTTGGCTTCAATACGTTCTTTAAATTCATTGATAATACCACCTTTCAGTAAAATATTGATTTGCCTGTCACTCATACTGTGTTTTGTTTCAAATTTTAGTTTGTCCCCATTGGCTTTTCTAACAATTACCTGAATGTTATTTCGTTTTTTGATGTCATCACGAAGGTTTCTAAAAACTATCTGATCGTCCTGCTCTATTTTCTCATAGTCTGCAATATCTATAAACTCTAGCGGAAGAATTCCAAAGTTCACAAGGTTTTGCCAGGCAATTCGGGCATAACTATTAGCGATCACCGCAACCTGGCCTAAATATTTTGGTGCGATTGCAGCATGTTCCCTACTCGAGCCCTGGGCATAGTTGTCTTTTGCCACTACGATATGGCCGCCGTGTTCTCCTTTGGCTTTCATCGCACGATCATAAAATGTCTCGTCAATAACCGTATAAGAATATTTACTAATTTCAGGGAGGTTACTTCTAAAAGGCAGCACCTCTGCTCCTGCTTTCAGGATCTCATCGGTAGAAACATTATCTCCCATCTTCAGCATTACAGGAACGCTATAATGATCTTGCATAGGTTCAATATATGGAAGGGATTTAATATTCGGTCCTTTTTGAAGTTCTACTTTAGACCCGTCTTCCGGCGGAGCTACCAGCATATCTTCATTTATGATCTGAAATTCCGGATATTCGAACTTCGGATATTTCATATTATATAATTTCTCCAAATCCCGTGGATCGGTGATCTTTCCGGTTAAAGCTGAAGCCGCAGCCGTTTCAGGGCTGCATAAATGCACTTGGTCATCTTTAGTTCCAGAACGGTCGGGGAAGTTTCGGGGCATAGTACGTAAACTAATAGTACCGGAAGCTGGTGCCTGTCCCATACCTATACAACCCATACAACCAGATTGGTGAAAACGTGCCCCTGCTTTGATTAAATTAGCAAAAGTCCGGTTATCTATCATATTCTGGATAATCTGTCTTGAAGTTGGATTTATATCAAAGGAAACATCACTACTCACCGATTTACCTTCTACAATAGCTCCTGCTACCCAGAAATCACGTAAACCTGGGTTTGCCGAAGAACCAATAACCACCTGGCTAATGGGTTTTCCTGCTACTTCACTAACCGGAACAACATTGCCCGGGCTGGTTGGCAGTGCTATTAGCGGAACAAGTTCATCTAAAATAATTTCTTCATGAAGATCGTACTCGCAGCCTTCATCGGCTAATAATTCTCTCCAGTCATGTTCTCTTTCCTGAGATTTCAGGAAACGTTTTGTTTCCCCGTCACTCGGGAAAACGGTGGTGGTAGCACCAAGTTCGGCGCCCATATTTGCAATTACGTGGCGATCCATAGCACTTAAATTCTTAAGGCCCTCACCATAATATTCTATTACTTTCCCAACCCCGCCTTTCACATCGTGGCGACGCAGCATTTCCAGAATCACATCTTTAGCACTTACCCAATCAGGTAAATTCCCGGTTAGTTTTACTCCCCAGACTTGGGGCATTTTTACGAAATAAGGCTGACCCGCAATAGCTGCAGCAACATCAAGTCCGCCGGTACCAATGGCAAGCATTCCTAAAGAACCTGCAGCCGGGGTGTGACTATCTGATCCAACCATTGTTTTCCCCGGTTTCCCGAAGCGTTCCATATGTACAGGGTGGCTTACCCCATTTCCGGGTCTACTATACCAAAGTCCGAATTTTTGTGCTGCCGAAAGTAAAAATAAGTGGTCATCGGCATTCTTAAAATCGGTTTGCAGTAGGTTGTGATCTACATATTGAACAGCTACTTCAGTTTGTGCTTTGTCCAATCCCATAGCTTCCAGCTCTAACTGTACCAGGGTTCCTGTAGCATCCTGCAGTAATGCCTGATCTATTTTTATCCCTATTTCCTTTCCGGGAATCATTTCTCCCTTGAGCAAATGTTCTTTGATTAATTTTTGAGTTACGTTTAATTTAGACATAGTTGGTTACTTTTAAACTTTAAAATATTACAATTTATAGGAATATAGGGTGCGTTTAACAATATCTTATATCTTAATTGCCAAACTGAACCTCCTACCAATCAAGTGTATCTACCAATCTTTAGCATAAAAAAAGCCATAAATACAGAAGGTTCCTCTTCCCTATTTATGGCTGCTTTCTAAGAAGGCTGTTTGAAAAATAACTTTTGCAATATTCTGAACCTAAGTTGTGAAATATGCAAGCAGGTTATTTTCGAAACAGCTCTTAATCCCCGAGGCCTGCCCGATCATTCGGGCGGGCAGGCCTCAAAATTATAAAATAGTTTTCCTCATATCTTGTGGGCTTTCCCCGAGGTTCTTGATTTATCAATCTAACTTCTACTTAGTGCATTTAAAATATCGGTTTGCTGACCTTCTTCAATATTAAAGCCTGGCTTTCCTTTTCTTGGAAATAGGTAAGCAAATTCCTCGTCAAAAGCACTCCAACTGCCTGCCAAACCAAAATCGTCATTAGATTTATCCATTTTTGGTCTTTTAAAGGTATTCAAATCAGAGTCGTATGGAGAGCCTTCTGCATCTTCACCCGGGAACAACATCCCATCATTAATATCAGAATAAATGACCACTGAAGCTCCCCCGTTTCCGGGAAGATCAAATACCTTTAAATCGAAATCCTTCAGGACTCCTTTTCTTTCGGTGATATCTTTTGTTTTAAAACTGTCTTTAAAATTATTGCGTGGATGTGCAAAAACTGGCGCGCCACCGGCATCTTCAGAAATAGTTTTTAAATCGGCATAAGCATCCTTTAAAATAGCATCACAGGTTATTAAAATTCCTTTTATTTTATAACCGTCGGTAACCAGTTTTTTTACAGCATCTTTTGTAGTTTTTTCCACCACATCAATGAGTATTATATCCTGTCTGTTTATATGTCTTATAGCGTAACCCTGGTTAAAAACGCCATCTTTTTCTTCACCTTTAATAATAAAAGTATCGGGGATTAATTTTAAAAACTTACCCCTTTCTCCTTTTTCAACAAATTCGGCACTTTGGCTGTGCAGCACTTCCATTTTATCAACAGTCTTCATAATCAAAATCGTTTTAAATTAGTTGTTTCAAGATACAAATAAGACAAAGCTTACACAATGGAGAAAATGGGTTTTAGGACATATTTAACGAGAGCGCATAAGCAGAATAATCTCCGTGGTGGGAAAGGCTAAACGGAATTTGCAGATTATCACCACGGTAGGTCAAAAATGGGATTCCCAGCCTATCTTTGCTAATGTTAAGGGATTCTAATGGAATATTCCTTTGGTAAGAAATTTTCTGCAAAAGCCTGATCCTGGAATTTTTATTTTCTGAAATCCACGAGATCTCTGTATTCGCAGTGCAGGTATGGATCATGTCTGAAAAAAGTATCGAATTTATTTCAAAGACTTCAGCATCAAAACACACTACTCCCCTCGCCTTTCCTGAATTAATTTCTACCTGCTCGCAAACAAATCGCTTCGGATTATAAAAACGTTCCAGGTTGTATTTTCGCTGCACAGCTTTATAAACCGCCTCTTTCATACTCCACAACAACCAAACATTCAATTCCGGATCTT
The DNA here is from genome assembly GCA_024635815.1 of Salegentibacter sp. The sequence continues at coordinate 5,299 of JAGXIG010000082.1, forward strand.
TGGCGTTTAAAATAGAATCCCTTTCTTCATTAATAAATATCTTCTGAAGAAATCCCCGTCTTTGCCAGTTGCTTTGTTTGCGGGCCAGGTTTAAGTCTATAATATCGTTACCAATCACGCTGAAGCAAGTTTGCGTTCAATAATATTTTTCGCGTCGCCTACGGTTAACATGCCCTCCATGGAATCGTTGTCAATTTCAATATCAAATTCGTCTTCCACATCCAAAATCACATCTACCAAGTTAGCCGAATTCACTTCCAGGTCTTTAATAAAATCTGTTTCCTCATTAAAGTTTTTGAGGCCTTCTTCTCTTTGAACGTAAGGAGTTACAATCTTTTTTAGGGAATCCAGTATTTCTTGTTCTTTCATTCTGTTTGATATTAAGCTTATCCTTTTTTTGAAAACAATAGTTTCTGTGACGCTGTGATGTTGTAACGAAGTTATGTTGCTTTCTACTTACAGCACACATCTTTTTACATCTGTACTTCATTACTGGATCACTCTATCACTTTTTTAAAAATAACCACGGCATTTACATCCCCAAACCCAAAGCTGGATTTTGCCAAAATTTTCACCGGTTTTTCCAAAGTTTCTCGCGGAATCTTTTCTTCGGAAACCATAGCTGAAATTTCCGGGTTTAAATCTTCGCAATTTACATTTCCGAAAATAAAATCTTTTTCCAGCTGAAGCACGCTTGCCACGCATTCTATACTTCCCGAAGCGGCAAGGCAATGTCCCGTCATTCCTTTTAAGGAATTTATATACGGAAAATCCTTGCGCTTCAGAGCTTTTTTCCAATTTTCAATTTCCAGGGCATCTTTGGAGGTTGCGGTAAGATGCCCGTTAATCGCATCGATTTCGTCTGCTGAAATCCCAGAAAACTGAACAGCTTCTTCAATACATCTAACAACCGCTTCGCTATTGGCAGCCGTCATACTACCGCCACCGCGCTGGCCACCACTATTTACAGCGCCACCCAAGACTTCGGCATAAATTTTTGCACCGCGTGCTTTCGCAGATTCATATTCTTCCAGCATAAGCGCTCCTGCCCCGCTTCCAGGGACAAAACCGGAAGCTGAAACACTCATAGGTCGGGAAGCTTCGGTTGGATTTTCATTATATTTTGAAGGTAAAATACGCATCGCATCAAAAGCACCCCAAACATAAGGGCCGTGATCACTGCAACTGCCAACTAACATGCGTTTTGTTTTTCCGGCTGCAATTCTATCAAAACCCATTAACACAGCTTCAGTGCCTGTAGTACAGGCTGAGGAATTGGTAGTCACCTGGTTCCCACAACCTAAAATTCCGCCTAAATAAGCGCTAATACCGCTGGCCATAGTTTGCATCACGGTGGTACTTCCTAACCTTCGGGTTTTTCCGGCATCTATAAGATGAATGCCTTCCCTAAATTTATCCACGCCTAAAATTCCGGTGCCAAAAATAATTCCGCTGTCCCAATCCGGCACTTCGTTTTCTTCAATTTTAAGCCCGGCATCTTTCCAGGCATCTGTACCGGCAATTACGCCATAAACAATCCCGCTGGAATTAAGTCCGCGGAGCTGCAACGGTGTAAAATATTCTGCAATTTTTTCTTCTGAAATTTGTGGTTTCCCGGCAACCTGGCAACTGAATTTTAAACGTTGAAGCTCTTCCTCAAACCTTATCCCGCTAGTTCCCTTCCGAAGTGCATCTTCAAAATTATCAAGGCCTACCGCATTTGGCGCAACAACTCCCATTCCCGTAATGACCACTCGTTTCTTCATTCAAACTTTCTAACAGATTCATTTTTTATCATTCCAGCGATCTTTCCGCGGCAAATCAATTTATCTTCCTTATCATACATTCGCACTTCACATTTTAATTTATTAAAGCGGTAAAACAATTTTTCAGAAACCACTTTTACCGTTTCCCCGGGAAATACCGGTAAGTAAAAATCTACTTCCGAAGAACTCAACGCGAGTTTAATATTATTAGACTCGTTTTTTTCGTTTTGAAGAAGAAAAATCCCCAGGCATACCACTCCAATTTGTGCCATACATTCGGTTAAAATAACCCCGGGCGTTACCGGATTATTTTTAAAATGCCCTTTATAGAAAAATGAATCAACCGGAAAAGTATAAATTCCTTCGGCCGAATTTTCGTTGACTTTCAGCAATTCATCAACAAATAAAAATGGGGCTGAATAAGGAAGTTTTTCATGTATGTTTTTATAATCCAAATGCTACTTATTTTAAATGTTCCCCACCATTTACCGGAATTATGGTTCCCGTAATCCAACCGGCTTCGTCTTTGCTTAATAAATACACCACATTGGCAACATCGTTAGGAACAGTAAGCCTTTTAAACGGATTATGTTTTAGCGCGTGCACACGCAAGGTTTCGTTACCGGGAATCATTTGAAAAGACCGCGTAACAGTAACTCCAGCCTGTATGCAGTTGGCCCGAATGCCTTGCAGTGCAAATTCCAGGGCAATGCTTCGGGTAATGGCTTCCAGGGCTACTTTTGCCGCGGAAACCGCCGCATAATTGGCCCAGGCTTTTTTGTTACCTTCACTGGTGAAAGAAATAATGCGGGCATCTTTAGCAAAAAGTCCTGCATTGAAAATAGCCTTTGTCCAATCATAAAGACTAATGGCCATTGCATCTATCGTAATTTGAAAATCTACATTTTCCAAATTGGGTTCCTCACCGGTCATTGGTTTTAAGTTCCCTTTGGCAATGCTGTGCACAAGGGTCCTTACTTTGCCGTCCTTTCCTAAGATTTTGGAAATTTCCTCTATCAGATTTGTTCGTTTTTCAGCATTGGTGGCGTCAACATTAAAGCTCTCAAACTGTACATCCTGTTCCCTGATATCTTCAAAAGCTTCTTCAATTTCAGCAATATCCGCTCGCCTGTCCCGATGGATAATTATAATGTTCATCCCGTGATGTGCCAGTTTCCTGGCGGTGGCAAAGCCCAATCCGGTACTTCCACCTAAAATAATTGCCCAGTAATTACAATCTTTAAATTCTGCTACCATTCCAATAAAATTCTTTGTGCCGAGAATCCGGGTCCAAAACTTAACATTAAACCCTGTTCCCCGGATTTTGGCTGTTTTTTCATAAATTCCTCTAAGACATACAACACCGTAGCACTGCTCATATTCCCATATTGTCTAAGCACTTCCCGGGTTACATCTATATTCTTCCCTAAGTTACCAAAAAGATCTTCAACTGTTTGTACAATTTTTTTTCCACCGGGATGAAAAATCAAATGATCTACGTTTTCTATATTAGAATTGAATTTTTGCAAAAACGGATGCACAATTTCAGGAAATTGAGAGGCAATGGTTTGAGGCACGCTTTCATCCAGGATCATTTTGAGTCCGTGGTTGGTGAGATCGAAGCCCATTAAATGTGTGGCTCCATAAAAATGATACATTTCTTCACCCAGGATTTTTGGACCGGCTGCGTTTTCTTCTGATGAAAGCAACACACAAGCTGCACCATCTCCAAAAATAGCTGCACTCACCATATTAGCCATCGAAAAATCGTTTAACTGAAATGTAGCCGTCGGACTTTCAACCGCAATCACTGCGGCACGTTTCCCCGGATTGGCCTTAAGAAAGTTTGCAGCATAAATAATTCCTGAAATTCCTGCTGCGCAACCCATTTCGGTAACCGGTAGACGGGTAATATCCTGCCGCATTTCCAGTTCATTAATTAGATAAGCATCTAAAGAAGGGATCATAATTCCGGTACAGCTAACAGTGATGATAAAATCTACCGAACCTGCCTCCCATCCATTACTCTGTAAAGCTTTTTGTAATACATTTTTGCCTAGTTTCTTAACTTCCCTTACATAAAGATTATTCTTTTCTTCAAAAGAGGTCGAAGTAAAAACTTCTTCGGGACTCATAATGGAATAGCGTTTATCTACGCCGGCGCCTTCAAAGATCTTCAGTACTTTTCTTCGATAGCGATCGTCCTGATCCTTCATCCAGTTATCCACCCAAGGAAGAATATCTTTGGTTTCCCGGGTATACTCCGGCAATTCTTTTTCTACCCCTATAATTTTTACACTCATATTTTTTCTTTCAGAATAATCCACCGGTAGCGAAAAGCCCACTTCCAGGTAATTTGATGATTGGTTTTCGGAATTTTCCCGGCAAAATCCTGCAGTTCTTCTTTTTTAAATCCCCGTAAAATAGAGATCAATCCGTCCTTCCTGGCGATCTCGTTATTGATAAAAACCGCGCTAAACGCCTGAAACAGTCTGTAAGCAAGCTTAGAACGATGCAAATCGTTTATAACCACTCCTAACCTGGATTGCTGGTTGAACAGGTTTAGTAATGCTAAAACTTCATGGTTTTTAAAGTGATGTAGCGTTAAGGTACATAATATAATATCGCAATGAAAATTTTTAAAATCCCCGCTAAAAATGTTCAGTGCCAAAAATTCAATTTCCTGAAACCCGGCAGTCATCTTTTCTCCAATTGCAATCGCGTGGGTGTTGGCATCAATCCCGGTAAGTTTCAACTTATAATTATTTTTTCTCCCCCATCTCGCGATTTCGCGAAGTACGGCACCATTGCCACAGCCTAAATCTGCAATATGAATTTCTGATGTTTTCGGTTGATTTTCGACAATATTTTTTACTCCCTCTAAGGTAATTTTATTCCCACCTAACCATTTATTGATGTTATCCAGATCACGCAGGGTTTTATCAAGTTCTTCTCCCTGAAGGTCAAAATCATCCATAATTTCGACTGCACTTGTTCTTTTTGAGGTATCTATGCTCATATTATTGGCTGCCCATGGGTTTTACTGATGATTTTCTCTAACAAGTACGGAAATTTTTTGACCAGATTTTGTGAAGTTGAAGCCAAAAATGGATTGATAAGTATCTTTTGCAGTATTCGTCCCGTTTTTAGCCTTTTTTGGAAATTGGCATTCCAGTTGTCTCGGTATTGATTTTCGAGCTTTTCCCGGTTTAAATTATTTCCGTGGGAATTACTTAAAACAGCTTCTGTAGCAATTTTTGCAGAATGAATAGCCATTGCCATGCCATTCCCGCAAAGCGGATGGATTAAGCCGGCAGCATCGCCCAGCATTAAAATATGATTATTGATCAATGATTTTTCCTGAAATGAAATTTGTGCGATACTTAGGTCTTTTTCATAGATCGGTTTTGCATTTTTAAAGAATTCCTTTAGATAGGCATTCTGAAATAATACTTTTTCCTTGAATTCTTCGGTATTTTTATATTTTTTAAAGCTTTTATAGGAAACCATATAGCAGGCATTCACTGCTCCTGTTTCGGTTTTTGATAAGCCGCAGTAGCCTCCTTCAAAATTATGCAATGCCACTAAATTTTCAGGAAACCCGGTATCCTCATAATGTCCCTTTACGGCAAGCCAGGAAGATTTTTCCTGAATAAATTCACGCTCCAAACTCTTATCAAGGTTAGATCGTTTCCCAAAAGCGCCCAAAACTATGGATGCCTTTAATTCTTTTCCGGAAGAAAGCTTCAGTTGAAACTCATCATTTTCAAACTTAATATTCTCTACTGAATCCATTAAAATTTCCGCGCCATTTTCTTCAGCTTTATTCAAAAGAAAATTATCCAACGTATACCGGCTTATTCCCATTCCGCCAAGGTTCAAAGGTGCCTCTATAGACTTTGCATTTTGGGTGCTATAAAGCAGGTTTTGAATTTTTACAGGTTTTAAATCATTTTCAATATCTATTTCCAGTGAGTTTAGATAAGGAAGCACTTCGTTCGAAAGATATTCCCCGCAGACTTTATGTCTTGGATAGGCCTTTTTTTCTATAAGCAAAACCTGTTTCCCTTGCCAGGAAAGATGAATAGCAGCAGTTAATCCCGCCAGGCCCCCACCTATAATTAAAACTTCAAAATCTGCCATTGTTTGAAGATAAATAAAAGCATAAAAAAATCCCGGAAAATTCCGGGATTTAATAGTTGTTTTAGGCAAATTAGATTAATTCTGTTGTTCGGCCTGCTTTTTGGCTTCTTCTTTTAATTCCTCACTTGCTACAATTGCCAACTCTACCCTACGGTTTTTAGCACGGCCTTCGGCAGTTGAGTTATCGTATTTTGGCTGGGCTTCGCCATACCATTTCGTATCAAATCGTCCACTGCTTAGACCCTGATTTGTCAAATAATTGGTCACAGCCTGAGCTCTGTTTTTAGAAAGGGTAAGGTTATAAGTTTCACTACCGGTATTATCGGTGTGTCCTTCTACAAGAATATTAGAATCTGGATATTCTTTAAAAATATCGGCCAGTTTATTTAAAGTCCCTTGAGATTTAGAGTTGATGTTATATTTTTCAGTATCAAAATATACACCGCTACTTTCATCAAAAGTTACGTTTATACCTTCGCCCACTCTTTCCACTTCAGCGCCAGGAATTTCCTGTTCTATTTCCTGCGCTTGCTTATCCATTCTGTCACCAATAATTGCACCGGCTGCTCCACCTACAACGCCACCAATTATGGCACCAAGTGCGGTATTTCCATCGCCTGTATTGTTTCCAACAACACCTCCAATTACGGCTCCACCAGCTGAACCAATCACGGCTCCTTTTTGTTTATTACTTGCATTCTTAGTAGCATCACAACTAAATAGTAAAGTAGCTGCGAATAGAATGGCAAACATTCTGTTTATAGTAGTCTTCATAGTAAAATAGTTTAATTAAAGTTTAGAAAAATTCATTCTAATCACAAACGGAGAACCCTCAAGCATCACAGATTGCTCCCAAACCATTTGGGTTTCTGAGAGTGATCTCAAATTCATACGGAATCCCTGGTTTCCGGTTGTTGATTTATAATCTTCGTCGGTAGGTTTCAATAAAAAATCAAAGATTCCTTCCGGGGTATTTTCTTCATCTATAGACCAGATAAAGTAGCGTTGGCCTCCGTCACAATTAGTACCCTGCACGGTGTAAGCTCCACGATTATTATTGGATACAAAATTCCAGGTACTATTTTCAAAGCACGAAGCATTAGCATCGTTTAATAAAGTCACATCAAACTCACCTGAACTATTCGGGTAGGTTACACTGGTAAGTGTCCAGTCTCCATTAAAGGTTTTTCTGGCTTCCTTTGCAGTTTTACTGGGACCACAGGCCGCTAAAAGCACGGCTACAAAGCCAAGTATAAATATTTTTTTCATCATTAATTTTTTGGATTATACATAAAAACCCAATGTTTGCCGATCATCACCTGGCGCAATACATTGGATTTTATTCTTTTATTTTATATATTTTTATCTTCTAAATAGCCTGCTTACTAATGAAATCACTAATAAAACAAGGAAGATGTAAAAGATTATTTTAGCAATATCTGCAAAACCTTCAGCGATTCCACCAAAACCAAATATGGCAGCTACCAAAGCAATGATCAGAAAAATAACGATTAAACGTATCATAATATTAGAGTTTTTGATTAGTTAGAATCAAAATTACAGCAGGTGTAGTCCTAAGACAAAATATTATTAATACTTTAACAGCAGAACTGTTAAGGATTCTTAAAATCTGTAATTTTTTAGCGTTTTATTATTAATAGTCTATTAATTGCTGGATTTTAGCCTTTAATTTTTTCTTCGGAAGATAGCCATCTTCGATAGCAGTTGCGAATGGAATTGGAGTTTCCCCGCTGCCCAGGCGCATTACTGGAGCGTCTAAAAACTCAAAACATTCTTCAGAAATAATCGCTGAAATCTCTGAAGCTAAACTTCCAAAAAGAGAATCTTCAGTTAAAACCAAGGCTTTCCCAGTTTTTTTAACCGAACTAATAATGGCCTCTTTATCTAAAGGTTGCAAGCTTCGAAGGTCAATCAGCTCTATATTTTCTATTTCCATTTCATTTAGGGTTTCTAAAGCCCAGTGAACTCCGGCGCCATAGGTGATAATTGTAAGTTTTTCTCCTTTTCTTAATACCGAAGCCTTTCCTAATGGCAAGGTATAGTAATCTACCGGAACTTCCTGGCGAATGCTTCGGTAAAGTGCTTTATGTTCAAAAAACAAGACGGGATTTGGGTCGTTAAAAGCGGTATTCAGCAAACCTTTCGCGTCATACGGAAATGCAGGGTAAACAACCTTCAAGCCTGGAACCTTAGTAAACCAGGCTTCATTAGTCTGGCTATGAAATGGTCCTGCTCCCACTCCTGCACCACAGGGCATTCTTATTACTACATCGGCATTTTGATTCCAGCGATAATTGCTTTTTGCCAGGTAGTTTACAATAGGATTAAAGCCCGAACTCACAAAATCCCCAAACTGCATTTCTACCATAGCCTTCATTCCATTTATAGAAAGTCCCATTGCGGTTCCCACTATGGCCGATTCACAAATAGGGGTATTTCTAACCCGTTCTTTACCGAATTCTTCCAGAAGTCCTTCGGTAATCTTAAAAACTCCACCGTATTCCGCAATATCCTGACCCATTAAAACGAGGGAATTATGCCTTTGCATAGATTGTTTTAAAGCTTGCGCAATAGCGTCTATGAATCTTATATTTTCAGTTTCAGACTCATGTTTAACCTCCTGATATACAATATTATGAAACACATCATTTAATTCCTTTGTTTCATTGTATTTAGAAGATGGTTCCTCATTAGCCTCTTTCAGGTTTTTGTCTATTTCAACTTTGATTTCATTTTTAAAATGGGCATCCTGCTCTTCAGAAAGTATATTTTCATCTATTAAAAACCTTCTGAAATTTTCTACGGGATCTTTTTGCTGCCAGAATTGCATTAATGCCTCAGGTACATATTTGGTGCCGCTAGCTTCCTCATGACCACGCATTCTAAAGGTTTTAAATTCCAACAAAACCGGTCTTGGGTTTTCTCTTATACTTTCAGCTATCTCAAAAACTTTTAAATAAACCTCAATAACATTATTACCGTCTATAATATGAGATTCCATTCCATAGCCTTTTGCCCGATCGGCCAAATCCTTACAGCGATATTGTTCGTTGGTGGGCGTTGAAAGTCCGTAACCATTATTTTCTATGCAAAATAACACCGGTAAGTCCCAAACTGAAGCAATATTAAGGGCTTCGTGAAAATCACCTTCACTGGTTCCACCTTCCCCAGTAAAAACAGCGGTTACTTTATTTTCATTTTTAAGTTTATGCGCTAAGGCAATCCCATCGGCTACGCCAAGCTGCGGACCCAGATGAGAGATCATTCCAATAATTTTGAATTCCTGGGTTCCAAAATGAAAACTGCGGTCGCGCCCCTTGGTAAATCCGTTTTGTTTGCCTTGCCATTGTGAAAACAGTCGGTTTAAAGGAACGTTTCTTGAAGTAAATACACCCAGATTCCGGTGCATTGGTAAAATATACTCATCAGCTTTAAGTGATTTGGTAACTCCTATAGAAATCGCTTCCTGCCCTATACCGCTAAACCATTTTGAGATTTTTCCCTGTCTAAGCAGGATAAGCATTTTCTCTTCAATTAAACGGGGCTTTAAAAGGGCTTCATATAGCCCTAATAATTGTACAGAAGAGAGTTTATTTTTTTCAAAATTTATCGTTGATTCTGTTGTAAAATTTGGTTGCATTACTTGTGATTGTTTACCAAATGTAACCAAAAATATAAATGCTAAGAAATATAAAAAGCCTCGGCAACTCCGTATTTTTATTTAACTTTGTGTGTTAAATTCTCAAAAAACAAAGCATATTATGGCGATGAATAATATTCCAAGCGTAGATCTTGCTGATTTTCTTTCTGAAGATCCAACTCGAAAACAAAAGTTTGTCGATGAAATTGGTAAGGCCTATGAGGAGATTGGTTTTGTAGCTTTAAAAAACCATTTTCTTGATACGGAGCTGGAAGAAAGCCTATATAAAGAAGTAAAAAGTTTTTTCGCCCTTCCTTTAGAGGTGAAGAAAAAATATGAAATTGAAGGCCTGGCAGGCCAACGTGGTTATATTTCCTTCGGAAAAGAACATGCGAAAGGTAAAAAAGAAGGTGATCTTAAGGAGTTTTGGCACTTTGGACAGGAACCTGCTGCAGATGCAAATCTTACTGAGAAATACCCCGAAAATGTTCAGGTTTCTGAACTTAAAGATTTCAATAAGGTAGGAATGGAAGCTTACCGAATGCTGGAGAAAACCGGTATTTATGTATTGCGAGCTTTAGCTTTATACATTGGGCTGGAAGAGCATTATTTTGATCATTGGGCCAGCAACGGAAACAGTATTTTAAGACCTATCCACTACCCTCCAATTACAGAAGAGCCTAAAGGCGCCGTTAGAGCAGGCGCTCACGGAGATATAAACCTTATCACTTTACTTATGGGGGCTTCTACTGGTGGTTTACAGGTATTACGAAAAGATGGTGAATGGATTGATGCTGTACCACAGGAAAACGAATTAGTGATAAATGTTGGGGATATGTTGGAGAGACATACTAACAATAAGTTACGTTCTACAATTCACAGGGTAATTAATCCGCCGAAAGAAGAATGGAGTAAACCAAGATATTCTATACCTTTCTTTATGCACCCAAGAAGCGAAATGCGTCTAGATTGCCTGGAAGAATGCATAAATGAGGAAAACCCAAAACAATACGAAGATATTACTGCCGGCGAATTTTTACACCAACGTCTGGTAGAAATCGGACTCTTAAAAAAATAAGTTATGGCAAAGAAAAAACTTGGGCTTGAGGATTTAGGCGGTTTTGTTTTTTCTACAAATGATGATTTTGAAGGAAATGAACACCAAGAAACCGATGAAACCTTAGCTCCCCAGGACCAAAAACTCGAAGCTCATTTTAGCAGCAAAGGTCGCGGTGGTAAAACCGTGACTATAATTAAAGGTTTTCAGGGTACTAATGATGATTTAGTGATTCTTGGAAAGAAGTTGAAGAAGAAATGCGGTGTTGGCGGTTCGGCAAAAGATGGTGAGATTATTATTCAGGGAGATGATCGTGAAAAGATCATGGAACTCCTTAGAAAAGATGGATATAACGTAAAACGGGTAGGTGGTTAATTTCCACCTACTTTAAAATTCCCCCCTATGGCGAATATAGCCCTGCATATTGTAAATGGAGATAGCTTAACTGAACAGGTTCAAGAACTCAACCTTTCCGGCCAAATTATTGTATGGCGGGAGTTGCTATGTGAAGGGCCGAGTATTAAAGAAGTTGGATCTTCAAAATTTATAAAACAGCGCGAGAAGTTTTTAAAGGAAACATATGATATTTCTGCAGAAAATTACCAGGAACGATTTGTTTCTCAGCTTAAAAAATTAAAGGCGGCTAAAGATTATGATCACGTGGTGCTTTGGTTTGAATTCGATCTTTTTTGCCATATAAATATGATAGCGGCGATAAGTTTTTATCACGAACATAAACCAAAGGTTCCTTTCTATCTGGTTTGTAGTAAGCGACTCAAAGGCGAAGATGAATTTTTACCACTTTCCAGACTTTCGGAAAAGCATTTGCTAAACCATTTTAAGCATAAAATTCAGTTACAGGAAAAAGATCTGGAGATTGCGAGTTTGGTTTGGGAACTGTATTGTAGTAACGATCCTATGAAACTGAAGCAACAAATTAAGAAAACTTCTAATTTTGAATATCTTTCCAGTTGTATCAGGGCGCATATAGAGCGTTTTCCCAATAGCAAGACTGGTATTAATTCACTAGAGCGGAATGTGCTTAAACTGGTAGAAAGCCAGCATATAACTTCTGTTAATCAGTTGCTCGGTTATGCTTTGCAATATCAGGGTTATTATGGTTACAGCGATTCACAAATGGAGAGGGTGCTCAATAAATTATCTATTTTCTATACTTTGGAAGATAACCGGGTGATTCTAACACAAAAAGGCCAGGATGCTTTAAATCAAAAGAAAAACTTTTACCAGGAACTTAAAAACGAGGATTGTTTGGGAGGAGCGCGAGTTTTTGATTTTTTATATGATGCCGATTCCCACAAGGTTTTAAAATTATAATATGCCCTTAGAAGCTTCAGAATTTATACAGAATAATGATGGAAGTGTTTACCATCTAAATCTATTACCGGAACATATTGCCAGGACTGTGATTTTTGTAGGTGATCCCCATCGTGTTGAAAGAATTACGAGGCATTTTGATAAAATTGAATTCAAAATAAAAAAGCGGGAGTTTCATACACAAACCGGATTTTATAAAGGAAAACGGATCAGCGTGATTTCTACTGGAATTGGTCCCGATAATATTGATATTGTACTAAACGAACTTGATGCACTGGTAAATATCGATTTTAAAACCCGGGAGCTTAAAAAGGAAACCACGAGTTTAGATATAATAAGAATAGGAACCACCGGCTCTATTCAGGAGGAAATCCCTGTAGATTCATATTTAATAAGTGAAAGTGCTATTGGTTTTGACGGACTGCTGCATTTCTATGATAGCGAGCATATTCAAAATTCAGGATTTGCTGAAGCTTTTATTAAGCATTTAAACTGGTTCGAAAAGAAAGCTGCGCCTTACGTAGTAGAAGGGAGTGAAAATCTTATTTACCGTATGGAGTCGCCTAATATTCATAAAGGAGTTACCGGCACTAATATTGGTTTTTATGGTCCACAGGGCAGGATTTTACGCTTAGCACTTCAGGATGATAAGATGAACGATAAACTGGCTTCATTCTCATTCAATAATAGGAAAATCACAAATCTGGAAATGGAAACTTCAGCCATTTACGGTTTATCAAAACTCCTTGGCCATAATGCGATCTCAATGAATGCGGTAATTGCTAATCGTACAGCAGGTACTTTTACTAAAGATCCAAAGAAAACAGTTGAAGGACTTATCGAATATAGTTTAGATCGAATAGTGAAGTAAAGATATTAGGTTTGGCTAATTTTAGTTAAACTACAGAAGCTTTTGAATCTCGCTTAGGCAGTCATTTAACAGAAAATTAAAAGCATTCCAATGCCCTAATTTGTATTTTTGATAAACTACTAATCAATAATGCAGGAACCACAAGAAATCCCAATAAGGCATAGAGACCTTAACTGGTTAAGTTTTAACGCAAGAGTTTTACAGGAGGCTGAAGATAAGATCAATCCGCTTTACGAGCGGATTCGTTTTTTAGCTATTTTCTCTTCAAATTTGGACGAGTATTTTAGAGTCAGGGTTGCCCAGCTTCGGCAAATGAAGCGTGTAGAAAAAAGCATTCGTAAGAAGCTAGCCTTAAAACCCACAAAAATCACAAAAGAAATTCTTGAGGAGGTAAAGCATCAGCAACATAAATTCGGAGAGATTTATAAAATGCAAATCTTACCTGAATTAGCCAAAAATGGTATCTATCTAATAGATGCTGAACATTTTAATAAGATTCAAAAAGAATTTGCGAGAAACTATTTTCAGGAAAAAATAAAAGCTCATATTAAACCGGAAATAATAGATCTTGAAGAAGAAAATGAGCTCTTTCTGCAAAATGCCGAATTGTACCTGGTGGTCAGTTTCACGAATAAGGAAAAACTTGGGATTGTAAATATTCCCGTTGATGCCTGTGGAAGATTTGTAAACCTGGAAGGCGATGGTGAAGATAATTCGATTACCTACTTAGATGAAATTATTAGAAGCCAGGTAAGTTACATATTTGAGGATCAAAACATTGAGGGTGTTTATGAAATTAAACTATCTCGCGATGCTGAGCTTTATATTGAGGATATTTATGAAGGTGTTTTAGCTGAAAAAATATACGATTCGCTCGCGCAAAGAACAGATGGCCAACCCACGCGTTTGCTGTACGATGCTGAAATGCCCGATTTTCTTCATAAAAAAGTTAGAAAACTACTGAAGTTGGGCAAGATAGATATGATGCCCGGGGGTAAATACCATAATTTCAACGATTTCTTTTCCTTCCCCGATCCTACAAACAATCCTGATCTTCATTATGAAAAACTGCCCGCAATAGAACATAAAGTTTTATCGCAATCCAAGAACTATTTCGATACAATTTCAGAAAAAGACCAGGCGGTGCATTTTCCTTATATGTCTTTCGCTTATGTAGAAAATTTCCTGGAACAGGCGGTAGACGATGAGAATGTAACTGCAATAAAAATTTCCTTATATCGCGTCGCTGATGAATCCAGGTTGACAAGCCTGTTATTAAAAGCTTTGGAAAACGGAAAACAACTTACGGTTTTTGTAGAAGCTAAAGCCAGGTTTGACGAGAAGAACAATATTATTTGGGGTCGAAAATTCGAGGAAAAAGGTGCCAATGTAATTTATTCTTATCCAAAAATTAAAGTGCATTCCAAAATCATGCTAGTGCAACGTATGGAAGACGAAGACCTGGTGAACTATTCCTATATAGGCACCGGAAACTTCAATAGTGAAACTTCAAAGATATACTGTGATCACGCGATTTTTACTTCTAACAAACAAATTGCGAAAGAATTATCCCGATTATTTAAAGTTCTGGAAGGAGAATTGATTATTCCGAGGGAAAAAAACCTTTTGATCTCCCCATTTTCTACAAGACAGGAATTTATAAAACTGATTCATAACGAAATTGATAACGCAAGAAAAGGTAAAAAGGCAAAGATCACAGCTAAAATGAACAGTCTTGAAGATCCCGAAATGATCGACCTACTTTACAAAGCCAGTAACGCTGGAGTAGAGATAAGATTGCTGGTTCGAGGATTTACCTGTTTAATTCCAGGAGTTGAAGGTTTAAGTGAAAATATTTATATTACCAGTATTGTTGACCGATTTTTAGAGCATGGCAGAATTTACATTTTTGAAAACGGTGGCGATGAAAAAATGTATTATGGAAGCGCCGATTGGATGTCGCGTAACCTTTCCCGCCGTATAGAGGTGCTCTCCCCTGTCCTCGATAAAGATGTGGCGCAGGAGTTTAAAGAGATCCTGGAGATTCAATTAAACGATAATGTAAAAGCAAGAATCCAGGATGCCGATGAGACGAATGAATATGTTAAGAGGAATAAAAATGAAAAGCCCATCAGGTCACAATACGAGATTTATAATTATTTAAAGAAAAAACATAGCTCATGAAAACTATTAAAGTAGGTGGCGTCCCAGAACATTTTAACCTTCCGTGGCATTTATGTATAGAAGAAAAACTTTTTGAGACTCGTGGTCTAAATGTTATTTGGAAAGATTTTCCCGGTGGAACTGGTGCTATGAATAAAGCTTTACGATCAGGAGAAATTGATGTTGCTGTAATCTTAACTGAAGGGATTTTAAAAGATATAATTTCAGGAAATGAAAGCAAGATTGTACAAACTTATATTGGGTCCCCATTAGTTTGGGGAATTCACGTGGCAGCCGGTTCAAAATATAAATCGGTTGAAGAGCTTGAAAATACCAAAGCAGCGATTAGCCGCAAAGGTAGTGGTTCACACCTTATGGCTTACGTAAATGCTCAAAATCATCACTGGAATACCGGTAATCTTAAGTTTGAAATAGTGAAAGATCTGGATGGAGCAGTAAAAGCATTAAGAGAAGATAAAGCTCAGTATTTTATGTGGGAGCATTTTACCACCAAACCTTTGGTAGATAATCATACTTTTAGAAGACTTGCTGACTGCCCTACTCCCTGGCCTTGTTTTGTTATTGCGGCCAGAAACGAAAGTTTAAAAAATGAACCTGAACGTATTAAAACGATGCTTGAAATCTTAAATACGGAAACCAAACGTTTTAAAGATCTTCCAAAAATTGCAGAAAAATTAGCCGAAAAGTACGATCAGCGCATAGAAGACATCCAAAAATGGCTGGATATTACTCATTGGAGTCAGGAGCAAATAACTGAAGCTGAGATAGAAAAAGTACAGGATAAATTATTGGAGCTTAATTTAATATCAAAAAAACAGCCTTCTTCCGAATTTATTCATAATTTGTAACCATTATTCATCAATCACCCCCCTCATTAAATGAAAAATTTATTTTTACTGATTTTCGTATTTGTTACTTCAATTACTTATGCACAAGATTCTCAAATTAATGAGAATACCGAACCTGAGAAGAGAGACATCACTCAAAATGAATTAAGTATTGGCGCGCTCAACCTGGTCGCTTTTGGTGCTTTAGACATTACTTACGAACGAATTATAGACCAGAATTCCAGTTGGGCAATTGAGGGTTTTATCAAAGCTTTAGATCGTGACAACGAAGATATTGGCGATGCTTTTTATAAAGATTTCTCGCTAACCGGGAAATACAAATATTTCTTTGGGGATAATTATGCCCGCGGATTTTACGTGCACGGCTTTGGGATGCTCTCAAGTGGGGAATATGAGAGTGATTATTATTTAAACGAACCAGGTATGGGCGGCTACTATGAATACGAGAATTACACCGATTTCGCCCTTGGATTTGGAGTTGGAGGTAAATTCGTTTCTAGCGGTGGTTTTTTCTTAGATCTAAGCGCCGGAATCGGTAGAAATTTACTTAGTGAAAATTCTCCGACAATTGTAGGGCAATTTAATGTTAACCTTGGATTCCGATTTTAGAATTACCAATCTATAGGCTTTTTCCCTTTTTCCTTTAAATAAGCATTGGCTTTACTAAAATGCTTGTTACCGAACCAATAACCACGATTTGCACTTAATGGTGAAGGATGCCCACTGGTTAGAATAAGATGTTTAGAGGAGTCAATTTTGGCTCCTTTCTTTTTTGCATAACCTCCCCAAAGTAGGAAAACCACATTTTCTTTTTCTTCGGAAATAATTTCTATCACTCTATCGGTAAAATGTTCCCATCCTTTTTTTTGGTGAGATCCCGCCTGGTGCGCTCTAACCGTTAAAGTAGCATTCAACAATAAAACACCCTGATCTGCCCAACGCTCTAAATTGCCAGAATTTGGCACTGGTTTGCCCAAATCTTCCTGAATTTCCTTAAATATATTTTGAAGCGATGGCGGAGATTGAATACCCTCATTTACCGAAAAGCAGAGTCCGTTAGCCTGCCCCGGACCGTGATAAGGATCCTGTCCTAAAATAACTACTTTAGTCTCGGGAAAAGTGGCGTGTTCAAACGCCGAAAAGATATCTTTCCCTTTAGGATAGCAGGTGTTTTCGGTATATTCGGTTTTAACGAATTCTGCCAGGTTTTTAAAGTAATCTTTTTCAAATTCTTCGGCCAGTTCTTTTTTCCAGCTGGGGTGTATCTCTACCTTCATTTTAATTGAGTAAATTTGCAAAACCTCAAAAGTAGGGAAATTTATTTATGATTAAAATTGCACCAAAAAGCCTTATAGACCTTGAATTTCCTGTTGTTTGTCAGCAAATTTCAGATTTGTGCATCACCGGACCAGGTAAAGAGAAAGCTTTAAAACTTCAGCCTTATAAAACAGGCAAAAAAACACTTTTCGGACTTCACCAAACCAATGAGTATGTAAGTTCAAAAACAAGGGACAGCCGAATTCCAAATCACGGCTTCGATTCGATTAAAAATGAATTACGTACCCTGGAAATTGAAGACTCTATCTTAGAAATTGGAAGTTTCAGGAAGATTGCGAGTCTTTCTGAGACTGTAAATACACACATTAAATTCTTCAGAAAATTCAAGGAGTATTATCCCAGTTTGTTTGAAACCACTTCAGAGGTAGAATATACCACCGAAATCGTAGATAGTATTGGCGCGGTTATCAACAAATTCGGTGAATTAAAAGATGATGCCACTCCACATCTACAACAGATTAGACGTTCAATTAATCAGGTAAAAGGTCAAATTAATTCCAGTTTTGCCAAAGCACTCACCACTTATCATTCTTATGGATATTTAGATGAAATTCGGGAAAGTGTGGTAGAAAATGTTAGGGTTTTGGCCGTAACCGCAATGCACCGCCGTAAGGTTAAAGGCGGAATTTTAGGAAATTCAAAAACCGGAAGCATTGTTTATATTCAGCCGGAAGCAACTTACCAATACACCCGGGAGCTGAATAATCTTGAGTATGAAGAAAAAGAGGAAATAAAACGGATCTTAAAGGAACTAACTAATAAACTAAGACCGTTTAAACCGCTTTTAATAGATTATCAGGATTTGCTTTGTGAGATAGATGTTATTGCTGCAAAAGCCAAATATGCGGAAATGACCAATGGTTTACTACCAAAAATCACCAAAGAAAGAGAGTTACAACTAAAAGATGCATATCATCCCCTACTCTATTTAAGCAATAAGAAAAAGGGAGATAAAACTTATCCGCAGAGTATAGAACTGGCGAAAGATAATAGGATTATTGTTATTTCCGGACCTAATGCAGGCGGAAAAAGTATAACTCTTAAAACCGTTGGCTTGTTACAACTGATGCTGCAAAGCGGAATTTTAGTGCCGGTTCACGAATACAGCCGAATGTGCCTTTTCGAGAAAATCCTTACCGATATAGGCGACAACCAGTCTATAGAGAACCATTTGAGTACGTATAGCTACCGGCTCAAGAATATGAATTACTTTTTGCGGAAATGTGATGATAAAACACTGTTTCTGATCGATGAGTTCGGAACAGGAAGTGATCCGGAGCTTGGCGGGGCATTAGCTGAAACTTTCCTGGAAGTTTTTTATGAAAAAGAATCTTTCGGAATTTTGACTACGCATTATGCTAATTTGAAAAAGTTAGCTAATGAAATGCCAAATATGAGCAACGCCAATATGCTTTTTGATTCCAGTAGCCTGGAGCCAATTTATAAACTTCAGGTTGGGGAAGCCGGGAGTTCGTTTACTTTTGAAGTTGCTCAAAAAAATGGTATTCCCTATAGCCTGATTAACCGTTCCCGGAAGAAAGTTGAAAAAGGAAAAATAAGGTTTGACAGGAGCATTGCAAAACTTCAGCAGGAACGCTCTAAACTTCAAAAAACCACCGATTCGCTTAAAACCAAAGAGCAAAAAGCGGCCATAGAGAAAGATAAGCTGGAAGAAACAAACACCCGGATTCAGCAGAAACTGAAAAGCTACCAGGAGTTGTATGATAGCAACCAGCGACTTATTTATATGGGACAAAAGGTGAATGAGCTAAGTGAGAAATATTTTCAGAATAAAAAGAAAAAAGAGCTTATTGGCGAATTCCTGAAGTTTGTAGAAATAGAGAATTCAAAGCGGAAAAAAGAATCGGCAAAGCAGGTAAAAATTCAGAAAGAAAAAGAGAAAAAGGTTCAGCAGGAGGTTAAGAAGAAGGTTGATGTAATTCGGAAAAAGAAAAAAGAGGAAAAGGAAAAAACTACTGAAAAAGAACGTCAGGAAGCTAACAAACCTAAAATTCCGCCGAAAATTGGAGATAGGGTTAGATTAGAAGACAGCCGCTCTGTAGGTACTTTGGATAAAATCGAGAAAGGAAAAGCAATTATAAACTACGGAATGTTCACCACTCAGGTAGATGTGGAGAAACTGGAACTGGTGCAGGCAATGAAAAAGAAATAAGTATGGAACTTCCAAAAGATAAAAAAATTATCCTTTTTGACGGTGTTTGCAACCTATGTAACGGCGCTGTGACCTTTATAATTGAACATGATAAAAAAGATGTATTCCGATTTGCCTCGCTACAAAGTGAAATTGGTAAAAAGCTGGTAGCAGAACGCGGAATGGATCCAGAGGAATTAGATTCCATCATTCTTATTGATCCGGGAGTTGCTTATTACCAAAAATCTTCCGCAGCCCTGGAAATTTCCAGAGAATTATCCGGCGGTTATTCTTTGCTAAAAAACTTCAGCTTTATTCCCGAAGCATTTCGGGATGGCATATATAATTTTATCGCCAATAACCGCTATAAATGGTACGGCAAAAAAGAAACTTGTATGATTCCCACCCCTGAATTAAAATCTAAATTCCTGGATTAAGCTTTTTCCTTTTCTTCCACTTGAGATTTTTCCTGCTCTTCGTCATTATCAGGATGATAATCATCATCCCATTCTTTTACGTTAGGCGGCCCCATTTTATTAACCGATTTGGCGACCATTAAAGATACGGCTGCATCACCGGTAACGTTTACCATAGTTCGGCACATATCTAACGGCCTGTCTACCGCAAAAATAAGCGCTAATCCGGCTTCTGGAATACCAGCCTGAGCTAATACAATAACTAGCATTACCATTCCTGCTCCGGGAACAGCAGCAGAACCTATGGAAGCTAAAGTAGCCGTAGCGATAATTCCAAGTTGTGCTCCAACACTAAGATCCATTCCAAAAGCCTGTGCAATAAACACGGCCGCTACAGCCTGGTATAGGCTGGTTCCATCCATATTTATAGTGGCACCAATTGGCAAAACAAAGCTGGACACTTCACGGCTCACACCCATATGCTCCTCTACCCTTTCCATAGTAACCGGTAAAGTTGCAGCACTGGAACTGGTGGAAAAAGCCAGTAATTGTGCAGGTGCAATTCCGTTTACAAAGAAGGATGGTGTGTTTCTAGTGGTCACCCATACTAAAAGAATATAGAACCCGATCATTAATGCCAAACCTATAAGAACAGTTACGCCATACATTGCAAGTGCAGCAAAAAGATCGGTGCTGGGAGATTCTACTACCAGAGCTGCTAAAAGTGCAAATACACCGTAAGGTGCTGCAAGCATAATAATATCAATCATTTTCAGGATCACTTCATTAAATCCATCAAAGAAATCTTTAACGGGTTTTGCTGTCTTTTCAGGAATAAGAATAAGGCCTATTCCGAAGAAAATTGCGAAGAAAATCACCTGTAACATATTGGCATTATCTCCCGCTGCGGCAAAAATATTTTCGGGAACAATATCTTCTAAAGCCTGTAATGGCCCCGATTCCCTTTGTTTATCTGCATTAGCTTTAACCCCGGACGCATCTCCCTCATAACTTTTAATAAGATCTTGTTGGGTTTCGGCGGTAATCGCATTTCCCGGTTTAATTAGGTTAACCAATCCAAGGCCTATAGTGACTGCAATTACGGTTGTAAAAATATAGATACCAATGGTGCGCGCTCCCATTTTAGAGAGTTTCGCAATATCCTTAAGATCTGAAATTCCTTTTATCAAAGACGCCAGAATAAGCGGCACTGCAATAAGTTTCAACGCATTGATAAAAATATTCCCAAAGGGTTTAATCCAATCGCCAATAAACTCTGCTCCCCAGCTAAAATTGGTAAGAATCAGGGCAAAAATCACCCCGGCAGCCATTCCTAGTAAAATCTGCCAGTGCAGTGCAAGTTTTTTCATGCTGAGTAAATTTCAGGATTAAATCAATTAAATTTTTGAACTTTTATTCTGAAGGAAATAATCGGCGATTACCAATGCCGCCATTCTTCAACAATAGGCACAGCCCGGGGTACAACACAGGGATCGTGTCTTCCTTTCCCTTGCATTTCAACATTTTCGCCTTGTTTATTTATAGTTTCCTGTTTTTGCATAATTGTAGCCACAGGCTTAAAGGCTACATT
>JAGXIG010000083.1 GCA_024635815.1 Salegentibacter sp.
CTGACTGTGTGGGAGCCTTTTCGTTGATAACCCATAGCTCGAAAATATAGATTTTTTCGCAATACTAAAGTGCTGCAATAAAATTGCAGGGTTTAAGTCCCACTTTTGAGACCAATAAAACAGACCTCACAGGTTTTCACAACCTGTGAGGTCTTCATGTTTAATAGAAAAATTTACTTCTTCACAACCCCAATTAATTCGCCGGTTTCGCAATTTACACGTAAGAATTCCCGTTTTCCAAGTCCGTATTTGCCATCTGGAACTTCATAATCCCCAATTCCATTTCCCCAGGAACGAACCATAATTAGTTCGGTTCCATCTTCGGGATCTAACATCGGACTATTACAAGTGTTTTCTTCAAAGTCCATCCCATTTGCAAGGGTGAAATTTGAAGGTGCATCTATGGGTTGTCGAATAATGTTATCTGAATCCGGGGTCGTCATAGTGGCGCACGACATTAGCATACAAGCTAATATCGTTGTTAAAATTTTTGTTTTCATATTTTTCTGATTTAGTCTATTAAATTTAAACAAAATAAGAATTGAATTTTTAAAAATTTAATCGGGATCAATTTCCAGCAAATTCCACGCATACCGGAGACATCACTTCAATGGGAAGCAAATGTTCGTCCAGTTCGCCAGTTTCCGGATTAATCTTAAAACTGCTAATTGTAGAAGTATCCTGATTAGCCGCATATAGGAATTTGCCATCCGGGGAAATCGCAAAATTTCTTGGGGTTTCCCCTTTTGTCGGGTAATGATCAATCACTCTTAATTTTCCGTAATTTTCATCTAATCTAAACGCAGCGATACTATTATGGCCACGGTTAGAAGTATAAATAAATTTTCCAGAAGGATGTATATGAATATCTGCTCCTGAATTGTTTCCTTCGAAGTCTTTAGGCAAGCTCGAAATATTTTGAATAATTTCCAGGTTTCCGTCATCTTCAATATTAAAAACGCTTATGGTAGAATTGAGTTCATTCATAGAAAATGCAAAATTTTCGTTTTTAGAAAAACTAAAATGTCTTGGACCTGATCCCTCTTCTAATGGTACAAACGGTTTTTCTTTCAGGCTTAACTGTCCTGTTTCCGCATTAAAATCATAGATCCAGATCTTATCATTTCCCAAATCAGCGATATATGCAATTTTATTACTTGAAGAAATTGAAACCGAATGCGCATGTGAGGCTTCAGGATTTTCTAACTGAATTTTTTGCTGCTTTTCGAGCTTACCCTCTTCTCCCCTTTTATAGACCATTACAACGCCACCCATATAATTAGAAACGAAAACATACTTCCCTGTTCGGTCAATTTCAATATGGCAGGGCGCAAAACTTTCGGTAGAAATTTTTCCTAATTCCTCCAAGCTGTTATCCTTATTTCTTTTGTAAGAATAAATAAAGCCTGAATCTGCATCCCCACCACCCAGTTCGCTCACAGCATAAAGATTTTTGCCATCTTTAGAAGCTTTTACAAAACTAGGATTTGTAATTTCAGCAACAGTTTTTTCAGGTTGCAAACTTCCATTTTCAGGATCCTGCATTGCTAAAAATATTCCTTTTGCTTTTCCATCTACGTGGCCCTCTTGTTTAGTATAAGTTCCAATATAAACAGGGTTTCCGGTATTTTGAGCTTTACAGCTTCCGGTTAAGAGCACTGCCAGGGTAATTAAAGTATATCTTTTCATAAGGATTATTAAACTAGAGCCAATTTTTCCTTTTAAAATAATAGATCATAAGGAGAAAAATAACGATCATTACTCCCCATAAAACAAAGTAACTGTGTTCCCATTGCAGCTCTGGCATATATTCAAAATTCATCCCATATATGCCTGCAATAAAAGTTAGCGGAATAAAAATAGAGGCCATTATGGTTAAAACTTTCATCACCTCGTTCATTTTATTACTAATGGTTGTCATGTACATATCCATAAGTCCCCAGGCCATCTCGCGATATAGATCTATATTTTCTGAAACCTGAAGAATATGGTCGTGAAGGTCGTTTATATAGTTTTTGGTTCGTGCGGTAATAAGTTCATTCTCCATATTTTGAAATCTGGAAATCACTTCTTTAAGTGGAAAAACCGCACGTCTCACCCTTAAAATCGATCTTTTTAAATCCTGAATTTCAAAAGTAATATCATCACTGGGCTGACTTTCAAAAAGTTGTTCTTCCAGCTTTTCAACTTTTTCACTTAGCTCATCTACCACCAGGAAATAATGGTCAACAATAGCATCTAAAAGTGCAAAAACCAGGTAATCTGATCCGTTAGTACGTATGCGTCCATAAGCCTTTTCCAGCCTGCCTCGAATTCCATCAAAAACATCACCACCGGCTTCCTGAAAAGTAAGCACATAATTTTTTCCTAAAACAAAACTTATATGTTCATTAACCAATTTTCCATCCTCGTGATAGAGCATTTTAGCGACTATAAATAAATAATCCTCATACTCATCTATCTTCGGACGCTGGGTTGTGTTTACAATATCTTCAATAATCAGAGGATGAAGATCGTAATATTTTCCGAGTTTTTCTATTTCTGCGGTATTGCTTAATCCGTCGATATTAAACCAGGTAATACGATCTTCGGCTTCAAATTTAAAAGCATCTTCAGTAGTGGTTGAAATAAGTTTTTCAAAATTATCTTTATTATAATCAATAACTTCAAGCTTTGTTTCGTTGGATTCCTTTCTTCCAACATAGGTTACTGTTCCAGGCGGTTGGTTAACAGATTTCATCTTCGGCTTGAGTAAACTCTGAGTTAGTTTTTTTACCATAATCATACTTTGTATGCCTAAAGGTAGCAAAGTTTTGTTTTTAAGAAGTATTCAATATTAAGGGGAGACTATTTTTAATTGGTTCACAAAGCTGAATAAAACTGAGACTCATCATATTTAACTGTTTAAAAGCTCAATAACTTTACCAGACCTTTAACTGGAATTTCCGCTGAAACCAGGTTATTATGAGAAAATCACGCCTTGACATCTACCTACTGTTACCCATTAAAAATTTTATAGAGAAAAAGACCTCTGTTGGTTTACTGCTTATATTTTCGGCAATCCTGGCCATGATTGTGGCAAATTCCCCCCTGGCCGATGCCTATCACAATCTCTGGAAACAATACATCCATTTAGGAATTAACGACTTTGTAATAAAGAAAAATCTGCTACACTGGATTAATGATGGACTCATGTCTATTTTCTTTTTTATGGTTGGACTTGAATTAAAAAGAGAAATTTTACAGGGTGAACTTTCAAGTTTAAGAAAATCTATGCTTCCCATTGGAGCCGCTATTGGTGGAATGCTTTTTCCCGCGCTAATTTATTTTTATTTTAATACCGGTTTAGATTCAGTTTCGGGTTGGGGTATTCCTATGGCAACTGATATCGCTTTTGCCCTTGGAATTCTATACCTCCTGGGTGACCGGGTACCGCTCCCGTTAAAAGTATTTTTAACGGCCATCGCAATTGTAGACGATCTTGGTGCAGTACTCGTTATTGCATTTTTCTATACTTCAGATATTTCCATACAAAGTCTCGTTATTGCCGGAATCTTTTTACTAATTCTTGCTACCGCAAATTTTATCGGGATTAGAAACACACTTTTTTATGCGATTATGGGAATTGGTGGCTTATGGTTGGCAATTTTACTTTCGGGTGTTCATGCTACTATCGCGGCTGTTTTGGCCGCTTTTGCGATTCCAAATTCTAAACGCATCAATACACCATTATTCCTTCGGAAAGCAAAACTTCTGTCTTATGAGATACAACAGGAATTTAGAAATAGAAAGAAAAATTTAAAAGAATCTGAAGAACGAATTACCCATAACATAGAGAAATTCTCTTCATTGACCGAAGATGCTACTCCGCCCCTTCAGCGTTTGGAGCACGCCCTTTATCCCTTCGTGAGCTTCGTTGTATTACCCATCTTTGCGTTTGCCAACGCAGGAGTTAGTCTTGGGGATACCTCTTTTGATGCAATTATAAGTCCAGTAACAATGGGCGTGATCTTCGGGCTAATTTTTGGTAAATTCATTGGAATAATTTTATTTTCAAGATTAATGGTTTGGTTTAAAATTGCTGCACTTCCTCATAAAGTGAAGTGGAAACATGTCTACGGCATTGGCTTTCTCGCTGCAATTGGTTTCACCATGTCACTATTTATTACCGAACTCGCTTTTAAAAATGAAAATTATTTGGCTCAGGCAAAAATCGGTATTCTTTCAGCTTCCCTTCTAGCCGGTTTTATTGGATATTTCTATTTGCGAAAAATAGGAAATGGGAATTAATTATTCTTCAACCTGATTCCTATCATATTATTTTTTTTTAATTTTATTAAGATTTGCAGCTAAAATAGAGTAGCATGAGCAACTGTTTTCACTGTGGTGAAGAATGTAAGGAAGATCACATCATTTTTCAGGAAAAAGATTTCTGTTGTACTGGCTGTAAAACCGTTTTTGAGATTCTAAACGAAAACGACCTTACCTACTACTATGATATTCAGGAGAAACCCGGAATTTCCCCAGGCGCATCAGAAGGAAAATTCGATTTCCTGGATAATAAAGAAATAGCTGAGAAACTGCTTGAATTCAACGAAAACAATAACCAAATCGTTTCTTTCCTTATTCCCTCTATGCACTGCAGCTCGTGTATTTGGGTTTTAGAAAATCTTGGAAAGCTAAACAAGGGTGTAAAATCGGCACAGGTAGATTTTCCCAGGAAAACCGTGCGTATAAGTTTTAATTCGGAAAATATAAGCTTGAAAGAGCTCGTGTACCTTTTAAGCAGAATTGGTTATGAACCCTATATATCCCTGAAAGATTACGATGAAAAAGATCCCAGAGTAGATCGAAGCTTAATCTATAAATTAGGCGTTGCTGGTTTTGCTTTTGGAAATGTGATGTTCCTTTCTTTCCCTGAATATTTTGAAGTAAAGGAGTTCTGGTTAGAGCAATTCAAGCATTTATTTCGATGGTTAATGTTTGCTTTTTCCCTTCCTGTGGTTTTTTATTCGGGGTCAGACTATTTTATTTCAGCCTACAAAGGTGTACGGGCTAAGATTTTGAATATTGATGTTCCCATAGCCCTGGGAATCGCTGTGCTTTTTATTAGAAGTACCACAGAAATCATACTCGACTTGGGCACCGGTTTTTTTGATAGCCTTACGGGGTTGGTATTCTTCCTGCTTCTTGGGAAATTTTTTCAGCAAAAAACCTATTCCTATTTATCCTTTGAGCGCGATTACAAGTCCTATTTTCCAATGGCGGTTACACGGCTAATCACAAATGCTTCTAAAGAAATTATAGAAGAACAGGTGCAGGTTTATAACGTAGAACCCGGCGATCGCATTTTAATAAGAAACGGGGAGTTAATTCCTATAGATTCGGTTTTAATGAGAGGCCGGGCTAATATCGATTACAGTTTTGTAACCGGGGAAGCAGAGGCCGTTAAAAAAGAATCTGGAGAAACACTTTATGCTGGTGGTAGGCAACAAGGCAGTATTCTGGAAATTGAAGCCATAAAAGCTATAGACCAAAGTTACCTAACCAAACTTTGGAGCAATGAAGTCTTTAAAAAGGATAAAAAAGGACAGTTTCAAAGTCTTATCAATAAAATAAGCAAGCGATTTACCGCAGGGGTTTTGAGCATTGCTTTCCTCTCTACTCTTTTCTGGCTAATTTACGATCCTTCCATTGCCTTAAATGTTTTTACCGCGGTTTTAATAATTGCCTGTCCATGTGCCATTGCTTTAGCCACGCCTTTTACCCTTGGGAATTTGCTCCGTATCTTAGGGAGGAATAGATTCTACCTGAAAGAAGCCGGGGTAATAGAACAAATCGCAAAAATAGATTGCCTTGTTTTTGATAAAACCGGAACAATAACTTCCAATAAAAAAACCGAAGTATTCTACGAAGGACTAAAACTTAATGCAGAAGAAGAGCAATTGCTTAGCAGTAGTTTAAGGGCTTCCAGTCATCCGCTTAGCAGACAGCTTTATCAAATTCTGGATAAAAATAATATTCTGAGTTTAGATGAATTTAATGAGCATACGGGAAAAGGAATTAGTTCCGGAAGTAACGGCAGTAAAATGAAAATAGGTTCTTCTTCTTTTGTTAGAGAGTTAGAAACTGAAACTAAAGAACTCAACAAAACCGCGGTTCATATTAGTAGTAATGAAGAATATAAAGGTTGCTACGTTTTTAAAAATTCTTATAGGGAAGGTCTTGCTGACTTATTTAAAGAATTAGGAGAAAACAAGCAGCTATTCATATTATCTGGCGATAATGATGGCGAAAAGGAGAAGCTGGAAAATATGCTACCCCTAAACACTAAATTTTACTTCAACCAAAAACCCGATGATAAACTCAATTTTATAAAAAAGCTCCAGGAAGAAGGAAAATCGGTGATGATGATTGGCGACGGACTTAATGATGCAGGAGCACTTGCCCAAAGTAATGTTGGGATTGCTGTTTCAGAAAATATAAATGTGTTCTCCCCTGCTTGTGATGGAATTCTGGAGGCTTCAAATCTTACCAAACTGGGCGAGTACTTCAAACTTTCAGAAAAAGGCATGAAAATCATCAAATGGAGCTTTGCGCTCAGCCTTTGTTATAATGTTGTAGGGCTCGCTTTTGCAGTAACAGGAAATTTAATGCCGGTAATAGCCGCTATTCTAATGCCCCTTAGTTCTATTAGTATTGTGGCCTTTACAACGCTGGCAACAAATCTTGCCGGAAAGAAATTAAAACCTGTATTAAGCAAAACCTGATCTCAATCATATTTTAAATTTTAACACAGCTTTAAGTTTGCTGACTAATTCAAATACAATGAACATCATTTACCTCTTACTTGCTTTAAGTGTTCTGGTAGCCCTCATCTTCTTTATCGCCTTTATTTTTTCAGTTAAAAAAGGACAATATGATGATGTGTATACACCTTCGGTAAGGATGCTTTTTGATGATGAATTAGTTAAAGAGAAATCAGATAAATCCAAATCCACCAAAAACAAGAAATCTAATTAACTATGGAAGTAGAACAGTTTCATTACGATAACAAGATCGTGAAAAAGTTTACTATGGCTACCCTTTTCTGGGGTATAGTAGGTATGAGTGTAGGGCTGTTGCTCGCCTTTATGTTTTTGTTCCCTAATATAACCGATGGAATTCCATGGTTAAGTTTTGGTCGTTTAAGGCCTTTACATACCAATGCGGTGATCTTTGCTTTTGTTGGAAACGCGATTTTTGCAGGGGTGTACTACTCTACCCAACGTTTGCTTAAAGCCCGAATGTATAGCGATTTCTTAAGTAATTTTAACTTTTGGGGCTGGCAGGCTATTATTGTGGCCGCAGCGATCACCCTTCCAATGGGTTTTACCAGTTCTAAAGAATATGCTGAACTGGAATGGCCAATAGATATTGCCATTGCTTTGGTTTGGGTAGCTTTTGGAGCCAACCTTATCGGTACGATGATCAAAAGAAGGCAGCGTCACTTATATGTAGCGATTTGGTTCTACCTCGCCACATTCGTAACCGTAGCCGTTCTTCATATTGTTAACAATATTGAAATTCCAGTTACTGCCTTTAAAAGTTACTCCGTTTATTCAGGAGTTCAGGATGCTTTGGTACAGTGGTGGTACGGGCATAATGCGGTAGCTTTTTTCCTTACTACGCCTTTCTTAGGTTTAATGTATTATTTTGTCCCAAAAGCGGCGAACAGGCCGGTATATTCTTATAGACTTTCGATTATTCACTTTTGGTCGCTAATCTTTATTTACATCTGGGCTGGACCTCACCACTTATTGTATTCAACTTTACCTGACTGGGCACAAAACCTTGGGGTAGCTTTTTCTGTAATGTTATTGTTCCCTTCCTGGGGAGGGATGATCAACGGACTTTTAACCCTGCGTGGTGCCTGGGATAAAGTACGAACCGATCCTGTTCTTAAATTTTTCGTGGTGGCTATTACCGGTTACGGGATGGCAACTTTTGAAGGTCCAATGCTTTCCCTAAAAAACGTAAATGCCATCGCGCATTTTAGCGACTGGATTATCGCTCACGTACACGTTGGCGCTTTAGCCTGGAATGGTTTCTTAACTTTTGGAATGGTTTATTGGTTAGTACCACGATTGTTCAAAACCACCCTGTATTCAGTAAAATTAGCCAATGCGCATTTCTGGATAGGAACTTTAGGAATTATCATTTACACCTTACCAATGTACGTTGCAGGATTCGTTCAGGCTTCTATGTGGAAACAATTTAATCCTGACGGGACTCTTACCTACGGAAACTTCTTAGAGACCGTAACTTCTATTATGCCAATGTATTGGATGCGGGCGATTGGAGGAAGCTTATATATAGTAGGTGCATTTATATTACTTTATAATATTGTAAAAACTGTTAGACAGGGAAGTGAAGTTGAAGATGAATTAGCTGAATCAGCTCCGCTTCAAAAGGTAACACGAAAAAGAACCTCGGGTGAGGCTTATCACTCCTGGTTAGAAAGAAGACCGGTAAAACTTACCATTTTCGCCACTATCGCCATTTTAATTGGCGGGATAGTACAAATTGTTCCTTCATTGATGGTAGATGAGTATGTACCGGTGATTTCCAGTGTAAAACCTTACACTCCTTTGGAACTTGAAGGCCGGGATATTTATATACGTGAAGGTTGCGTTGGCTGCCACTCACAAATGATTAGGCCCTTTAGAAGTGAAGTAGAACGCTATGGCGAATATTCTAAAGCCGGGGAATATGTATATGATTATCCTTTCCTCTGGGGAAGTAAACGAACCGGCCCCGATTTGATGCGGGTAGGCGGGAAGTATTCTGATAACTGGCACCTTAACCATATGTACGACCCGCAGAGTACTTCTTCAGGTTCTATCATGCCGTCTTACAAATGGATAATTACCGATGAACTTGATAAAAGCGATACCGAAGATAAAATGGAAGCCCTTAGCAGCCTGGGAGTTCCCTACACTTTAGAGGAAATAGAAAACGCGCAACAATGGATGACAGAACAGGGAACTCAAATTGAGAAAAATCTTTATGCAGATCCTGATTTCGTTAAAACCTATGAAGCTGAAAAAGAATTTGCAGCGCAAAACGGTACCGAATTCGTAGAAATGCGAAACCGGGAAATTGTAGCCCTTATCGCCTACTTACAGCGACTGGGAACCGATATTAAGGCCAAGGATGTAGAAGTTTCAACCACTAAAACCAACTAAGCATGTTTAAATTCGTAAGAGGTCATATGGAAAGTATAGACGGCGTAATGATTTACCCCCTAATTTCCCTGCTCATTTTTTTCATCTTTTTTGTAGTGCTTTTTCTGTGGGTAATTACCGCAAAAAAGAAAGATATAGATGAGGTAAGTAAATTACCCTTAGATAATAACCCGGAAAATCAGGAATTATGAAAACTACAGCCTATTTAAGAATTGCAGGATTTATAATTCTTGCTCTGGTTTTAATTGAACTTACGGTTGAAACAGAAAGCGGTTGGGCAATTGAACAATATCCAGTTATTTGGTGGATTCTTGCGGTTGTACTTGTTGTCGCCGTAGCTATAGAAGTTTCTATTTCAGCTTTGGAGAATATGGTTTTCAGAAGTTTAAAACCTGATGCACAGGAACGCTATACCAGGATTAAAGCTGAAAATACTGAAAAACAGTTTTCTGGTCTAAGAAATTTCTACAAGAAGATGCTGACTCAAAAACCTGTAGAGAAGGAAGAAGAAATTCTTTTAGATCACAATTACGATGGCATCAAAGAACTGGATAACGACCTTCCAGCTTGGTGGCTTTATGGTTTTTACATCAGTATTGTATTTGCCTTTGTTTATATGGCTTACTACCACATTTTTGATGGGGAAACCCAACGCGAAGAGTACTTGGCTGAAGTTGCCCAGGCAGAAGAAGAAGTTGAAGCTTATAAAGCTGAAAACCCGGACCTAATAGATGCTTCTTCTGTTGAGCTATTAACCGAAGCTTCCGATTTAGAAGCCGGGGAAAGTATTTATATGGCCAGCTGTATGGCCTGTCACCGTGCCGATGGAGGTGGTGCTATTGGTCCAAACCTCACCGATGAACATTGGATTTTAGGAGGCGGAATTAGCAATGTTTTTCAAACAATTTCTGAAGGAGGCCGTGACGGAAAAGGCATGGTAGCCTGGAAATCTGAATTAAACGCTCAGGAAATTGCACAGGTGGCCAGCTACGTTTTAAGTCTTGAGGGAACCAACCCGGCCGATCCAAAAGCGCCCGAAGGTGATGTTTGGGAAGCGGAATCAGAATAATCTAAATTTTAAGGACTAAAGGTTTTGGATAATAAAGAAAAATTCAGGGATAAGATTGCCACGGCAGACGACGAGGGTAAGAGATTATGGGTTTTTCCGAAGAAACCTTCAGGGAGATTTTATGAGTATAGAAAATATGTAAGTTATGTTTTACTAGTA
>JAGXIG010000012.1 GCA_024635815.1 Salegentibacter sp.
AAGGGATAGCATATTCGTTTCGAAGGTCCTTAATAGCGTTTGTAGTGGCTGTGTTGCAAGCTACCACAATAATCTTTGCGCCCATATCAAGTAACTTTTCAGTATTTTTCCTGCTGAAGTTTTTAATTACCTCAATAGGTTTTTCGCCGTAAGGGGCATTCTTGCTATCGGCAAGATAAATAGTCTTTTCGTTGGGAAGTAGTTCATGAATTTCCCTCCAAATAGAAGTTCCTCCTACACCAGAATCAAAAATACCTATGGGTTGCGAATTGCTCATTTGTACAAAAATAAAAACTGCGCCTGGAAAGGGCGCAGTTTTTAATCTTTATTTATGTATTGGGTAATATTACATTCCCAATTCAGCTTTTACATCAGTCATAAGATCTTTACCATCGGCAAGAATTACTCCTGTTCCTGTAGTAGAGTCAAGTACATAATCAAACCCTTGTTCTCTGGCTACTTTTTGGATAGCTTCACGAGCTTTTTCAATCACCGGTCTAATAAGATCGTTTTCTTTTTTCTGAAGTTCCTGTCTAGCCCTCTGGCTGTGCTCCTGGATTCTTCTTTCAGTTGCCTGAAGTTCACTCGCTCTTTTTGCGTTTTCTTCTTCAGTTACCGTTTCAGCTTCAGATTGGTAACGTTGCATTGTGTTTTGTGCTTCAGTCAACATATCTTTAATCTCGGCATCATAAGTTTTCTCTAACTTTTCAAGTTGAGACATTGCATCTTTGTACGCCGGCATAGTTTCTACCAATTCCTGGGTTGCAATATGAGCAACTTTGCTTTGGGCGTTGGTGAATGCAGTAGCTCCTAGGGTTAATGCAAGGGCTATAAAAAGTGTTTTGAATTGTTTCATTTTAATTGATATTAATTGTTTAAGTATTAAGGTTTAAAATTATTTAGTTTATCGTGTCTTTTTTTGCCCGGGCCGCTTCAATAGAATCTCTTCTTTGTTGTCTTTCTTTTAATATTCTTTCCCGGCGTGCTTCAAATTCTTCTTGTCTCGCTTCTTTAATAGAATCCTGTTTTCTTCTTCGTTCTTCTATTAATGCCTGACGCTCACTTTTGCGATCTTCAACAGCCTGCTCACGTTGACTTAATTCTTCATCTTCTTCAACTGTGCGGGCTTCTGCCTTTTCCAGTTCTCTTTCTTCCTGTTTCGTTTCAATCTGTTTCCGGTTAGAAGCTCTATTAATACTTCTCAAAACCTGGTCACTTAGATCGAATCGTTTCTTAGCAAAAAGCATACCTGATTCAGCATTCCTATCAAAAATAAAATCGAAATCTCTTGTTTCACCTATTTCCTGCAACGCGGTAAAAACCTGATCCTGGATTGGCTTTATTAATTGCCTTTTTTGAATCATATAATCTCCTTTCGGACCAAAACGCTTCTGCTCGTAATTTGTAGCCTGTTCCTGTTGATAGGCGATCTCTTCTTCCCTTTCTTCAATTAATTCAGGAGTAAGTAACGCGCGTTCATTTTGCAGGTTGGCTTTCATTTCATTAATTTCTTTCCGCTTTTGCTCAATTTCGTTTTGCCATTCTTTGACCCGATGGTCTAATTGAGTGGATGCTTGCTGATATTCCGGAACATTTTCAAGGATATACTCCATATCCACAAAGCCTATGTTTATTGGTTTTTGAGCATTTGCTCCCAAGGCAAAGGCAATAAAAAGTGTGAATAAAAATGTTCTTTTTAGCATACTTAAATCGAATATAGAAAATATCGTGCCAAATTAAAATTGCTGTCCGATTATGAAATGCGTTTCCCAACCATTGGCTCCAGGTTGCCCTCCAATGGAGTCAAACCCATAACCGAAGTCTATACCAAGTAACCCAAAGGCTGGCATAAAGATTCGTAAACCTGCCCCGGCCGATCTATTAACCTGGAAAGGATTAAAATCCCTGAAGTTATCATAAGATGCACCTGCTTCTAAAAATGTTAGTGCATAAATAGATGCTGAGGGCTTTAAAGTAATAGGATATCTAAGTTCTAAAGAGTATTTGTTGTATATGGTAGCACCATCATCATTTACACCTGCAGGGCGATCTAAAGGCACTACAGATTGGTTTGGGTAACCCCTTAACTGAACAGTCTCCCTGCCATCTAAACTAAAGGCCCCAAGACCATCACCACCAACGAAGAATCTCTCAAAAGGAGGAACACCTCGCTCGTTGTTATAAGCTCCAAGAAATCCGTATTCTGCATTGGTTCTTAAAACAAGCTTGTCGTAAATTTGAGTGAACCACTCTCCACTAAACTTAACTTTATAGAATTCTAACCAATTAAATTTCTTTTGGTCTATTTTACGTTGGTCACCCACAGCGTTCTCTGGCGTTACTCTATTCCCTTGGCGGTCTATAAGATTGCCGTTATCATCTTCTAATTGATATTCTCTTTGCTGATCTAAATTGGCATAATCTACACCATTCCATAAAGAATAAGGAGGTGTGAATTTGGCCGTAAGTTTAAATTTAGAACCTCCCATTGGAAAAATAGGGTTTACGTAAGTGTTATCCCTTGTAAGTCCGAAAGTATAGGTGAAGTTATTTGAATGTCCATCCCCAAAGGTAAATAGGCCTGTATTATAATTATTTAAATTGTAACGTTGAAAACCTACAGAATGAGATACTGTCATATAAGGATCTGGTACGGTTAAACGTTTTGCTAAACCAACATTTACTCCAAGAATATCAAAACTTCTGCTTCTATCTGCCTGGCGATTTATATAATCGAATAAAAACTGCCTTGTGTAAGAGAAAGAAGTTTGAAGGCTTACCGGTTTTTTGCCTCCCAACCAGGGCTCCTGAAAGGATAGGCTATAAGTTTGGTAGAACGTACTGGCCTGTGCTCTAAGGGAAAGGGTTTGCCCGTCTCCCATAGGTACCGGTTTGTAAGCTTCTTTGTCAAAAATTCCCGATAATGAGAAATTGTTGAAAGAGAGTCCTAAAGTACCAATGAAGCCACCTCCACCGTAACCACCTTGTAGTTCTATTTGGCTGGCGCCGGCTTCCACAACAGAATATTCAAGATCTAGTGTTCCTGATTGTGGATCTGGATCTACAAATTTTGGTTCTAATTGTTCTGCATCAAAAAAGCCAAGTTGACCAAGTTCTCTGACCGTATTTACCACATCTTCCTGGCTATATTTTTGGCCGGGTTTAGTTCGTAATTCACGGTAGATTACGTGATCTTTGGTTTTATCATTTCCGGTAACTCTGATGTTATTGAAATAAGCTTCTTTTCCTTCAACGATTCGGATTTCAAAATCTATGGTATCGTTATATACATTAGTTTCTACAAGGTTAATGTTGGAAAAAAGGTAACCGTTGTTTTTATATAAGTTAGAGAGATCTTCCCCATCTGGTTTGGTTTCATCAGCGATTCGTTTATCTAAAAGGACACCGTTGTAAACATCACCTTTATTTATTCCTAAAACACGTTGCAGTTGGGCATCGGTATAAACCGAATTCCCAAGGTAGTCTATATTCCCTATATAATATTGATCTCCTTCTTCTACTTTAAGGTTTAAAGCAA
Source organism: Salegentibacter sp. (assembly GCA_024635815.1). The sequence continues at coordinate 3,539 of JAGXIG010000012.1, forward strand.
TTGTTTTGTCATCGATTTCCAATAAAGAATCTGTTACAATCCTGGCATCCCTATAGCCACTTTCTTTATATTTATCTATGATGTTTTCTTTATCTTCCTGATAATCTGCCCGCACAAACTTTGATCTTTTCCAGAAACGGATGATATTCTTCTGTTTGGTGTTCTTCATCGCCCTTTTAAGCCTGGCGTCAGAAAATTTTTCATTACCTGAAAAATTAATATCTTCAATTTTCACACGATCTCCCTGGTCTATATCAATAAGCATATTTACAAGGTTAGCATTTTCAGTAGTATCAGTAACCTCGCTCGTGCTTATTTTTGCCTGGGCATTAAAGTATCCTTCTTTACGATACTTATCTTCAATGTAATTTCTTGTGGTAGTAATAAGGTTTTCAGAAACTTTAGCGCCGGTTCTTAGTTTATTTTCCTTTATAATTTCTTCATTTTCACGCTTTTTGAGCCCGGTGACCTGTACTTTATTAAGTTTCGGCACTTCCTGAATCTCAATTTCGAGATCGGCTACATTATCTTCGCTCACATTAGTAATATAGAAATTGATGTCGCTAAACTGATCAATATCCCATAATTTGTTGATCACGCTACTAATTTTATCTCCCGGAATATAGATTTCTTCCCCTTTTTTTAACCCGGTATACGCGATTACGGTTTGCTCGTTAAAGCTAACGGTCCCTGTAACTTTTATATCTCCAATTATATATTTTTTGCCATCTGCTAATGGTAAGCCTTGAGCTTGTGAAGAAATACTGAAAATTAAACTACATGCTATTGCCAAAAGGGTAAATACTTTCTTCGTCATGAATGCGCTAACTAAGTTGCTCACTGGTTTTTCCAAATCGTCGTTCTCTATTTTGATAATTGTAAATGGCTTCAAAAAGATTTTCTCTTCTAAAATCTGGCCACAAAATTTTTGTAAAATATAATTCGGCATAGGCAATTTGCCATAAAAGGAAATTGCTTATACGTTGTTCTCCGCTGGTTCTGATTAGTAAATCTACCTCCGGAAAATTTCGGGTGTAAAGATGCTGATTTATAACCGATTCATCAATAGCATCTGCTGATATTTCATTATTTTTAACTTTCAGGCTAATTTCCTTTATTACAGAGGTCAATTCTTCCCGCGAACCATAACTAAGTGCAAGGTTAAGTACCATACGATCGTTGGTTTTTGTTTTCTCTATAACTTCGTGAAGTTCTTTAAAAACTTTTTTAGGAAGGGTGTTTAAATTTCCTATTGCGTTTAGGCGAATATTATTGTCTTGTAGTGTTTTGATCTCTTTTTTTAAGGATGAAACCAATAATCTCATTAAAGTGTCTACCTCTAGTTTCGGTCTGTTCCAGTTTTCGGTTGAAAAAGCATAGAGTGTTAAGTATTCAATACCAATTTCGGCTGAAGCTTCTACAATATCGCGCACAGCGGTTGTGCCTTCTTCATGACCCGCAGCCCTTAAAAAGCCTCTTTTTCTGGCCCAGCGCCCATTGCCGTCCATTATTATGGCAATGTGTTTAGGTAATTTTTTAAGGTCTATGTTGTCTTTATAATTCATATTAAAATCGGCTGTAGCAAGGTTCTCTACCCCAGGAAAAGGTGAAATTCACCGCTGTAAAAACATACCAGTCGTTGGTATTTCTGTTTCCAAATTCAATATCGGGTCTTCTATCTCCAAATACTTCTTCAGGCCAGCTTCCGTCTAAATTATCGGTAAATGTATACCGAACGCCAACTTCCAAGGCTCCTACTATATGACGTGTTATACTTTCTTTATAACCAAAAACCACCGGAATCGCAAAATCCCAGTTTGCACCCTGATTTTCCAGTTCGCCATTAGGAAAGTCGGCGCTAAGTAATAAATGGTCTGCCCTAAAATAGGTTATTCCTGTATAAAGATATGGTGTGCTTTGAGGATGACCTTCGTGAAGATCAAAACTCCAAAAATTATATTCAATTCCTAAAGAAGCTTCAGCAATAGTATTGCTAAATGAGTAGCCTCTGTTTATTCTTCGCAATTCATTAGAATTGGCATCATCCGCTTTTACTTCGGCATATAAAAGCGAAAATCTAAATGCGTGACGGGGGCTCCGATTCCATTTAAGAAGGGCGCCACCAACCAGCCCGCTAGGAAGTATAAAATTGGTTCTTCCTACATCTCCAATATAGTTAGCGCCACCAATATATGGTCCTACTTCAAATGTTTGTGAATATATTTTTGGAGCAAAAACAAGCATGATTACAAAAACTAATAGGTACCTCATAGGTTTTCAAAAGTTTGCAAATATAACAATTATGTTTGCTCTACAATAATTTGAGCAAGTTTGTACATATTCTTAAACAGTTTTTAAAATCATTTATTGTTTAATTGCGTTTGTCTTCTCCCCACATTAGCTTTTTTCGCAGGGTTTGAAGGAAACTATCGCCTTTAAGTTCAACAAGATTTATGGCGTAGGGTGCTTTTTCTATAATGATCTCGGTATCATTCTCCAGGGTGGCAATACGGGAATCCATAGAGACTAAATGTGAATCTTCCCGGCCGGAAACCCGAAGTGTTATTTTTGTGTCGTCTTTTACAACTAAAGGTCTTGCGTTTAGATTGTGTGGTGCTATTGGAGTGATAATAAGAGAACCCGCATCTGGAGTGATAACCGGGCCGCCACAGCTAAGCGAATAGCCGGTTGATCCTGTAGGTGTAGAAACGATTAATCCATCTGCCCAGTAAGAATTTAAATATTGATCGTTTAGCCAGGTGTCCACAGTAATCATAGACGTGGTGTTTTTTCTGCTAACCGCTACTTCATTTAGGGCTATATTTTTAAATACCGGATCGTGACTGGAAGGATTTGTGCTAATATTTAAGACACTGCGAGAAGAAATACTGTAATTTTTCTCCAATATTATTTTTAAACTATCCTTAATTTCTTCTTTTTGAATTGTTGCCAGGAAACCTAATCGTCCGGTGTTAATACCTACAATAGGAATATCTAAATTCCTTATGTAATTAATAGATTTTAAAATGGTGCCATCACCGCCAATACAAAAGAACAGGTCGAAACTGTTATCTAATTCTTCAAAAGTGCTGAAGTGGGAATAATTTTCATTAATAGTCTTATTTAAATGAATAAGTTCCAGGAAGTTTTTTTCAATAACTACTTTAATATTTTCGCGCTTCAATAATTCCAGAAGCTGTGCTATATATGTCCCGGCATTGGTGTGGTAAAACTGACCGTAGATGCCTACTTTCATATATTCATATATTTATCTAAATACTTAGACCGGTCCCTAAGATTTTTGTTGAAATTGTCTTCACGGTGTTCTGAAATGATTTTATACCCATATCTGCGGAAAGACTGTATGATTTCATTTATTCCAGAAGGACTTAATTTAACGGTAATCTGGGCAACATCATTTTCAATTTTGGAGATAAAGATGCCAAGAATATTGGCATTATTAGATTCTATAATCTGGATAATTTCACTGAAGGAATAATCTTTAATTCCTTTTTGGACTACAATAATATTTCCTGCTTCGTTTAATAAAGGCGTTTCGTTAAATATGGCAATAATTTCGTTGAGCTCAACATAACCCAAATAATGGTTTTCTTCATCTAAAACCGGTAAAATGTTGGTGTTGTTTTGAGCAAACCTTTCTAAAATATCCAACCAAAAATCTGTATTTCTAACAAAAAAACCTTCAAGTGCATATTGGTAATCTTCCAGAGATTTTTCAGCTTCAAAGCAGCGAATATCGTTCTCTGAAATACAACCCATATAAATACCGTTATTTTCTACCGGTAAATGTGAATAGGTTAACTGATTGAACAGGTCCTGAACCTCTCCAATTTTATCAGAAAAATGCCTTATGGAGACATCGTTAATTATAAAATCATCCATATCCATGATATCGCTTCCTTTTTATGCAAATTAATTAAAATAAAATTCATTAGGGCATTTACAAGTTTGTATTTTTGTTAAACAAAAGCTTAGAAAATGACGAAATTAAGTGTAAATATTAATAAAATTGCCACTTTGAGAAATGCCCGTGGGGGTAATATTCCCAATGTGGTTGAAGCTGCTAAAAAAATAGAATCTTTTGGCGGGCAAGGCATCACCGTGCACCCAAGACCAGACGAGCGCCATATTACTTATCAGGATGTTAGGAATCTATCGTCTATTGTGAAAACTGAATTTAATATTGAAGGAAATCCGGTTGCTAAATTTATTAATTTGGTGATGGAGACCAAACCGGCCCAGGTTACCCTGGTGCCAGATGCCGAAGACGCGATAACTTCTAATGCCGGATGGGATACTGTAAAAAACAAAGAATTTCTGCAGGAAGTAATCCAGGAGTTTAAAAACAATGGTATTCGCACCTCCATTTTTGTAGATCCCGATGAAAAGATGATCAAAGGAGCTGCAGATACAGGAACAGACCGTATAGAATTATATACCGAAGCTTTTGCGGTAAAATATGCTGAAGGCGACAAAACAGGGGTAGAACCTTATAAAAGATGTGCAACTATTGCGCATCAATTAGGTTTGGGAATTAATGCCGGTCATGATCTTTCCTTAGACAATATTAAATACTTTAAAAATAATGTACCGTATTTAGATGAAGTTTCTATTGGTCACGCGCTAATCGCCGAGGCACTATATCTTGGCCTGGAAAATACGATTGAAAAATATCTTGAATTGCTGAAATAATAGGAGTTCAGGAAAAAACAAAATACATGAAATTAAATTCTATAATAATAGGAGAGGGGACACCGCTTCTTATTCTCCACGGCTTTTTAGGAATGAGCGATAACTGGAAAACTATTGGCAGCAAACTTGCTGAAGAAAAGGATTTTCAGGTTCATCTTATAGATCAACGAAATCACGGTAAAAGTCCGCATTCATCAGGCCATAGTTATGAATTAATGGCTGAAGATATTAAAGAATATTGCGAGCAGCATTCTTTATCTAATATCATTTTAATGGGGCATTCTATGGGAGGAAAAACTGCGATGTTGGCCGCTGCTAAATATCCTAATTTGGTAGAAAAACTTATCGTGGTAGATATTGCTCCTAAATATTACGAACCGCATCATCAGCAAATACTGGATGGTTTAACGGCTTTAGAAGATGCCGATCTGGAATCCAGACAGGAAGCCGATAAATTGCTTTCAGAATTTATTTCAGAAAAACCGATTAGACTTTTTCTGCTGAAGAATCTAAATCGCAAATCTGAAGGAACCTATTGCCTAAAAGTAAACCTGAAAGCTTTAAAAAATAATATTGAAGAAGTGGGTAAGGGGCTTCCGCAGGATAAAACTTTTAAAGGTCCAACGCTTTTTATTAAAGGCGCAAATTCAAATTATATTAAAGAAGAAGATAAACCAGGTATTGAAAAGCAATTTCCGGAAGTTGAATTTAAAGAAATTGCAAATGCCGGGCATTGGGTACACGCTGAGAAAATGAACGATTTCTATAAAACAGTGGTTAACTTTCTTTAAAATCCTTCTAAATTTATTATGTGTGCATAATAAATTATGCAATTTTGTTGAGTAATATGTAATTTATGCTAAATTTGAGGTCAACAAATTATTAGAATACAATAAAATTTAAATTAATTATGAAAAAATTACTTTTCCTGGGCCTTTTTGGTCTAATGGCTGCGGTAACTTATGCAGGTGGGTATAGGGTGAGTCTTCAGGGGCAAAGATCGCTGGCTATGGGCCACACTGGTGTAGCGGTGGTTAATAATGCTGAACTTGCTTTTTTTAACCCGGCAGGCCTCGTGTATCTTGAAAATAAGATAAATGTAGCTGCTGGTGCCAGTGCTGTATTTTCTAACGTAAAATACCAAAATTCAGAATTCGGACTTAGTTCCCAAACCGATAGTGGGGTGGGTACTCCTTTTTATGCTTATGGTTCTTATCGTGTAAACGATTGGTTAACTCTAGGTTTGGCTGCTTATACACCTTATGGGAGTAGCGTTGAATGGCCTACAGATTGGGCCGGGTCTCATTTGGTGAACAATATAGACCTTCAGGCTATTTATATTCAAGCTTTAGCTTCTGTAAAGATTTCAGATAAGTTAAGTGTTGGTGGTGGACCAATCTATGTAAACGGATCGGTAAACTTTAACCGTAACCTAGACCGTACGTTAAGCGATTTAGAGGGAGACCGTGCCAATGTAACCGTAGATGCCAGTGGCGTGAATGCCTTTGGATGGTCGGCCAGCGCCATGTATAATGCTACTGAAGATTTACGTTTTGGTATCAATTACCGAAGTGAAATTATGGTTGAAGCCGAAGGTGGTGATGCCGATTTTGAAAATATTCCAAACTCTCCTTTAACGCCGTTTGTAGATACTCAATTTGATGCTTCCTTACCAATGCCTGCTGAGCTTTCAGTAGGAGTTTCTTATGAACTTTTAGATAAATGGCTCTTCGCTTTTGATTATAACAGAACGTATTGGGATGTTTATAAATCTTTAGATTTAGACTTTCAAAATCCAGCTATACCCGATTCTCAAAATCCAAGAAATTATAAAAATTCTTCTACTTACAGATTTGGATTGCAGTATATTGCAAACGAAACCGTTACCTTAAGAGTGGGATACTATTTTGATGAGTCTCCGGTACAATCAGGTTATTTTGCTCCTGAAACTCCAAGAAACGATGCCCACGGATTTACCGGCGGACTTTCTTTAAACCTTAACGATAAATTCTCTATAGATGCTTCTTTCCTTTATAACAGATACGAAGAAGTAAACGAATCTTACGCGCCAGATCCTTCAGATTTCCCGAATTATGACGGAGTTCCTTTTGAAGGGACTTATAAAACTTCGGCCTTTATTCCGGGGCTTGGTGTAACCTACAAATTATAAAATTTAAAAGATGAAACAGTATTTTAAATATATAGCAATATTGGCGCTGGGAATAGTTTCCTGCGAGCCAGAATTTGATAATCCGGTAGATGAAGCTGGGGCGTACAGTAACGGCGAAGCCGATTTTTCAACCTACGTAGCCCTTGGTAATTCACTTACTGCGGGATATGCAGATAATGCCCTTTACATTACCGGGCAGGAAAACTCCTATCCAAATATACTTGTGCAGCAGTTTGAAAAAACGCAGGATATAGAAGAATTCGCAATCCCTTTTATGAATGATAATGCCGGCGGACTTTTATTGGGCGGAAACCAAATTACCGGTAACCGACTTGTTTTGGCAGTAGGGGAAGATGGTAGTCCATCGCCGCAGGTTTACACCGGGATGCAAGCTTCTACTGAGGTAGGAAATGTTCTTCAGGGCTCATTTGGCAATATGGGAGTTCCAGATGCTAAATCTTACCACCTTGGATTTTCAGGTTATGGAGACGTTCAAGGCGTAGAAGTGGGAACTGCAAACCCTTATTTTGTTAGGTTTGCTTCTTCACCAGATGCTACGGTGTTAGAAGATGCGCTTGCTCAAGCTCCAACGTTCTTCTCTTTATGGATAGGAAATAACGACGTACTTGGTTATGCAACTTCGGGTGGAACTGGAGAATCTCAGACAGGAATGAATCCTGCAGAATATGAAAGAAATGATATTACAAATCCAATTATATTTAATACTATTTATCAGGAAATGGTGGAGGCTTTGTCAGCTTCAACAAGTGGTGGTGTTTTAATAAACATCCCAGATGTTGCTTCTGTGCCTTTCTTTAATACAGTACCATTTAATCCACTTAATCCTCAAGATCCTGCCCAGCAAGAGTATGCGGCACAAATAGATTTGCTTAATTCTACTTTTGCTCCATTAAACCAAGCTTTTGCTTTTCTTTCTGCAGAAGATAGGAATGTTGAATTTTCTGAAACTGATAAGAGTGCGGTTTTAGTGCACGACGAGAGTCTTCAGAATATCTCATCAGAATTAACCCAGGTGTTAATGCAAGGAGGACTAGATGAGGCAACTGCTACCCTTTACGGAATGCAGTTTGGTCAAATGAGACCAGCTAAAGAATCCGACAGAATTTTACTGACTGCTTCAAGCCAAATAGGAGAGGTGAATGCAGAAAGAATGCAAGAACTTATGCAAGCAGGATTAGATCAGGCAGCCGCAGGAAGATTATCAATAAACGGAATTACTTATCCTTTACAAGATGAATTTGTGCTAATTCCAGAGGAGCAAACCATTATTGAAAATACAGTAGATGCATATAATGTAATAATTTCTCAAGTTGCAGAGGCAAATGGGTTAGGTTATGTAGACTCTCAGTCATTACTAAATGAATTGGCAGATGGCGGAATTTCTTTTGATGGAGGTACTATTACATCCGAATATATTAGAGGAGGAGCCTTTTCATTAGACGGGATTCATTTAACTCCACGTGGGAATGCCGTTATGGCGAACGAAATTATTGATGTTATCAATTCAACATATAATGCAGACGTGCCTAAAGTGAATGTGGGAACTTATAATACGGTTACTTTAAGCAACGACGTTCAATAAGACCGCATATTTTTTATTGCAAATTAGAACGCCGGATTTTTTCCGGCGTTTTTTGTATTTTTCAGAAACTAACTAATCTAAATATTATGAATTTCATATTAAGAATATTACTTACCGCGTTAGCTGTTGTTATCCTTGCTAAATTTCTGCCGGGAGTTGAGGTAGATGGCTATTTAACTGCAATAATCGTAGCAGTCGTGCTGGCCATTTTAAACTTACTGGTAAAGCCTATTTTAGTGATTTTTACCCTGCCGGTTACGATTCTTACTCTTGGCTTATTTTTATTGGTGATAAACGCCGTAATTATTTTGCTCGCCGATGCTTTTGTTTCAGGATTTGGGGTTGACGGCTTTTTTATCGCCTTGCTTTTTAGTTTACTTTTATCCCTGTTTCAATCCCTCTTGTTTTCTTTATTGGGAAAAGATTAGGAAGCAAGCTGAAATTCAATAATTTGAAACTTTGTTGGCTTGGGAAAAAAGTGTAATTTTGCACTCCAATTTTTATAACAAGTCAAGATGAATATTACCAGAGAGAATATTGATGAATTGAATGCGGTGGTAAAAGTAGATATCGCCAAAGACGACTATGCCGGTAAAGTTGATAAAATTCTAAAAGATTACCGTAAAAACGCCAATATTCCCGGCTTTAGAAAAGGACACGTGCCTATGGGAATGGTGAAAAAGCAATACGGCCAGGCTGTATTGGTAGATGAGGTAAATAAACTTTTACAGGATTCACTAAATAAATATCTTACCGAAGAAAAACTGGATGTACTTGGAAATCCTATTCCAAAAGAACAGGAAAACTT
>JAGXIG010000084.1 GCA_024635815.1 Salegentibacter sp.
ATCAATATGAAGACAAAGGTTCTTTTGAGGGCTGGATGAAACGTATTGTAATAAATACAACCCTACAAAAGCACCGAAAGGAAAAATATTTTGAGATCATCAACGAGAATCTTTTAGAAGACCCAGAGATAGAAATTGATGATGAAGAAATTACTTCCGATTTTCTATTAAAAAGCATTCAGGAGTTACCGGATCGTTACCGCCAAATTTTTAACCTCTATGCCCTGGATGGATTTTCACATAAAGAAATCGCAGAAATGCTGAATATAAGTGTGGGAAGTTCAAAGTCTAATTTGGCGCGAGCCAGACATATTTTAAAAGGCAAAATAGAAAATTACCTCAACGATAATAAGGTGCAATCGTTATGAAAGAAAGAAAGAGCATAGACCGGCTATACCAGGAAAAGTTCAGGGACTTTGCTCCCGAACCAAGCCCTGAGTTATGGAATAATATTGCAGAAAAATTGCAGGAGAAAGATCGAAAAAAACCTTTTATAATTCCTTTATGGATGAAACTTGGTGGTGTTGCCGCTGTTTTAGCTTTAGTGCTGGGCGGTTATTTTTTCAGCCAAAATAATTTCACCGAAACTCAATTGGTTTTTGAAGTAGAAGAAACCGCGAAACCCCAAATTAATTTACCCGAAATCAATAAAAACGAACATTTTATAAATGCTTCAGAAATATTAAAAAATGCTAATGAAGCTGCTCTTTCAACTTCTAAAGGCGCCAAAAACTCATCAGCTAATAACAATTCGGCTTTAGCTTTAGAAAATTCGAATTCTAATGGCGAAAAAACTTCTATTACTTCAACTGAAAAAGAAAACACAGCTAACACATTAGCCGATAAGTTAGACGACCAAAATTCGGCTTTAGCGGAAGAAGATCATCAACACTCCGAAGAAGGAAAAACTAAAAATCAGGATTTCATCAATCCAAATTCAAAAAACGAACAGAATCCTGAAGCTATTGCAGAAAATAACAGTGAGAGTCTTGAAAAAGAAAAACAACTTTCAAATAAAGATAGCCTGGAGGTAGCTGAACAATTAGCACAAATTGAAGAAGAAAAAAACCTGGAAAAAGAGGAAGACCTTATAGCCGAATCTTCAAAAAAGAAACTTCGTCTAAGCACTTTTGCCGCTCCTGTTTTTTATGATAATATTGGAAAAGGAAGTGCTATAGACCCGCAATTTGCAGGCAATAGTACCAGCTCTCAAGTTAGTATGGCTTATGGAATGAATTTAGCTTATGCTATTTCAGATAAAATAAAGATTAGAAGCGGAATTTCTAAGGTGGCGATGAGCTATAATGTGGAGGATATTGTATTTACTGCCTCCATTAATCCGAGTTCCATAAGTTCCATAAATTACGAACCTACCGGAAATAATGTTCAATTGGAAAATGCGGCGCCAAGCGGGCTTCCCGGCAATACCGATAGAAGTAATATTTCATCGTTTTCTTCTGTCAACAATATGGCATTACCGGGCGAGATCAATCAGCAATTTGGATTTATTGAAGTTCCCCTGGAAATAGAATACAGCCTTATAGATAGCAAAATAGGACTTAATCTAATTGCCGGCGGAAGTAGTTTATTATTAGACAAAAACAGTATTCAGGTAAATACCAACAATCAAAATACGAGAATTGGCAAGGCAAATAATATCAATAAAGTGAGTTTTAGCACTAATATTGGCGTGGGACTGGATTATAAAGTTACCGATAGTTTTATGTTGAATTTAGAGCCTATTTTCAAATATCAGCTGGATACTTTTGATGATGCTCCCGGTGTACGCCCGTTTTACTTTGGAATATATTCAGGGATAAGCTTTAGATTTTAATACCTATGAAGAGTTAAATCCTTCAGAAGATTATTTTGAAGGATTTTTTTTCTCCAAATCTTTAGAAAGCTCTTCATAAATCACCTGCCGGGTTTGGTTTCTTAAATCCCTCCTATCACCCGGTTGCATTCCTTCAGTACTAATAAATTCGTGAATTTTAACCCGAAGTTTCCCCGGACCACCGGAAATGAATTTATAGGAAAACCGCCTTTTATTATCGTAAAAAGTAATTGGCACAATAGGAATATGGTGAGCAATAGCCAATCTAAAAGCGCCGTCTTTAAAAGTATCTAAGACGAGTGATCTATCTTCCGGAACTCCGCCTTCAGGAAAAATGCAAATACTTTCACCCATATCTAATCTTCGTCGAGCTTCAACAACCACATCCTGCTTACTTTTGTTGCTATTTCTGTCTACGGTTATATTCGTTTTTCGATAGAAAAAGCCAAAAACCGGGATTTTAGCCAGTTCACGTTTCCCCACAAAAATGAAAGGCTGCTTAATGATAACAAGCATCATCATAATGTCTATCATAGAAGAGTGGTTGGCCACCAACATATAATTCTGCTTTGGGTCAAGTTGCTGATTTCTTTTAATTTCAGGATAAAAACCCATTCCGTATAAAATGCATTTTGCCCAAATTCGGGCGCAAACATAATATTTTGGATAAAGCCTTTCAGCAGAAGAAAACACGACAAGCACCGGAAACATTATTAAAATTGGAATTATAAGTAAAATATAAAACCAGATTCGCCATAAAATAGTGAGTAATGCCTGCAGGATGCCCATAGAAATCAAAAGTACTAAATTGAACCGAGGGAATTCCGCAAAAAAAGTACCTTTGCACAAAAACCGAAAAAGCAGATGTCCAGAATTCTTACAGGAGTACAAAGCACAGGGACTCCCCACCTGGGAAATTTATTGGGAGCGATTTTACCGGCTATAGAAATGGCCAACAAACCCGATAACGATTCTTTTATTTTTATTGCCGATATGCATTCGCTAACTCAAATAAAAGATGCCGAAACCTTAAGAAACAATACCTATTCTGTGGCCGCAACCTGGCTAGCCTGTGGGATTGATATTGAAAAGACGGTTTTTTACCGCCAAAGCGATATTCCGCAAACGGCAGAACTTTCCTGGTATTTAAGCTGTTTTTTCCCTTATCAGCGTTTAACCCTGGCACATTCTTTTAAAGATAAATCAGATCGATTAGAAGATGTAAACGCAGGCCTTTTCACCTACCCTATGTTGATGGCGGCAGATATTTTACTTTATGATGCCGAAATCGTACCAGTGGGAAAAGACCAGCTTCAGCATTTGGAAATTACCCGCGATGTGGCTTCCCGTTTTCATTCAAAAATGGGTGAAGCTTTTGTAATTCCTGAAGCTAAAGTTCAGGAAAACACCATGTATGTTCCGGGAACCGATGGTGCCAAAATGAGCAAATCTAAAGGAAACACCATAAACTTATTTGTATCCGATAAAAAACTTCGGAAACAAGTTATGGCTATTGAAACCGATAGCACGCCATTGGAAGAACCCAAAAACACAGATACTTGTAACGTATTTGCACTTTATAAATTAGTTGCTACCGAACCACAAATTAAAGAAATGCGCAAGAACTACGAAGCCGGTGGCTTTGGGTATGGGCACGCAAAACAGGCTTTATACGAAGTACTTTTGGAGCAGTTTGAAACTCCTCGAAAAAAGTATGATTATTATATGAATAACCTGGCAGAATTAGACAAAGCCCTGGAAGTTGGCGCCGAAAAAGCCAGAAATGTGGCAAATGAGGTAATCAATAGGGTAAGAAAAAAGGTAGGTTACTAAATGAGTTCAAATAATTTACCGGGTAAAGGGCGCACCACGCCTTTTAATTCCATATTAATTAAAATACCCGCAGTTTTATAGGAGGGAAAGTTACAGTTTAGCGCAATGCTGTCTAACTGGGCTTTCCCCTCTCCTTTTAAAAAGTGGAATATATTATTTTCTTCTTCATCAAGATCTACAAAAAATTGTTTTTGTACTGGTTTGGTTTTTTCTTCAATTTGCCAGTTTAACATATAAACCAAATCTGCGGCAGAATTCAACAAATGTGCTTTTTGAAATTTTATTAAATTATTACAGCCTTTGCTCAATTTATCTGAAGGTCTTCCCGGCACCGCAAAAACTTCCCGATTATAGGAATTGGCGATATCGGCAGTGACGAGCGAGCCCCCTTTTTCGGCACTTTCTATTACTACCGTAGCTTCGCTTAAGCCAGCGATAATTCGGTTTCGCTTTAAAAAATTATTCCGGTCAAAAGGATCCTTGCTCCAGAAATCGGTATAAAACCCTCCATTTTCTTCAACTGAAGCTACATATTTCTGATGCACTTTTGGATAAATTTGATCGAACCCGTGAGCAAGACAACCAATGGTTTGTATATTATTAGCAACCGCAGCTTTTTGAGCGGTAATATCCACTCCGTAGGCAAAACCCGAAACTATAACGGGATTCAACGGACTCAATTCTTCAATAAACTGCTCGCAAAATGCAAGGCCGTTTTGGGTGATCTTGCGGGTGCCCACAACACTTATAATTTTTTGATTTTTAAGATTGATATTTCCTCTTTGAAATAATAAAATTGGACCGTCAATACAATGCTTTAGTTTTTCGGGATAATTATCATCTTCGAAATAAAGAATTTCGATATTATTCTTCTCAATAAATTTCAATTCTTCTTCAGCAGCTTTTAAATGAGAGGAATCAAAAAAATCACGTAACCGGTGCGCGCCAATGCCGCCAATTTTCAGTAAATTTTGCTTTTTTTGTTGCAATACATTTTTTGCTGATCCAAAATGTCTGATTAATTTTTTAGCAAGTATATCTCCCAGGTTTGGAATGTGCTGCAGTGCTAAAACATATTGTAACTCTTCAGAAGACATACTTGAATTTTCATTAAAATTACAGAAAAAAGGTTTGTTAATAAATTTTCTTTGGGTAACTTTAGATAGATTAAAATAACCCCTTATTTTTGCGGCAATGAAGATAACTAACTATATCCAGGATTTACTTTATCGTTACGAATGCGTAATATTACCCGGCTTTGGGGCATTTCTTTCCCAAAAAGAACCAGCTTATATAGAAAAAGAAACTCAAACTTTTCATCCGCCAAAAAAGCTTGTTTCCTTTAATTCGCAGCTTAAAAAGAACGATGGACTTTTGGCAAACTACATCGCTGCCGCGCAAAAAGTGTCTTATACTACTGCCGTAAATATGATTGCCGAATTTGTGGAAAAGCTGGAATTATCTTTTAAGGAAGATGGTAAGGTTGAGCTGGAAAACATTGGGCGTTTATTTTATGCGGAAGAAAAACTTCAGTTTGAGCCATTTGGACACGTAAATTACCTAACCGATTCTTTTGGACTGGATAGTTTTAAAACTTCAGGAATTAGCCGCGAGACTTACAAGAAACAAGTGGAAGAGCTTGAAGAAAAAGCTCCTATACTTTTCACTCCGGAAAGAAGAAAATCGCCTACTTACCTTAAGTATGCAGCTATAGGACTTATCGCATTAGGAATTTCTGGCTTTGCAGGATTAAATATTTATAGCAGCCAGGTTTCCAAACATAATATTGCCGAACAACAAGAGGCACAGGAACAACTTCAGGCTCAAATTCAACAGGCAACTTTTATTATTGACAATCCTTTACCGGCCGTCACTTTTAATGTAGCTAAACAAACCGGAAATTACCATATTGTTGCCGGTGCATTTCGTGTTGAAGAAAACGCGAAAACAAAGGTTGCTGAACTTAGAAAAGAAGGCTTTAAAGCGCATCTTCTTGGCGAGAACAGATATGGTTTACATCAGGTTGTTTATGCCAGTCACGAAAAAAGGCGCGATGCCCTAAATATGTTGCGCGAAGTAAAATATTCAAACGAAGCCGCGTGGTTATTGGTACAGGAACTTTAATAGTTCTTTAGGCCTTAAATTGCGCAAAGCTTTCTATTTTTGCCCAAAATTGGCAAAATGCAGGCAAAACATCCAAAAGAATCCAGAACTACTTTAACCGATTTGGTTTTACCCAGTGAAACCAACCCACTCAATAATTTATTTGGGGGAGAATTACTTGCGCGAATGGATCGTGCTGCCAGTATTGCAGCCAGAAGACATAGTCGTAGGATTGTGGTTACTGCTTCAGTTAATCACGTAGCTTTTAATAAAGCTGTTCCCTTAGGAAGTGTAGTTACTGTTGAAGCTGCAGTTTCTCGTGCTTTTAAATCTTCCATGGAAATTTTTATCGATGTTTGGGTAGAAGACCGGGAAAGCGGAAACCGAACAAAGGCAAATGAAGCTATTTATACTTTTGTAGCCGTAGATGAAACCGGTGCTCCTGTTACCGTACCACCTTTAGAACCCGAAACAGAGTTAGAGAAGGAACGCTACGAAGCCGCCTTAAGAAGAAAACAACTTAGCCTTGTACTTGCTGGTAAAATGAAACCGAACGAAGCTACAGAGCTTAAAGCTTTGTTTGAAAATTAAGCGTTTGAATTTTGTGGAATAAACCCTGCTCTTAAGGGAATTATTAAATATACCGTTCCTGCTAAAAAGCGTTGCCATGCCGTAGGGGGCTATGATTTTTTAGCCATTGGTAGCAAATGCATTTTCCCATTCTTCTTTAAAGCTCGGAATTCGATTTCTTTTAATCTGTTTTAAGTAATTCGACACAATATTTCTATTAAGTTTCTTTACCCATTCGTCATCTCTTAAACTTGATTTGTAATCAAAGTCCTCATCAAAATCACCAACTTCTGCATTTAAATCAATTATTATATCGTCAATAATTACAGATAATGCCTGCTTTAAATAATCCCTGCTTTGTGCATCTTTGACGAAAAGGTTTGGATCTTGTATTAATGTACTTCCAATTTCATCGTTTGTCAAAATCCCCTTCGTAATATACATAAGAGCATATTTTGTTAATGCATATCTTGCTATTAGTTGATTTTCAATATCATTCATTTTATCTGCAAGCACCTCATCTAACAGCTGAATGAAAATAATACGGTAAGCCGTAACTTCTGGTCTTGCAAATAATTTATTATAAGCATCTTCGAAAACCTGATATTTTCTGTGAGTATTCCAAGGTTCTTCTAAATCGAAAGACATAAGAAATACTCCCATAAACTCATTTGAAATAACTTTTAATCCATCTGGTGTTTTGTCCCCTCGCTTTATTTCATAATAGTACTCATCACCAAACTTTTCGGCTATTTCATTTTGTAATCTGATTTGTATCTGATTGTAAGATTTAAAATCTCTCGGCTTTACGCCATTCTGACTATTTGAGTATTCTGTAATTTTTGAAGATAAGGCTGAATTTATTGGAACCTTTATGACTTTAGTAAGAATCTTTAAGTCATCTGAAAGGTAAGATTGATTGCGGTATAGGGAAGTAAGACTTTGGCATCCATTTACAACATAAAACTTTTTAATTGTTAGCGATTCATCGTCCTTCTCAACATCTTCCGCAACAATGGTGATACCATTATGGAATAATGGAAACTGCTTGTGCAATGAAGGGTCTTTAATACTCCTGACAATTCCTTTATTGATCTTGGTGTTTCCTAGTGCTCCCCGGACATTATAGTCGAAAATTGATTGGTCATTTATACCATCTAAAGTCACTAGTTCTTTGGCTTTTATTGGTGCTATATAGGTTATGGTATCAGCATCAGCATAATATTTAGTTGTTTCATTTTCTGATACATCAAATTTTGCTTCTGCAAGCAAGTTGATTTCCTTTTTATCGCTTATATATTGTTCTTGAAGTATAGTTTTTCCAAAAAATTCTACGTTATCTATTTTATTTAGAAATGCTTCTCCATCACTTGATAAATCGACATTTGCGACAAAAATCCCTCGAATATTATATGCGTCAATTTTTTCCAACAGATCAAGTCTTTGTACAAGTGAAGCCACTTGTGCTCTACCTGCCGTTTTCACCAGATTTTCAAGTTTTTCTTTTGTAGTAAACTGGTCTAATGTTCCTATGAATTCTTTGAGAGTAGTATCGCCAATTGTCTTTTTTTCACTTTGAGCAATTTTAGTTTGAAAAATATCAATGGTTCCCAACCCCTCATTAAGGTAAATTCCATCTACTCCTTTGTCTCCTTTGTTGTCACAAACAGAATCAATAGCTAGCTGCTGGTCAAGACGAAAGTACTTTTCTAAATACCACATTAAGAAAGATGCACTTTCTGTTCTGCCATCTATGTTGTAGAATTCGATTTCTTCAAGTATTTCAGGATAATTTACATTCATCTTGTTTGTTTTTTGGTTGTGACTAACATGGATGTTAAAACACCAGGAGTACAGTTCTATCTAATCTGACCGAAATTAAAAATCTTAAAAATTACATTTCCAGGATCCAATCTGCCGGATCCATCTTTTGCATATTTTTATAAATCAGGAAATGCAGGGTGGTTTTTCCTGAAGTTCGGCTGGTGGCTACTGCCCCAAGCTCCTGCCCGGTATTTACCACATCGCCCCTCTTTACAAAAACTTTTTCAAGGTTATCATAAATGGTGATGTAGTCTCCGTGCCTTACCATTACAGCTTTATTAGCTCCTTTTAGCACCTGAACTTCACTTACTGTTCCATTAAAAACAGCACGGGCTTTTCCACCGGTATCGGTATCAATATTTACCCCGTTATTATTAATGGAAATAGTTTTTACAATGGGGTGTGGCTGTGTTCCAAAACGGGAAGTAACAACTCCAGATCTTACGGGCCAGGGCAATCGGCCTTTGTTTTTTACAAAATCGGCCGCAAGGGCTTTTGCGGCAGGGGTTAATTCGTAAACATCCCTTTCAGCAGAACCGCTTTCTTCATTGGATTTTGCAATAGACTCACGAATCATTTTTTCAATTTGTGCATCTATTTTATTGATCTCCTGTTGTTTTTGCCTGATCTGCGCAGCAAATTCCCCTTCCTTACTTCTAATATTCTGCATTAAATCCTGCTGTGCCGCTTTGTTTTTCTCCAATTGAGCGCGAGTTTGCCTGTTTTCGACAATAAGTGCATCCTTGGTTTCTTTTTGATCGGCTAAATCGGCATTAAGTTGCTGTAATTCTTCCGCACGTGCCATAATTTCGTCTCCCTGCTGCTTCCTGTAATTTGTGTACTGCTTCATATATTGCAAGCGTTTATAGGCCTGCAAAAAGTTTTCAGAAGATAACAGAAACATTATTCTACTTTGGGTAGATTTACTTTTGTAAGATTTCTCTATCATCTTTGCATAATCTTCCTTAAGCTGTTCCAATTCATCCCTAAGTCTTGAGATTTTATTGGTATTAGCGCTAATTTGATTGGTTAAAAGATTTGCCTGCTGGTTAGTTACTTTTATTAAATTCTCTGTACTTCTAATTTGCTGATCTAAGTCTTCAACCTGACTTAAAACCGAACGTTCTTTTTGCTTGTTACTACTTCTTAACTCATTAATACGAGTTATTTCGTTTCTAAGTTCAAGCCGTTTTTTCTCCAGGGTTTCACGAGTTGTTTGAGCTGACAAATTTCCCGCAGAAAGCAGTAAAAAAACGATGCAAAATAAAATCCCAGAAAATTTCTTAAGCTTCATTATAAACTAATTTCTTCATAACCTGACGGAATATCAAAAGGAAAACTCAATTCTCCGCGGTCGAATTCCAGTGAACGATAGGTGAGTTCTATTCTTGTACTACTCCCGGCCTCATTGGCAATAATATTTATCCCTTCAGGAAAAATCTTTCCTTCTACTTCCTGGTAATCTGAATAAGTTACTGTTACACTTTTGTTCTCGCGGGTTTGAGCAAGTTGCTGGGCTGATGCCTTGAAATTCCCAGGATTTATCAAGAACATTTTCTTGATTAAACCTTCTACGGAAGGCATAAATTGAAAGCCTTTGGCGGTTTGAGAAAATTCAAATTCTTCATCCCTAAGGTCATAAATAGCCTGGCCTATTAATAAATTCTGAAGCTTTTGAAAGTCTAATGGCGTGCCCAACAAAT
The DNA here is from genome assembly GCA_024635815.1 of Salegentibacter sp. The sequence goes on from JAGXIG010000084.1 coordinate 9,868, forward strand.
CACTTAACAACCTGAAATCACCATCAAAGTAGGTTTGACTTACTTTTTCATAATAACTCACCCGGGAAGGTGTGATATAAGCTTTTGCCACCGGAAATCCCAAAACTGAGGCACTCATCCAAATCGCTTTATCTTTTTCCATTCTAAAGCTTAAATTCACCGATTGGGTGCGTTCTTCGCTTTGGTAAACCGTTCTTAATCTCCCACTAAGGGTTTTAAAATTGGTTTCAGTATCATAATGGCTTTCTATAATATTTGCGGCTTCAGCATTTTTAGTAGCAATTCCTTTTATTCCCTTCCGGCTTCCGCAGGAAACAACAAAAAGGCTCAATAATATTAATCCTAAAATCTTTCTATACATCTATTCAATTTCTTTAATTAATGCTTCGGCTTTACGTGAAAATTCAGCCGATTTTTTTTCTTCTCCCAGTTCTCCATGCGCCCTGCTTAATTGAGTGTAAAAGTCAACTTCCATCCTTGGATTATCAATTAGGTAATCCAGGCCAAATGTAAGTATTTCTATAGCTTCACGATATTCTTTCAATTGGTTTAATGCAATACCCTGTAATAAAAATAAAACAGGCTGTGCGGGAAACACCTCCAACATTTCTTTAGTCAAATCCCGGGCCTCTTTATACTTTTCTAACTCTATTTGTAGTAAAATAGTATTTTTCACTAGCTGAAAATCTTCTGTGCTTGCTGCTAAACCGGCTTCAAAAAAATTAAGTGCCTCTTCAATTCGACCACGATTCAAATAATATTGACCTAATTGACCATATAGTTTTGGCGCATTCTCACGTTCACTAAGCATTTTACTTACCTGCATTAGATCGCCTTCATATTCAGGATTATTATCTACAAAAAGCAAGAAATCGTTTAATACCTTAAACTTAGATTCTGGATCTATTTCTTCGCTTTCAAAAACAATTTTCATTGAATTTACAGCATCATCAGGTTCCTCCCGATCCAGGTGGAATTTATAAAGCGCCAAATGTACCAGGGTAGAACCGGGGTTTGCAGCTAATAATTCCTGCGCGGTATTGTAGGCCTCTTCATTTTCGCCCTGATCACTGTAGATGTAAATCAGGTTCAGGTAATTTTGTTCATTTTCGGGATTACTGCTTATACTTTCTTTAAGGTTTTCTATTTGCGCAGCCGTATCCCCGGTACGAGCAAAAATTTGTCTGCGTAATTTGTTTCGGTAAGTGCTGGGACCCTCTTGTTTATCCAGTTCCTCTATAGTTTGAAGGGCCTCCTCGTATTGTTGATCGAGCAGATAAATATTGGCAAGCTTTTCTTTATAATCTCCGTCAAAGTCCTGTAATTTCAGTAAGGTTGTAATGGCTGCATCATATTGCTGGGCACGGGTGTAGCTTTTATAAAGTTCGTTTAAAACGTCTTCCCTTTTTGGAGCTAATTGGTTTGCTTTTTCCAGATTGGTTATCGCCTCATCATACTCCTTTAATTCATTATAATTTCTCGCCTTTTCAAAATACACCACCGGATTTTCAGGTTCCAGCTTCTGGCATTCCTCTAGAGCTATTAAGGCTTTTTCATAGTTTTCAATGCCTTTTTGTTTCAGGGCTTCAAAGAATTGCTCCTGAAATTCATCGGTTACATTGCCTAGATCGTCCTGATTTACTTCTTCCAGCATAACTTCCTCTTCCTGGGCAAAACTGCCCTGAAAATTGAATAAAGCTCCTGAAAGCATAGCAATAATGAAGAAGTTCTTTTTCATAAATAATTTTTCAGGACATGTGAAATAGGGCTGATTGAAAAAACTGAGACTTCAACCAGCCTTACGCAAGTTATTCTAAAGTTGAATAATCACCGATACTAATCTGGGTAAATTCGCCATTAAATTTCGCGAAATTCCCGATCATCGCGTTATCCAGTTTTGCATTTTTTATTTCAGCAAAGGTTTGGATTAAGCTATTTTTAATTTCAGAATTAGTAATTTTAGTTCCGTCTCCAACTGAAACATTAGGGCCAATTTTCGCGTTTACTAATTCTACATTTTCGCCAATATAACAAGGTTCGGTAATTTCAGAATTAGTGATTTTTACAGAATCTGAAATCAATTTTTCACCATCCTGGTGAAGGAAATTAAGCATTCTGCCGTTGGTTTCTACGGTTACATCTTTGTTTCCGCAATCCATCCATTCGTCTACAGTCCCGGTTTTGAAAACTCTATCTTCTGCCATCATTTTTTTGATACCGTCATTAATCTGGTATTCGCCACCGTGCATTAGGTTTTCATTCAGAACTTCTTCCAGTTTCCCTTTTAAGACCGCGATATCTTTGAAATAGTAGATTCCAATAACGGCCTGGTCGCTTACAAATTCTTTAGGCTTCTCAACCAGTTCTATAATTTCGTCTTTTTCATTAAGATTTACCACACCAAAAGCTTCTGGATTTTCCACTTTTTTAGTCCAGATAACCCCATCGGCATCTTTATCCAGTTTAAAATCGGCTTTTATCAAGGTGTCGGCATAAGCAACTACTGCAGGACCGGATAGGGATTCTTTAGCGCTCATAATAGCGTGACCGGTTCCCAAAGGTTGATCTTGCCTGTAGATAGAAGCTTTTGCATTTAAGCTTGTTGCCAGGTCTTTTAAACTTGCAACCACATCTTCTCCAAAAAACGCCGGATCGCCCAAAATAAAGGCAATCTCATTTATAGGTTGGTCAAGTACTTTTGCAATATCTTCTACCAAGCGGTGTACGATTGGTTTTCCCGCTACGGGAATTAAAGGTTTTGGAATGGTTAAGGTATGAGGACGAAGTCGTGAACCACGACCCGCCATAGGCACTATAATCTTCATTTATTTAATATTTGTCATTTCCGCACTTCGATTATTCTCAGCATAAACTACAACGGAAATCATTGTTTAAAATTAATTTTGCACAAATAACCCGAAGGTTATAAATCATTAAGGCTTCCTTTTGCAAGCTCAGAACAACCTCTCTTTATTTACTTCCTGTACTTCCAAAGCCACCGGCACCACGAGTAGTTTCCCCCAGTATTTCAACTTCCTTCCAGGAAATATGTTCGTGTTTAGAAATAACCATTTGAGCCACACGCTCGCCATTTTCTATGGTAAACTCGTCGTTAGACAAATTCACTAAAATCACTCCAATTTCCCCACGGTAATCGGCATCAATGGTTCCGGGCGAATTAAGCACAGTAATTCCTTTTTTGGCAGCAAGACCACTTCTTGGTCTTACTTGAGCTTCGTAACCTACCGGAAGCTCAATAAAAAGTCCAGTTTTTACAATGGTACGCTCTAATGGTTTTAACGTAATCGCTTCAGAAATATTGGCGCGAAGATCCATTCCTGCTGAAGCTTCACTTTCGTAATGTGGCACTTTGTGCGCCGATTTATTGATGATCTTTACTTGCATAGTTAAGATTGTAAAATTTTGATAAGTTGTTTTCTTTCAGAGACATATACGGTTCCAAGAAAGATGATTAATAAGATAATTCCAACGAAATAATTTCCGCGGAAAACATAAAATGAAAATACCGAAAATAAGACGGACAGCACTAAATAGCCGCCTATTTTTTTAAGGTTATACGGAATGGGATAATATTTTCTTCCATAGAAATAAGAAAGCAGCATCATCACCCCGTATGCGACTAAAGTTGCAATTGCAGAACCAGTATAACTAATAATTGGAATTAGCAGAATGTTGAGCGCGAGGGTAAATAAAGCACCAACTACTGAAATATATCCACCAAATCGGGTACGGTCTGTAATCTTATACCAAACCGAAAGATTATGATAAATTCCAAGGAACAGGTTTGCGAGTAAGATGAGCGGCACAATATGCATCGCCTCCCAATAGGAGCTATTTTGGATTAATAGTTCTTTTAAAATATCTATAAAAACGATTACGGCAATAAGAATAAAACTTCCAAAAACCACAAAATATTTGGTGATTATAGCATAGGTTTCCTGGGCGTTTTTAGCTTTAGCGTGGCTAAAGAAAAAGGGTTCTATCCCTAATCTAAAGGCCGTTGCAAAAAGCGTCATAAACAAAGCCAATTTATAACAGGCAGCGTAGGCACCAATTTCCTCTCGAGCTATATCTTGCGGAAGCAGATAATCTAGCATTATCCTGTCGAAAACTTCGTTTATCGAAAAAGCAAGTCCGGCGATTAAGACCGGTAACGCATAAGACATCATGGATTTCCAAAGCTTGCTATTAAAGCTGAAATCTATTTTAAAATAGAAAGGCAGCATAATTAACAGCGTGACACCGCTGGCCACCAGGTTGGAAATAAAGATATAACTGATCTCAAAATCTTGTACATAAATACTGTGAAAAACTGAATTTTCTTCGGCCAGATCTCCTAAGAATAGTAAAAAGAAGATGTTTAATCCAAGATTTATGCAAACATTTATAATTTTAATTATAGCAAAACGCATAGGTTTTTCGGCTGCCCGCAACCAGGTGAATGGGATAATCACCAAAGCATCCAGAAATAGAATCCAAATGACGAGCTGAATGTATTTAACCGGAATATTCGCCATTTCAGCAATAAAATCCTGCACTAAGAATGCGGCAGCAAAAAATACTAAAGAAGTAGCAACAATAGACCATCCGGAAGTGCTTAAAACCTCCTTGCTGTTTTTCATTTTATTGTAAAACCTGAAAAAGGCGGTTTCCATCCCGTAAGCCAGGATGACATTAAAAAACACAAAATAGGCGAAAATTATTGAAACTTCGCCGTATTCTTCTTTCGGTAAAACGTGGGTATAAAGTGGTATTAATAAAACATTCAGCATACGCGGCAACACCGTGGCGAGGCCATAGACAAATGTTTGCTGAAAGAGTTTCTTAAAGGTACTCAACAGAAGGGGAAATTAAATTTTTTAGTTTTTCTCTTCTATTCCTGTTAGCTTATAATATTTGGTTTTGTTGTTTTGCGAAAACACCAGGATAGCTTCATTGTCTTCGATATCAAACGGAACATCCTCAGGTTTCTGTGGAACCCTGTTTTTGTTTTCTTCTGCAGGGTCAGAACTCATTATACCCATTCCATTGGTGCTGAAATTAGCCTTAAAAAGATTGGTTTGTTCGCTATCCTGAACCAGGGGCGATTTCATTCCTCTAAAATAAACACTTTCCAGATTCACCCGGTTATCCTGAATAACCGCCACAGGAATGTGGAGATCTAACCCATTTTCACCCTGCGTATAATAAACATCCTGGAACTGCGCGGGAGCTCGTTCCTAGTTCTTTATTGCTGCCACAGCCGGTAACAAAGCTTAAAGCGAATATACTGCTGAACAAAAAAAGTAGTTTCCTCATAATAGAAAATTTGTTGTTTAAAAGTACAAAAACAAAACGCATACCAAATAAAAAACCCGTAGTTAACTTACGGGTTTTTAGAACGGAATTACTTCCGGAATATTATTGAATGCTTTTAGCCATTTAATGCTTCGGCACCACCAACAATCTCGAGGATCTCGTTGGTAATAGAAGCCTGTCTTGCTTTGTTGTGAGACAATTTAAGATCGTCCCTAAGCTCCTTGGCGTTATCGGTTGCTTTGTGCATCGCCGTCATACGAGCGCCGTGCTCTGAAGCAAAAGAATCTCGAAGAGCTTTAAACAATTGCATTTTTAAAGACTTAGGAATAAGTTCCTTTACAATCTCGATCGTTGATGGTTCGAAAATGTAATCCAGTTGTTTTTCTTCTTCGGTATCAAATTGTTCAATCGGCAAAAATTGTTCGTGTTGTACAACTTGAGTAGCGGCATTCTTAAAC
>JAGXIG010000013.1 GCA_024635815.1 Salegentibacter sp.
AAGGAGCAAATATTGCCGGTTTCGTAAAAGTTGCCGATGCAATGCTTGCCCAGGGAGTAGTATAAATTATACCTTATATAGACAAAATTAAGGTCGCTTTTTAGCGGCCTTTTTTAATTATCTTCGGATGAAATAATTATCCTAAAAAATGCTTGTTACCACTCCGGCAATTGTAATTAGTGCTTTAAAATACGGCGAGGCCGATTTGATCGTGAAAGCCTATACCTATAGCGATGGCTTAAAAACCTATATGCTTAAAGGAGTACTTAAATCGAAGAAAGGAAAATTCAAAGCTTCCCAGTTTCAATTGCTTACCCAGTTGGAAATCGTGGCTAATCATCGCAACCAGGGAAAAATGGAGTACCTGAAAGATGCCAAGGTTTTACATACTTACACCAGTTTGCATACCAATATGGTAAAAGGCACGATGCTTATGTTTTTAGCCGAAGTTTTAAAAAATGCCATTCGTGAGGAGGAAACCAATCCGCAGCTTTTTAATTATCTTGAAAGCTCATTGATGTGGCTGGATTTGCACGATAAAATCGCCAATTTTCACCTTTTATTTCTATTGAATTTAAGCCGTTATCTCGGATTTTATCCTGACACAGCTTCAAAGGAACTCACCTACTTTAATCTTTTAGATGGCATTTTTGAAATGAATAGCGTTAATAATTACTGTATTGATGGCCGAAATGTGGAGATTTTAAGGCAGTTCTTAGGCATAAATTTTGATACCTTGAATGAAGTGAAATTGAATCAACAAAGTCGGTCAAATTTCTTAAATATGTTGCTTTTATATTTCGAGCTGCATATTGAAGGATTTAAAAAGCCAAAATCGCTTGCCGTGCTCAACGAAATTTTCAGCTAAATGCGAAGTTTGATAACAGGAGTAATACTCCTTTTTTTTATGGCTAATAGTATCTATGCTCAACAGATACAAGTTCTGGATGAAGGAAATCACGAACCTCTTGCCAGTGTTGCATTATACAATTCGGCAAAGTCAAAAAGTGCGCTTACTAATCTTGATGGTGAAGCCGATATATCAGTATTTGACCGGGATGAAATTATTCATTTTACGCATGTTAATTACACCAATAGAAGCTTAAGGAAATCTCAGATCATTCAAAATAACAACAAGGTTTATTTAAATGCTAATGATAACGAACTGGAACAGGTAGTACTTTCGGTAGCGAAATTTGAAATGAATAAAGATGAAATTCCACAGAAAATAGTAAGTTTTTCAGCTAATGATATCATTATGGCCAGTCCGCAAACTTCTGCAGATCTGTTAGAAAGCAGTGGTCAGGTGTATGTTCAAAAAAGTCAGTTGGGTGGCGGAAGTCCAATAATTCGTGGGTTTTCTACAAACAGACTTTTAATTACCGTAGATGGCGTAAGAATGAATACCGCAATTTTTAGGAGTGGAAATCTTCAAAATATAATTTCTATAGATCCGCTAGCGGTAGAAAATACCGAAGTGATACTAGGGCCGGGTTCGGTGGTTTATGGCAGTGATGCTATTGGTGGAGTGATGAATTTTTATACTTTGAAGCCAAAATTTTCTTTTGGTGATAAAGCTTCGGTTTCAGGAAATGCCTATTCCCGGTACGCTTCTGCCAATAACGAAAAAACGGTACACGCCGATGTTAATATCGGGCTAGAAAACTGGGCGTTTGTAAGCAGTGTAACTTATTCAGATTTTGAAGATTTAAGAATGGGATCTAACGGTCCCGATGAATATTTTCGAAACGAATATGCGGTGAGAAGAAATGGGGAAGATGTTATTGTTTCCAATGAAAATCCGAAAGTGCAAAAACCAACAGGGTACAACCAAATAAATTTATTACAGAAGGTGAAATTTATGCCGCACAAAGACTGGGATCTCAATCTCGGACTTATATATTCTACAACATCAGATTTTCCAAGATTTGACAGGCTTTACCAGGAGCGGGAGGGAGAATTACGTTCAGCAGAATGGTATTATGGCCCGCAGGAGTGGTTTATGGGGAATTTTAAGATCAATAAAAAAGGCCACGGCTCTTTGTATGATAAAGCCCAGATGACCGCCGCTTACCAGTTTTTTGAAGAGAGCCGGCATAACCGGGATTTTGGGGAAGACTGGTTATATAACACCCAGGAAAATGTAGATGCCTATTCGACTAATTTGGATTTCGAAAAGACATTCGAAGAAAGCCGTTTGTTTTATGGAGCAGAATATGTTTTCAATAAAGTAAACTCCAACGGGAATGCACAAAATATTTTAACTGAAGAAGAAAATATTACCGCATCGCGGTATCCAAATGGCTCTACCTGGCAATCAATCGCGGCTTATGCAACTTATCAATGGAAAATTAGGGAAGACTTTTCTTTTCAATCGGGATTAAGATACAATCACATTCTGGTTGATGCTGAATTTGATGAAAATTTATACGATTTCCCGTTTCAGGAAGCCAATATAAATACAGGTGCTTTAACGGGAAGTGCTGGAATTAACTGGCAGCAAAACAGGTTTATTGGCTGGCGTTTTAATCTTTCCACAGCATTTAGAGCGCCAAATATAGATGACGTTGGGAAAATATTCGATTCTGAACCGGGTGCTGTTGTAGTGCCAAATCCAGATTTAAAGCCGGAATATGCCTATAGCAGTGAATTGGGTTTTGATTGGAAACCTGTAGAGAACATTAGTTTTATTGCAACCGCTTTCTATACTTTCTTAAATGATGCCATGGTGCGCAGGGATTTTAATTTAAATGGAGAAACCGAAATTGATTACCAGGGAAAATCCAGCCGTGTGCAGGCTATCCAAAATACGGCAAAAGCACATGTTTATGGTTTTGAGGGCGGCATTGAGATAGACCTTTCCGTGGCACTTAGATTTAGTTCACAGATTAGTATCACTGAAGGAAAAGAAGAGCAGGAAGATGGTTCTACGGCACCTTTAAGACACGCCGCTCCTATATTTGGAAATACACATTTAACCTGGCATAAAAAACGACTAAAACTCGATCTCTTTGCTGAATATAACGGTCAGTTTGATTATGAAGATCTTGCTCCTGCAGAACAGGGAAAAGCCTATTTATACGCCATAGATGATAATGGAAATCCGTATTCGCCCTCCTGGTATACGATAAATTTAACCGGGCAATATGAGTTCAGAAAAAATTTGATGGCCACGGTTTCTTTAGAAAATATTACCGACCAACGTTATCGAACATATTCCTCTGGACTTGCAGCCGCGGGTAGAAATTTGATTCTGGCATTGCGGTATAGTTTTTAACCTCTTTTGGTAATTCTCCAGGGTTTTGAAGACCTTTAAGAATTTATTCATTATCAATTTGATTTCGGCTAGCTTTTTCCGTTTTTCTATCCCGCTCTTTTCTTAAAATTCATTATTTTCGCGACTCATTGGAAATTCTGAAGAAATGAGCAATAAGTTCCCTGAATATAAAGGACTTGACTTACCGAAAGTAGCTGAAGAAATCTTAAGTTACTGGAAGGAAAACGATATATTTGAAAAAAGCGTTTCTACACGGGAAGGCAAAGAGCCGTTTGTATTTTTTGAAGGGCCACCTTCAGCAAACGGACTTCCGGGAATTCACCACGTAATGGCGCGAGCTATTAAAGATATTTTTTGCAGATATAAAACCCAAAAAGGATTTCAGGTTAAACGAAAAGCCGGTTGGGATACCCACGGTTTACCTGTAGAACTTGGAGTTGAGAAAGAACTGGGAATTACCAAAGAGGATATTGGGACAAAAATTTCCGTGGAAAAATATAACGATGCCTGTAAAAATGCAGTAATGCGTTACACCGATGTGTGGAACGATCTTACCGAAAAAATAGGTTATTGGGTAGATATGGAAGATCCATATGTTACCTACAAATCAAAATATATGGAAACGGTTTGGTGGCTGCTTTCCGAAATTTACAAAAAAGGCCTAATCTATAAGGGTTACACCATTCAGCCGTATTCGCCGAAAGCGGGAACGGGATTAAGTTCACACGAGCTAAACCAACCCGGGACTTACCAGGATGTTACCGATACCACGGTAACAGCGATGTTTAAAATTACTGATACTTCAGCGGCTGCAATAAATGATTTAATAGGGGCTTATTTAATCGCCTGGACCACCACGCCGTGGACCTTACCGTCTAACACCGCATTAACCGTAGGACCAAAAATCGAATATGTTTCGGTAAAAACCTATAATCAATATACGTTTGAACCGATAACTATTCTGGTTGCGAAAGCACTGGCTAAAAAGCAATTCGATAAGAAATTTACAGAAGTTGAAACAGAAGAAGACTTAAAAGCTTATGCTGAAGGTGATAAAAAGATTCCATTTTTAATAGGTGAAACTATCTTAGGAAAAGATCTGGTTGGGATAAAGTATGAGCAATTATTGCCTTATGCCCTTCCGGCCGAAAATCCTGAAAATGCATTTCGCGTAATTTCAGGAGATTTTGTAACTATTGAAGATGGTACCGGGATTGTGCATACTTCACCAACATTTGGTGCAGACGATGCGATGGTGGCAAAACAGGCTTCACCGCAAATTCCACCATTATTGGTAAAAGATGAAAACGGGAATTTAGTGCCGTTAGTAGATCTTCAGGGAAAATTCAGACCAGAAATGGGTGAGTTTGCCGGGAAATATGTGAAGAATGAATATTATGACGAAGGCCAGGCACCGGAGAAATCTGTAGATGTAGAGCTTGCCATTAAACTAAAAGAAGAAAACCGTGCTTTTAAAGTAGAAAAATATGTTCACAGCTATCCAAATTGCTGGAGAACCGATAAACCTATTTTATACTATCCGCTGGACTCCTGGTTCATTAAAGTGACCGAATTTAAGGAGCGCATGCACGAACTGAATAAAGGCATTAACTGGAAACCAAAATCTACCGGGGAAGGCCGTTTTGGAAACTGGCTGGCTAATGCGAACGACTGGAATTTATCCAGAAGTCGTTATTGGGGAATTCCGTTGCCAATTTGGAGAACCGAAGAAGGGAAAGAGGAAAAGCTTATAGGTTCTATTGCAGAATTGAAAGAAGAAATGGCGAAGTCGGTTAAAGCCGGCTTTATGGATAAAGATATTTTTGAAGGTTTTGAGCCCGGAAATATGAGTGAAGAAAACTACGATTTGGTAGACCTTCACAAAAATGTGGTAGATGAAATTACATTGGTTTCAGATTCAGGAAAACCAATGAAACGCGAAGCCGATCTTATTGATGTTTGGTTCGATTCCGGTTCTATGCCTTATGCACAGTGGCATTATCCATTTGAAAATAAAGAAAAAGTAGAAGAAGGAGACCGCCAAGCCGATTTTATAGCCGAAGGCGTTGACCAAACTCGCGGTTGGTTTTACACCTTGCACGCCATTGCTACAATGATTTTTGATGATGTAGCCTATAAAAATGTAGTTTCCAACGGACTTGTTTTAGACAAGAATGGACAAAAAATGTCTAAACGTCTTGGGAATGCGGTAGATCCGTTTGAGACTTTGGCGGCTTACGGGCCAGATGCTACGCGGTGGTATATGATCTCTAACGCAAATCCCTGGGATAACCTAAAATTTGATATTGAGGGAATCGCTGAGGTGCGTCGTAAATTCTTCGGTACACTTTATAATACTTATTCTTTCTTTACTCTATATGCGAATATTGATAATTTCACCTATAAAGAAAAAGATGTTCCTTTAGAAGAAAGGCCGGAGATAGATCGCTGGATACTTTCAGAATTGCATACGCTAATAGAAAAAGTGGATAGATTCTACGCTGATTATGAACCAACCCGGGCAACACGGGCAATTTCAGAATTTGTTCAGGAAAACCTTAGTAACTGGTTTGTGCGTTTAAGCCGAAGAAGATTCTGGAAAGGCGATTACCAGCAGGACAAAATTTCAGCATATCAAACCCTTTATACCTGTTTGGTTGAAGTGGCTAAACTGGGTGCGCCTGTAGCGCCGTTTTTTATGGACAGGCTTTACAAAGACTTAAACCAGAGCACACATAAAGAAAACTTTGATTCGGTACATTTGGCTGAATTTTCAAAGTATGATGATAAATTTGTTGATAAATCCTTAGAGCGTAAAATGGAGAAGGCTCAAACCATTTCTTCATTGGTATTGTCTCTTAGAAAGAAAGAGATGATAAAAGTACGTCAGCCCCTGCAAAGGGTAATGATTCCGGTACTTGATGAGCAGCAACGCAATGAAATTCAGGCTGTAGAAGACCTGATAAAATCTGAAGTAAATGTAAAAGAACTTCAGCTTATAGATGATGCTTCAGGATTGCTGGTGAAGCAAATTAAACCAAATTTTAAAGTTCTTGGTCCACGTTTCGGTAGAGATATGAAGCTGATAGCCAATGAGATAAATAAATTCACTTCCGAAGATATTAAAAGAATTGAGCGCGAAGGTGAGATAAGCATAGACCTTAACGGAGAAATGATTAAATTAGCTATGGAAGAAGTAGAGATCACTTCTCAGGATATTGAAGGTTGGTTAGTGGCGAGTAGTGGGAATATTACCGTAGCTTTAGACGTTAGTATCTCTGACGAATTAAAAAAAGAAGGAATTGCCAGGGAATTGGTAAACAGGATACAGAATATGAGAAAAGATTCTGGTTTTGAAGTTACCGATACAATTGAAGTGACCCTACAAAAAGACGGTATTGTCGAGGATGCCGTTAACCAAAATATAACCTATATCAAGAATGAAACATTAACTGCAAGTCTCGAATTTGCGGAGGTAGTAACTGAAGGAGCCGAGGTGGCTTTTGACGATATTACTATCAGGATGTTTATTAAAAAACATTAGAATTATGGCAACTGAAGTAAAAGAGCGTTATAGCGATGCCGAATTAGCTGAGTTTAAGGCCTTGATTAAAGGCAAAATCACTAAGGCACAGGAGCAATTGGCCAATTATCAAAATGCTTATAAAAATGATGGGAACAACGGTACCGATGATACTTCTCCCACGTTTAAAGCTTTTGAGGAAGGAAGTGAAACTATGAGTAAGGAAGCAAACTCCCAATTGGCTATTAGACAGGAGAAATTTATTCGAGATCTCAAAAACGCGTTAACGCGAATTGAGAATAAAACTTTTGGAATATGCCGTGTAACTGGAAAATTAATCGCTAAAGAGCGTTTACAACTGGTGCCACACGCTACTTTGAGTATTGAAGCTAAGAATATGCAGAAATAGAGACTTTCTGGATTTTATATATATTGCGTCCCTTTGCCAATGCTTTGGGACGTTTTTATTTTACTTACTACAAAATTGCTTTCGAGAAGCTGATTTTTAGCCGGGTAAAAACTAAATAATATTAGTATTTTAGCGGCGTTTTAAATTCCACAGAGTTCATGTCCTTTAAAAAAGCGGGTATTATTATCGTTTTGGTACTTTTAATAGACCAAATTTCAAAATTTTATATCAAAACAAATTTTTCGCTTGGCGAAGAAGTGCCGGTTTTTGACTGGTTCAGAATTTTATTTGTAGAAAATGAAGGTATGGCCTGGGGAACCAAAATCCCGGGAGAATACGGGAAACTTTTCCTTACTCTTTTTAGATTAGTTGCCATTGTAGGTATTGGTTACTGGTTGTGGGATTCGATTAGAAAAAATGGTTCCAGGATATTAATAACCGCAATTGCCTTAATTTTCGCTGGAGCTTTTGGGAACATAATAGATTCTGTTTTCTACGGAATTGTCTTCAACGATAGTTATGGCCAAGTAGCTGAATTTATGCCAGCACAAGGCGGCTACGGCACCTTATTTCACGGTAAAGTTGTAGATATGCTTTACTTCCCGCTATGGCAGGGGAATTTACCTGAATGGATTCCTTTCTGGGGCGGAAATTATTTCACATTCTTTGAGCCGGTTTTCAATATCGCCGATAGCGCAATTAGTGCGGGTGTAATTTTACTTCTGCTTTTTAATAAACGGGCTTTCCCTAAAGAAGAGGAAGACGAAACTAAAGAAAGCAAATAACTAGGCGGCTGCATGACCGTTTCGGTGAAAAATCTTTTCGAATTTTTTCAATTCAATTGGTTTGATTAGATAATCTGTAACCATGTTAAAAGATTTTGCCCGTTCCAAATCTCTTGGATCTATAGAAGAACTTACCACGTAAAGTGTGATTTTCTTCTCGAAGTTATTCTTTATCTTAATAAATTCATTTAGAAACTCCCATCCATCCATAATTGGCATATTGATGTCCAGAAAGATAATATCCGGAAGTTTTTCTTCGGTAGCGTTTTCCAGGATCAATTTAAAATGATCTAAAGCTTCCATTCCATTTTTAAAAATGAGAAGATTTTCTGAAAGTTTCTTGATCTCAATAATCTTCTTAACCAGGTTCACGTATATTTTATCATCGTCAATAATACACGCCAATTCTACTTTTTGCCCCATGAGAATTAGTTTAGTTTTTAAAATTTAATCTTAAATGTAGTGCCTACATCTACGGTGCTGGTTACCGAAATTGAACCTCCAAGTGTTTCTACCTGGTTTTTAGTTATAAAAAGTCCAATTCCTCGCGAATCCAGGTTCTTATGAAAGGTTTTATACATCCCAAACATTTTGTCACCATATTGATCCAGGTCTATGCCTAACCCATTGTCGCTAACCTCCAAAAATGGAGTTTCGTTCTTAACATAGGTCTGAATATAAATTACCGGTTTCCTACCCGGATGTTTATATTTTATGGCATTCGTGATTAAATTTAGCAAAATACTTTCAAGATACTCAGGGATATAGCTAATTTCTTTTAGAGCGTGAAATTCAGCTACGATTTTTGCATTTTCCCGATTTATTAAGGATGAAGTTGAAGCCATTACCCCACTTAATGCTTTTTCGAAGGAAACAATTCGACGTTCTTTTCTTAAAATCGATTGTTTATTTACAATATTATTCAACTGATTTATAGCTAAATCCAGGTTTTCAGAAATATCTGCTACATTCGGAATTAATTCAATCTTATCGGTATCGGTTTTGGCTTCTTTCAGTAAATCTACAATAAGACAGAGATTGCTGCTATGGGAACGCAAATGATGCGAAACGATATGCGCGAAATTAAATAACCGGGAATTTTGAGTCGCGATAATATCTAATGAATTCTGCAGATTCAGTTCGTTTACTTTTTGTTCGTTTATATCCTGAAAAACACCGCGAATTCCTATAATATCCTGGTCTTCGTTATATACCGGTTTTCCGGTGGCGCGCACCCAAAAATCTTTGTTATAAAGATTCTGCATCTTTAATTCAACCTTAAATGGAATCCCATATTTCTCACACTTTTCAAAAGCCGAAATCACAACAGGATGTTCTTCAGGTGCGTAAAACCTAAAATGTTCTTCGTATGGCGGTTGGTAATCCAGGGGGCAATCAATTATCTTTTTTGTAACATTATCCCAATAAATATTTTTGTTTATGGTGTCAATATACCAACCACCGGTATTGGTCATTTGGGCGGTTTCCTGATAGTAAAAAAAGTTTTCTTCAATGGTGTACTGGTCGCGTTTGCTTTGCTGGATATTAACGAATAGCAGCACCGCCATTTCCTTATTGTTTTCTTTATTTTTTAGGTTTCGGCATTCAAACCATCGGTATTTTCCATTGCTGAGTTTCAGTTTAAGTTCTATGCTGAAAGCATGATTTTCTTCCGTCAATTTATCAAAGTAAAGCCTGAAATCGTAGCGATAATCCTGATGTAGAATTTCCTTCAGAAAATATTCAAAATGAGATTCGAAGAATTCGGGTTTACCGACAAGGGTATTAAAATGCTCTGACCAACTCACCTCTTTATTCAGAAGATTGATCTTCCAGTAGGCGATATCAAAATCTTCGAGAATGCTATTTAATTGAAGGTCGTTTAGCATTAAGGGGGTGAAAGTTTTGTTAAAAATAACAGAATACTTCCTAATTCCCTAATTTTTAAAGCTATATATTTTGCTGGGAGTTACGCAGAAATCCAAAGGAATGTCACTGCTGAATACTTCTTCAAAAGTAGGTTCAGCCTCAAAAAAGGAAAGGCCGATTTTTATAACCCCGGGTTTGCATTCGCTTAGAAAAGAGTCGTAAAAACCTTTTCCGTAACCAATGCGATGCCCTTCCTCGTCAAAAGCCAGCAAGGGAACAAAAACCACATCTATTTGCTCTGGCCGAATGGGAATGCCACCCTCGGGTTCGGGAATATTCCAGCGATTTTTTCTTATTATGCTAGTATCGGTAAGTAAAAAATGCTCTAATTTATGCTCTGTAATATTGGTTTTAGAAAGGACAACGTTTTTGTCTTTTCCGTGGAGAATGTGCAGAATGTTTTCGGTATCCACTTCTTTTTGTTGGGCAATACTTAGAAAAAGATGGTAAAATTCTTTTTCCCAAACCGGCAGTTGCAGCAATTGGTTTGCAATTTCCAGACTGAGTTTTTCAGTTTTTTTCTTCGGAAAGTTCTAAACGTAAAGCTTTATATTTTCTTCGTAATTCTGCTTTATTCATCTTTTGGTAGTGCTGAAATATGAAAAATCGCGTCGCCCTGGTAAACAATTGGAGCTTCGTTGATGTTGATCACATAACCGGTATTTACGGCCTTAACCTTATGCCTGAATTTTCCATAAGGATCTGTAATAGTGCCAATATATTCTCCTTTTTCAACGTGCTTCCCACATGGGATTTTTATGTGTAGAAGTCCGCTGTATTTGGCGCGCATCCAGTTCGTATTTTCAATCACTACTGTTTCTGTAATCGCATCGGGATATTCAAATTTTGGATTGAGCATTTCCAAAAAACTCAAAATTCTCATAGCGCCTTCTACACCGTGTTTGGCGATATCGCGATTGCTATCCATAGATTTTCCACCTTCAAAAAGCAAAACCGGGATACCTTTTTTAGCACAGGTCTCGCGATAAGATTTAGTAATGGTCTTAGAATAGATGGTAAACGGCGCACTAAATATTCTCGCATATTTAAGGCTTTGTTCATCGCCACGCTTCACCCTAATTTGTGGTGCATTAAATCTACTGGCACCACCAGTATGAAAATCAAGACAGAAATTAGCGAGAGGTAGTATTTTTTTTACGAACTGATAAGCGAATCGACTAGCGAGGGAACCGTGTTTTGTTCCGGGGAACATTCTGTTTAGATCACGCCCATCGGGAAATTCCCGGCGTAAATTCAGAAAACCAAAAATATTAACTACAGGGATACAAATAACGGTTCCTTTTTGAGGTCTGTTAATTCCTTTAGAGATAATTTGCCTTACAATCTCTACTCCGTTAATTTCATCGCCGTGAATTCCTGCTGTTATTAAAACTACAGGACCGGGCTTTTTAGAACGTTCAATAATTACCGGTACTTCTACCGAAGTAGTAGTATATAATTTGGCCATATTAAAATTAATAGTGGCGCTTTTTCCCGGCTTTACTTTCTCCCCGAGTATTTCCAGAACATTGTCGCTGGTTATTTTTGCCATAGGCTAAACGTTCCTTTCAATATATCTTATTATGGATTTGGCGATATCTTTACCGGTAGCTTTTTCGATGCCTTCTAATCCGGGAGAAGAATTTACTTCAAGAATTAGCGGTCCACGAGCACTTTGTAACATATCTACCCCCGCAACACCAAGTCCCATTGCTTTGGTAGCCTTTACCGCTGCAATTTCTTCTTCATCGGTAAGTTCTACAACTTCGGCGCTACCACCCCGGTGAAGGTTAGATCTAAACTCTCCTTCTTTACCCTGTCTTTTCATAGCACCAACCACGTGGCCATCTACAACAAAAGCTCTTATATCGCCTCCCTTGGCTTCTTCAATAAACTCCTGAACAATTACCCGTGCTTGTAAGCCGTTAAAAGCTTCTATAACAGATTCTGCTGCGTTGTGAGTTTCAGCAAGAACAACACCTACTCCTTGAGTTCCTTCAAGTAATTTTATCACTAAAGGCGTGCCTCCCACCTGTTTAATAACCCCGGAAACATCTCTGGAATAATTGGTAAAAACGGTTTTAGGTAA
>JAGXIG010000085.1 GCA_024635815.1 Salegentibacter sp.
ATCACGAAATAGGTTTTATTTTGAATTTTCATAGGTGTTAATTCAAAGACTGGCTGGTTGTTAATTCAACCAGCCTCTTTTTTTTCTACAAATCCTGACTTTAATTTTTCAAGACAAATCTGATTGTATCAAATAAATTCCCCTTTCGGACTTAATAAGCACCACGATTTTTTGCAAATTTTAATCATAAATATTCAGGTATTTATGGTCAGAAGTAGGAAAAAATAAATTTCTGCACTTCAGCTTCAGCAGTTTACTCCTGCGCAAACTTTAACTATATTTTTTTACAAATTTGTCAACTTTTTAATGTTAATAAATCTATATCTCTATAACAATCAGCTTATTAACAATTTTTGTTTGATAACTTTTTTAAACAAGATTTTATATTCTTGTACATCTTTGTCTATATTTACATTCCGCTTGATACTATTACTAATCCAAAATCTAAAATTAATATGGGTGTGAACACTACTACCGCCGCTCCTAAGACTTATAGCCAGGATGAGGCTTTTAAAGCTTCTCTGGACTATTTTAAAGGAGATGATTTAGCCGCACGGGTGTGGGTAAACAAGTATGCACTTAAAGATTCCCAGGGGAATATTTATGAGCTTACGCCAAACGATATGCATCGTAGAATTGCAAAAGAAATTGCCCGTGTAGAGCGACGCTACCCAAACCCAATGAGTGAAGATGAAGTTTTTGACCTAATCAAAGACTTCAAATATATTGTCCCTCAAGGTAGCCCAATGGCCGGTATTGGTAATCCTTACCAAATTGCTTCCCTTTCTAACTGTTTTGTTATTGGTAACGATGGCGATTCAGATTCTTATGGAGGGATTATGAAAATAGACCAGGAACAGGTACAGCTTATGAAACGCCGTGGCGGTGTTGGTCATGACCTTTCACATATTCGGCCAAAAGGCTCACCTGTAAAGAACTCTGCCCTTACCTCTACCGGTATTGTTCCTTTTATGGAACGTTATTCCAACTCTACCCGCGAAGTTGCCCAGGACGGTCGTCGAGGAGCGCTTATGCTTTCGGTTTCTATTAATCACCCGGATTCTGAAGATTTTATAGACGCTAAAATGGAGCAGGGAAAAGTCACCGGCGCCAATGTTTCTGTAAGAATAGACGACGAATTTATGCGTGCGGTTAAAGAAGATCGCAATTACGTTCAGAAATATCCGATTTTTAGCGAAAATCCTAAAAACTCAAAGGAAATTGAAGCTAATAAGCTCTGGAAAAAAATAGTACACAACGCCTGGAAATCGGCAGAACCGGGAATTCTTTTCTGGGACACGGTAATTAACGAGTCGGTGCCAGATTGTTATGCAGACCTTGGTTATAAAACCGTTTCTACCAATCCTTGTGGTGAGATTCCACTTTGTCCTTACGACTCCTGTAGATTGCTTGCTATCAACCTATTTTCTTATGTTGAAGATCCATTTACTGAAAAGGCATCCTTCAACTTTGAACTTTTTAAGAAACATATCGCCGCAGCACAGCGCATAATGGACGATATTATTGATCTTGAATTAGAGAAAATTGATGCGATTCTCGCTAAAATAGAGGCAGATCCTGAAGGATTGGAAATTAAAGGGGTGGAATATAATCTTTGGAAAAATATTCAAACCAAAGCCAAAGAAGGAAGAAGAACTGGAATTGGTATTACTGCTGAAGGTGATATGCTTGCCGCACTTGGGATTAAATACGGAAGCGATGAAGGAGTTGACTTTTCAGTAAAAATCCATAAAACTATCGCTTTAGAAGCTTATAGAGCTTCAGTTTATGCAGCGAAAGAAAGAGGCGCTTTTGGAATCTTTGATTCAGAAAGAGAAAAGGAAAATCCGTTTATCCTTCGACTTAAAGATGCCGATGAAAAACTGTATTACGATATGTTGGAATACGGCCGCCGTAATATCGCTTTGCTTACCATTGCCCCAACCGGAACTACCAGTTTAATGACGCAAACCAGCTCCGGAATTGAGCCGGTATTTATGCCCGTTTATAAACGAAGAAGAAAAGTAAATCCTAACGATAAAGATTCCCGCGTAGATTTTGTAGATGAAGTTGGGGATTCCTGGGAGGAATATGTGGTTTTCCACCATCGATTTAAAGAATGGATGAAGGTGAACGGTCACGAAATTACCGACGATTATTCACAAGAAGAATTGGATAAACTTGTAAAAGCTTCTCCTTATTACAAAGCCACTTCCAACGATGTGGACTGGCTAAGTAAAGTAAGAATGCAGGGAGCAGTACAGAAATGGGTAGATCACTCTATTAGTGTAACCATTAACTTACCAAACGATGCTACTGAAGAATTGGTAGGCCAGCTTTATTTGGAGGCCTGGCAAGCCGGTTGTAAAGGAGTTACCGTGTATCGTGATGGTTCTCGCTCCGGAGTTTTGATTTCTAATGAAGAGAAGAAAGAAGAAACAGAGGAAGGGAATAATACGCCTTTCCCAACTACAAGACCGGAAGTTTTACAGGCTGATGTAGTACGATTCCAAAACAATAAAGACAAATGGATCGCTTTTATTGGCTTAATAGACGACAGACCTTATGAGATCTTTACCGGTTTTGCAGATGATGAAGAAGGAATTTTAATACCACGTTGGGTTACCGAAGGCGCGATTATAAAAGCCCGAAATGAAGATGGAACTTCGCGTTACGATTTTCAATATGAAAATAAACGAGGTTATAAAACCACTATTGAAGGCTTATCTCATAAATTCAACCCTGAGTATTGGAATTATGCAAAATTAATTTCTACCACACTTAGACACGGGATGCCTATTGAAAAGGTAGTAGATTTAATAAGCAGTCTCCAATTAGACAGCGAATCTATAAACACCTGGAAAAACGGAGTTGCCAGAGCACTAAAACGCTTTATTGCAGATGGCACCGTTGCCAAAAAACAAAAATGTACAAATTGTAATTCATCTAATCTTATCTATCAGGAAGGCTGCCTTACCTGTCAGGATTGCGGCTCTTCCAAATGCGGATAGAATAGCTCTTGTTAGATTAGATAAAAAAGGTCTTTCGGGTATTCCGAAAGACCTTTTTGTTTTTGTAAAATTTTAATAATAATGCCGCTCCGCTGGAGCTCTAATCTTAAAATCTTGTTGCTTCTATAAACATATCGTCTCTAGGAATAATTTCATTTCGTCGATCTGGTTTCAGCTTCTAACATGTTTGGATATACATCTTAGATTCTGAAATAAATTCAGAATGACGAGTGAAAAAATTTTTCAGACAGTCTCCTCATTGAGTTACTCCAAACTCACCGAAATGATTCCTACTCCGTGTGGATTCTCTAATTCGTTATCTTCAATTCCAGGACCGATTGAAAATTGTAATGCTTCTGCATTTTCCAACTCAAAACCCTCATCGTAGAAATGCCGTCTATCCCGGTACCAAAATAAGTTTCGGCCAGGTGAATACTATGGCTTACATTATAGAATATAGGCTTCTCAGAACCTGTACTTTTCATTGATTTAACCATCTTTTCAATGAATTCCTGCACTTCTTCCGGCTCTCCTTTATGGTGAGGCTCATTACTAATTTCAAAAGCAATCAGGTTTGGTTCATCTTTATAAGCCACGCCCGTATGCGGATTCACATGGTTTAAAAATTGCTTTAAATAATTTTCCTGTGCTTTTATAGCGCCAGGTTCAATAAGGCTTCCTGCTTTTCCATATTTATTAAAGAATCCGGGAGTGTCTTCATCGGGTTCGGGCCATCCATTTCCCCAGTAAGCAATAGGGGTTATTACGAAATTTATATCGCGTTCCTTGAGTTTTTTTAGTAAATAATCAAACAATTCCAAATGTTCGCTTTCCAGGAGATTTCCTTCCTCATCACTAATATCCCAAACGTGAATTCTGTAAAGATCGAAACCAAGTCGGGAAAAGTGATAAACATCCTTATCTATGGCTTCTTTTATATCTACATTTAATTTTTTAGCAGAACGGTAGGCGTGTGCGAAAGGCACTGAATAATTCACTCCGAAACCTTTAACTTCCTAATTGTTATGCCCCCAGAGCATCAGCCCTTCATCATCTACTTAAACATCTTGTTTTTCTATACTCCCAGTGTTCTGTGCAGGCGAAATTCCTGTTAAGCTCGCAAAACATAAGAAAAGAACAAGAGCTTTTAAATTTTTTGACTTCATTTGTTTAAAATTTCTATCAATTTGGGAATTAGCCACTGGCTAATAATCATGCTCCTGTCAATTTTTGGCTCCAGCATCATACTGGTTTTCATCTTTTATTCAATTGTAAGTTCTGCACTTTCCAGGGATTCTGAAGATGCTTTTATTGTAATAGGTTCAGAGAAAGTTTCCGTTCTTAATAAAATAGTAGCTATTCCAGCTTCAGCTTTCAATCCTTTTCCGATTAATTCAGCATTGTTACCCTCTAAAGAGAATTCAACTGAGTTTTCTGCATCGGGAACAACATTTCCATTTTTATCAAGAATTTTCGCATAAACAAAAACCACATCCGGAGTTTGGGTTGCGATTTCCTTTCCTGAGATATCTACGGACAATGCAACCTTATGTGGTTTTTCCGGCGTTTGTACTAAATGTGTGGCGACCTCTTCTCCATCAATATAGCCTACGGCTTTTAATTTTCCTGGGGTAAATTCATTTAGATTGAAAACAAACGGAGGAAATTCCAGTTCATCCGAAATCTGGTTTTCTTCTGGTGTTTTCTTTGCGATTAACTCATTATTAAGATATAAAGCTACTTCTTCAGTATTACTAAAAACCTTAATATTTTTGCTGGAATTTTCTGCCCAGTAATTTGCAATAAATACCATTGGTTCTGAAAACAAATCAAGGTCTGGTGCTTTTTGACTCTTATAAAAATAATAGGCAAATTTTGGAATTCTAAAGATATCTGAAATACCGGAAGCTTCAAGATCGTCGCTATAGCCCCGATTGTAATCAAACATTAACCAATTGGAATGACCAATAGTTTGCTCACCCCGTAAGTTGCTATTAAAAGCTTCCTGGTAATTTAAAGCTTGCTGCAGCAAGGCTTTTTCCCCAGCAGCCCGTAATTGCCTGCTGGAACGCTCCCCTTCCTTTAAATCACTAAAAGCTTTTTGATTAAAGCCTGCATTTTGGGCGTAATATTCCCAGTCACCATATTCAGCAATCAAAATTGGGCGGTTGGGTTTATTATAATCATTCCAGTATTTAGGCGGTTTTGCATGTTGTCGGGCCGGGATAAATAAGTCGTAAGAAGGATGGTCAATCCAGCCAGCGGTAAAGACATCATTGTATGGCAACTCAGCTTTTAATACTTCATTTGCGCGGTCCATAAATTCCCCGGTCATTCGAGATTCATTCAAAGAATTCTCCCAAAAAATTACACTGGGATGATTACGATCCCTTCTGGCCATATCTTTTATATCCTGAATGGCATTTTCAACAAACTCTCCTTCTTCATAATACTGCCATCCGGGAATGGCATTCATAACCAACAATCCAAGCTCATCACAGGCTTCCATAAATGCGGTAGCGTGTGGGTAATGAGATAAGCGCACAAAATTGAAACCGGCTTCTTTAATTTTATAGGCATCCCGATACTGTGCTTCATCAGATAAAGCATAACCAACATACGGATACTCCTGGTGGCGATTGGTGCCATTGATAAATATCTTATCGCCATTTAATATGAACGTGTCCTCTTGTAATTCTATCTTTCTTATACCGGTTTGTATGGCTTTGGAATCTACAAGCTTGCCATCGTTTAGCACTTCAACCTGAACATCATATAAATTCGGATTGTCGGTAGACCATAAAAGAGGATTTTCAATAGTAATTTCTTCGGAAATAGAAATAGCCTCACCGGCATTTAATATTTTTTCTGAAGTTTTAAATTCGGATTTTTTTCCATTTTCTTCTGAAAAAGTAATTTTTAGCTGAAGGCTTCTTTCGGTATCACTTTCATTTTTAATATGAGTTTTTAGTATTCCGGAAGCCTTTTGCTGATTTATGGAATCAAAATGAATTAAAACTCCGCCGCTATTAACCTCGTCTGCGTTTACGGCATTAGTAATATAAACCGGGTTAGTTTTAATAAGTTGAACATTTCTATAGATACCCCCGTAAAGATTAAAATCCAGATTTTCCAGGATTTTCCCCGGTGGAATGCTGGTATCGTCAACATTTAGAACTTCTACTTCAATTTTGTTTTCGGCGTTTTCTTTAAGGAAATCTGTGGCATCTACTGTAAACGGTAAATACCCGCCTTTATGTGTTTTAATAATCGAATCGTTGATAGAAACCCTTGCTTCCTGCATTACGCCTTCAAAATGAAAAAACCATTTTTGGTTTTTCAAATTTTCAACTTCAAAAATTTTGCGGTAAACTGCTTTTCCCTGCCACTGGTTATTAACCACCAGGGGCTCAATTTTAGTAGTATGCGGAATGTTAACCATTTCCCATTTATTTCCCGGGCTATCTTTTATTCGCTGGAATTGCCAGTTCTTACCAAAATTTTCTTCAGCTCTGCCAGATTCGGCATTTGTAGTTTTATCTCCAGTTACACAGGAAACAAAAAATAGGCCTCCCAAAAATGAAAAGAAGGCCAGTTTAAAAATTAACTTCATATTTAATTTTAAATATCACAAATTTCAATAGCTTTCTTTAAAGAAGCAATTTCATCGGGATTGGTAGGAATAAACTCCTGGGCGACGAAACCCTCGAAACCAGTTTCTGCAATGGCTCGCATAATCGCAGGATAAAAAAGCTCCTGAGAATCATCTATTTCGTTTCTTCCAGGCACCCCTGCAGTATGATAGTGATTAATGTGTTTATGGTGTTTTTTAATAGTCGCAATAACATCTCCTTCCATCACCTGCATATGGTAAATATCGTAGAGTAATTTAAAGTTTTCTACTCCCATTTCTTCAGCTAGGGCAACGCCCCATTCAGTATGATCTGCCATATAATCTGGATGGTTTACTTTGCTATTAAGCAATTCCATAACCAGGGTCACATTCTTTTTTTTCGCGTATTTAAGGAGTGGCTTTAAGCCTTTTGAACAGTTTTTAATTCCGGTTTTCTCATCCATTCCACGCCTATTTCCAGAAAATACAATCACATTTTTAATCTTATGTTCTGAAGCTTTATCAATTAAACCCCTATATTTTTCCTGAAGGTTTTTATGGTTTTTGGGTTCATTAAACCCGTTCTCGATATTGGCAAAATCATCGGTAGCCATAGAGCAGACCAATCCGTATTTTTCAACCGTATCCCATTCAGATGGTCTTAAAAGATCTATTGCCTGAATTCCCATTTTCGAACAGGTTTTTGCAAATTCATCTAAAGGAATATCCTGGAAACACCAACGACAAACCGAATGATTTATATTGTTCTTCTGGCTGTTTGGCAAGGTGTTATTATCAATATAATTTATAGCAGCAAAAGAAGATGCTACACCTCCCAGACTTAAGACGCCTGAGCCAATGGCTATACTCTTTAGCGCATCACGCCTTGAAAATTTCTTATCCATATTTTTGGTTTTAAGTTGGTCTAATAAATTGAATGATCAAAAAAATTGGAAACCCGGAAAGTACTAATCAAAAGATCTTTTTCCTCCAAAATATAAATTGTAATATCAAAATAGTTAAAGAAAAAGCACGTTTATTTTCCGCAAACAGCAATGAAATGAAATAAATTTTAAAACCTCTGTTTTATTAAAATAATCATAAACGTAAATTTTACAATTATTTTCCAAAAAACAAATTTTTTATCGGGAAATCTTTTAGTTTTTTCTTAACAATATAAAGATTCAAAAAAAATACTACTAAGCTATTTCAAAGTTATAGCCTGACTCCAAAAGTTTTTTGTAATTCTTGTGATCAAATTTATAGAGAAAGGCACCTCTACGGGAAGTGGATTTATCTTTTTCGTCCAGCTTTATCAATACATTAAGAGAAAGTACTTTTTTTCTGAAGTTTCTTGCATCCAGCTCTTTTTGATAAATAGCCTCATAAAGTTGCTGTAGTTGTGGAATAGTAAATTTCTCTGGCAATAATTCAAAACCAATTGGTTTATACCTGGCTTTTCTTCTAATCCTAATAAGTGCGTCCTCTACCATCTGAGAATGATCTAATACCAGGTTTGGGACTTCGTCTATCTCATACCAGTGAGCTCCGTGTTTTTTCACAAGTTCTTTGTCATATTCGTCCAACCTAATCAATGCATACTGACCGATAGAAATTGAACGATAACCAGGATCTCTTTCAGCCTTTCCATAGCTTTTAAGTTCTTCCATGAAAACGTTTTCGAGACCGGTAATTTCTTTAAGTACACGCTTTGCCGCCTGTTCTACATCTTCATCGAGCTTTACAAAACTCCCAATTAAAGACCAGGAATCTATAAGCGGCTCTACCCTTCTTTTAAATATTAGCAGTTTGAGTTTACCTTGATCAAAACCAAAAATTATACAGTCGGTAGCGACATACATTTTATCGTTTTGAGCATAATAATCTAAAATGGGTCCAGGCATAAGGGATTGATAATTTCAGGATAAATATAATCAAAAGTAAACTACCTCGCGGCAAGCTCGCCTGATTAATTCGGGCAGGCCTCGGAGTTCCCGATATTTATCGGGATAAATATAGATTATCTAGTAAAAACCAGGCTAAGTCAACCAGTCATTAGGTTGAAAGTAAAATATTTTGTGCACGGCCCTTATGGTCTTAAAATCATCCAGGTAAATAAGCTGCTATATTGATATTCAGAAAATTTACTGCGCAAAATATACGTATATAAAAACCACTAATATTACAATTGCCAATCCAACCGGTTTTACCAGTTTCCAGGGCTGAATATCTACCTGCCTGGTATAGTCTAAAACAAAAGGTTTAATTCTTGGTTTCCATTTCCCGATTACGAACATAATTATCACATTCAATACAAACAAAATAGCCATTACGTGAAGGTAATGCGGTAGAGTATCTTCTCCTACCACAAAATACTTAAGGCCTAAATAGATCAGGTAGAAACCAACCCCACTAAAAATCGCCACTTTGGCAGCAATCGCGGGAATTCGTTTAGTTAGATAACCCACAATAACGATAGTTAGGATAGGTATACTGTAACTTCCGTTTACTTCCTGCAAATAACCGAAAAGACCTTGTGGAGCATTAGCGATAAAAGGCGCGATAAGCATAGCACCAATGGCCAGGAATATTCCGAAGCGTTTTCCCTGTTTTACTACTTTAGCTTCACTGGCTTCCTGATTGAAATACTGTTTGTAAATATCTATTCCAAAAAGGGTTACGGAACTGTTTAATGCTGAATTAAAAGAGCTTAAAATAGCACCAAAAAGAACGGCAGCGAAAAACCCTGTTAGTACTGGCGGAAGCACAGCGTTCACCAATGCAGGATATGCTTGATCGGCATTTTCTAGATCACCTTCAAACATATGCCAGGCAATTATACCCGGTAGAACTACAATGATTGGGCCCAATATTTTAATGAAAGCAGCTAGCATTAATCCTTTTTGTCCTTCCCGTAGGTTTTTAGCCGCTAAAGCCCGCTGAATAATCGCCTGATTGGTTCCCCAGTAAAATAATTGCACAAGCATCATCCCGGTAAATATTGTTGAAAAAGGCACCGAAGCATCAGGACCTCCAATAGAATTAAATTTCTCGGGATTAGAATCTACTAAAACTTCTAAACCGTTAATAATACCTCCATCTCCAATGGCCATAAGTCCAAAAATGGGGATTAATAAACCTCCTACAAGCAAACCAATCGCGTTGATAGTATCAGAAACTGCAACGGCTTTTAATCCTCCAAAAATGGCATAAATAGACCCAATAATTCCAATTCCCCAAACCGTAAGCCATAGGGCAGTATTGGCGCTCACGTTTAGCATTTCTGGAATCCCGAACATGGTACTAATCGCTAAAGCACCGGAATACAATACAATTGGTAAGAAAATTATCATATAACCTGAAAGAAATAGCCCAGAAACCAGAGTTTTGGTTCCTTTATCAAATCGCTTTTCCAGAAATTGTGGTACGGTGGTTAGACCTCCTTTTAAATAGCGTGGCAATAAAAATAATGCGGTTAATACTATGGCAATGGCAGCCAGGGTTTCCCAGGCCATCACTAATATTCCTTCACTAAAAGCCTGACCGTTTAAACCTACAATTTGTTCGGTAGATAAATTAGTAAGTAATACCGAACCTGCAATAACTCCCGCAGTAAGGCTTCTTCCTCCAAGAAAATATCCGTCACTTGTTCTTTCATCGGTTTTCCGGGTTGCCAGATAGGCGATAATAGCCACTAAAAGTGTAAAACCAACAAATGATAAAATTCCAACCATAGCTTATTTAAAAATTTTGTTAAATATAAAATTTTAATAGAGATTCACACCCTTTTAGCCTGCAAACTTCTTATTGACCGCTAACCGAAAAGTTATAGGAAATTCTGTTGTAGTATTCTTGTCCAGGTTTTAAAATGGACTCAGGAAAATTCCTGAAATTAGGCGCATCAGGAAAATTTTGTGCTTCCAAACATAACGAAGGATATTCTTTAGCAATTTCAGTTTGGTAATTCAGATCTTCTGGAAGGTTTTCAGGAGCGTAAGCTACCAGTGCTTTCTGATTGGTTTTCATCTCCATTTTTATTCCTGTTAAAGGCGCAAAAAGCCTGGCAGCAATCCCATCTTTTTCAGTTTTTAAAACAAAAGTATCATTAAGGTAACGGTTACCTATCAATTTGCTCTCGCTAAAATTCTTAGGATGTTTTTTCAGTTTTGTTAAATTTCCGGTAGGAAGGAGATTTTTATCCACTTCCAAAATTTTTTCAGCTTCAATCTTTAAAAAATGATCGCTAATACTTCCTCCTCCATTAAGATTGAAATAAGTATGATTGGTAAGGTTTATTACCGTTTTTTTATCGGTTGTAGCTGAATATTCTATAATCAACTCATTACTTTCTGTTAGGGTATACTTAACCTCAACTTTTAAATTTCCAGGGTAGGATTCTTCACCGTCCTTACTAAAATAACTGAGTTTTACTGACGGATTGGGTGCAGTTTCCTTTTCTACAATTTCCCATATTTTATACTGAAAACCGTAATTGCCTCCGTGCAGATGCA
Organism: Salegentibacter sp.; assembly: GCA_024635815.1. Next base: position 11,136 of record JAGXIG010000085.1, read on the forward strand.
CATCATCCTGCTCAAATAATTTATAAGTGGTCTCATCAAGTTTGAATTGTCCTTTAGAAATTCTTCCGGCATAACGGCCAACAGAAGCACCAAAACATTTATTATGCTCTTTGTAAGCTGAAGTAACAAACTCTTCTGCTCTGGGACTTACTACTACATTTATATTATCCCCGCTTTTATCTTTTATCTTAAAGCTTAGAACAGCGGCGCCAAAGTTAAGAACCTTAAGCTCGCTACCTTGATTATTTACAAGGCTTAGTGTTTTAAGGTCTTCCTTTCTTATAACTTTCAAATTCTCTTTTTTAGTTGTTTACCCCCGAAATCCAGTCTTCTACTTTTTCTTCGAGAATATTCAAAGGTAAGGCTCCATCCAGAAGAATCACATCGTGAAATTCCCTAATATCGAAATCTTCCCCCAGTTCTTCTTCCGCATTTTCCCTTAATTCCAGGATTTTATTCATTCCTATCTTATAAGCCGTTGCCTGGCCAGGCATTACAATGTGCCGTTCTACCATCTTTACGCAATCACTTTCAGCATTCGGGGTATTTTGTTTGTAATATTCTATGCCTTCCTGGCGGGTCCATTTCTTGGCGTGAATTCCGGTATCTACTACCAGTCTACAAGATCGCCAAAGCTCCATCGCCAATCGGCCAAAATCGGAATAAGGATCTTTATAAAAACCTATTTCTTTTGGCAACAATTCACTATAAAGTCCCCAACCTTCTACATAAGCGGTATAAAAACTGAATTTCCTGAACTGCGGAATGTTATCTAATTCCTGGGCAATGGCAATTTGCATATGATGCCCGGGGATACCTTCGTGGTAAGCCAAAGCCTCCATTTGGTAGGTGGGCATCGCAGCCATATCGTATAAATTGGCATAATAAGTTCCTGGTCTGGAACCATCTATTGCAGGTTGTTGATAAAATGCCTTGCCCGCACTTTTCTCCCGGAAAGGTTCCACGGCCTTCACGACCAAGTCTGCTTCCGGTTTGGTAAGAAACAAATCATCCAACCTAGCCTTCATTGTATTAATAATCGCAGTAGCTTCGTTAAGGTATTTTTTACGTCCTATAGAATCATTAGCATAATAGAACTGCTCATCGCTTCTCATAAATTCAAAGAAGTCCTGAAGGGTCCCATCAAAACCAACTTCATCCTTGATTTCTTCCATTTCAGTATGAATGCGTGCTACTTCTTTCAAACCAATTTGATGAATTTCTTCTGCTGAAAGATTAGTAGTGGTCGTTCTTTTTAGCGCGTTCTTATAAAAATCATCTCCCTTTGGAAACTTCCAGGCGCCCGCATCGTTATTTGCGCGTTTTTGCTGAATTTCAAGAAATGAAATTAAATTTTCATAAGCAGGTTTTACATTTTTAACCAGTGCATTTTCTGCTGCGTTTAATAATTCTTTTTTCTCTTTCGCTGGAATCTCCAGGTCCTCGGTTTTAACCTTAAAATCTTTCAACAAGGCACTTTCATCGGTCGATTTACCAAAAGGCTTTCCTTTTAATACATTTCTACTGGCATCGAGGACTTTTTCAAAAACAAAAACCGGTGGCACAATCCCGTTCTGTTCCCTTATTTTAAGGTTTCCTATAACCTCTTCCATCACTCCGGGAATTTTCTCGAGTCTGGAAATATAAGCCTGAGCATCGCTAACCGAATCTATACTGTGCATATTGATTAAAAATGCAGGCAATTCAGCGTGATAACCAAACATCTGGTTCACCGGGTAATTATAAAACCGATAATCATAATCTGCTATTTCATTTTCAATCTTTTGGCGATAGAGATCGTAACTTAACCGGGTTTGCTCGTTTAAAGCTTCTACCTCTACCTTCTTAAGATATTCAAGTCGGTTTTTGGCCTTTTTGAGATCTTCAGCATATTTTAAATGAGAAAAATCATCCCATTTCCCATAATCGGTCTTTTGACCAAGCCGGGTTTGCATCATTGGAGAATCAGCTACATCTTCTTGAAATTTGGTTTCAAAATATTCGTTCAAATTTTCTGAATGTTCCGCAATTTCTTCTTCTGAATAATCTCCGTTTTTATCGTTACAGGAAATGATAAGCACTGAAAGCGCTATAGATAAAATTGGATGGATAAATCTAAAATTCATTTTCTATTCTTTTAACACTGAAAATTCTATTGCAGAATCTCCAAATACGGTGTGAGTTTGTTTTTGAAAATCTTCTTCTTCCGCTTTAAAAATATTGGGCACAAAAGTTTGCGGATTTAGATCTATTAGCGGAAACCAGGTACTTTGCACCTGAATTTGCAGTTTGTGACCTTTTTTAAATGTGTGGTTAATATCCTGAAGCGTGATATTTACAGTAGTTTTCTCATTTGGTTCAAACGGCTCTGGATTTTCAAAACTGTTTCTAAAACGCCCACGCATGACCTCGCTACGCACCATCATATGGTAGTTGTCCATATCAAGATGTTCCATTGTTTCTTCGTAATCTTCGGCTTCGGGTGGATAAACATCGATTACTTTCACTACCCAATCGGCTGCGCTTCCCGTGGTAGCCACATTTAAACGAGCCATAATTTCCCCTGTAAGTTTCATATCTTCTTCCAGAGCCTCGGTTTCAAAAACCAAAACATCTGGTCTTCTGGCAGCGAAACGCTGGTCGCCGGTCATATATTCCCTTGGGGTGAAAACTGCTTTAATTTCATTATTATAAGAAACCGGTTTTTCGGGGTCGCTTACAAAGCTTTCCTCATTATCGGTAGCTTCATCTGTTAACTCCTGGTCATCTCCCAGGTAGAAAATTTTCTCTTCGGTATTTTTTGGAGGCCAGGCTTCATAAGAATTCCATTTTCTGGCACCGGTATCGTAAACATAAGCTTCAGCAAGCTCTACATCGCCTTCTCCCTCTTCTTTGAGGAAATGATTAAAGAATTTTGTTTCAATATTCCTTTGATAATTTTCAGAAAGATTATCGCCAAAATAAACATTTCCTACTGCCTGCCTCTCAGTTTGTCTCGCCCAGTCGCCGTGGCTCCAGGGACCAAAAACCATAATATTATAATTATCGCTGCTCTCTTCAATTTTTTTGTAAGTATTAAAAGGCCCGTAAAGATCTTCAGCATCAAACAATCCGCCTACAACCATTACCGCCGGTTCAATATCCTCTAAATGCTGAATAATGCCTCTACTCTGCCAGAATTCATCATAATTTGGATGTTCCTTTAATTGCTGCCAGAATACGTTGTCTTCCCCATAATATTCATCCAGATTGCTAAGCGGACCAACATCTAAAAAAAATTGATACTGGTCTTGAGTGCCAAGATCAGGCAAATCGTACCAGGCCTCAGTAGTTGGGCCGGTTTTATCATATCCAAAAAGCGCAGTCGCTCTCCAGTAACTCAATAAATAAGCGCCATTATGGTGAAAATCATCGAAAAAGAAATCCCCTATTCCGGCCTGTGGAGAGGCAGCTTTTAAAGCGGGGTGCGCATCTACCAAAGAAGCAACAGCATAATGGCCTGGATACGAAATCCCCCAGGTTCCTACCCTTCCGTTGTTATTATCAACATTATCAATAAGCCATTCAATCGTATCGTAAGTATCGCTGCTTTCATCAAATTCATCGCCGGATTTATTAGGAATAATGGCCCGCATATTATCGTATTTCCCTTCACTCATCCATCGTCCGCGTACATCCTGGTAAACAACTATATTCCCTTCTTTCATCAAATATTCGTTAGGCCCAATAAGCGACCTAAACTGATCTTCACCATATGGCCTGGAGCTATATGGAGTTCGCTGCATAAGAATAGGATATTCTTTAGAAGTGTTTTTTGGAGAATAAATGGTGGTATGCAGCCTGGTTCCGTCGCGCATAGGGATATCTACTTCTGTTTTGGTATAATGTTCTTTTACATAATATTCTTCCTGCGCAATAATATGAACAGGTAAGAAACTCAAAACCAGAAGAATAAAACTTAAACGGAGTAAATTCATAGTTTAGGGATATTTTAAGGCCCTAAGATAGAAATTACACCGATAAACCTAAAGGAATTTTACTCGATAATCGAGAATTAAATACTCTAGGGCTTAACTCATAATTCAAATATTATTTCATCTATAATGCCTCGCGAGTTCCGAGGTAGTTTATTTTTTCGCTGCTTCCCGAAATTTAGCAACACCTTCCTTGAGCCAGCTTAGATATTCTGAATCGTTTGGGGTGTAACCTACCGGCTCGTTGAGCAGGTTTACGTCGTTATCCAATAGCACATAAAACGGCTGCGAATTATTCTTAAAATTAAGAGTCTGGAAAGTCGCCCATTTATCACCAATAGTTTCAATAGGTTTAATTCCGCCCTTTGGTTTTAGGTAATTAAACTGCTTCTCTTCAGGTAATTCTTTTCTGTCATCAACATAAAGGGAAATAAGTATATATTCATCGTTTAAAACATCAAAAACTTCGGGGTTGCTCCATACCTGTTCTTCCATTTTACGACAATTTACACAGGCCCAACCGGTAAAATCAAGAATTATAGGCTTGTTCTGTTCCCGGGCCGCTTCCAGGCCTTCGTCCCAATCTTTATAAGCTTTTAAACCAAGAGGAGCTTCGGTTCCTTTATCGTAAATACTGTAAAACAAAGGTGGCGGAAATCCGCTTAGTAGTTTAAGGTTCGCAGCCGAAGTATTGGTAAGACCAGGGATTAAATAAAGCACAAAAAAGAAAGCAATCACACCCACGCCAAACCTGGCTTTACTGATTTTCTTTTTAGGTCCATCGTGCGGAAAACGAATAATTCCGAATAAATATGCCATAAGTCCCAAACCGACAAGGATCCAAATTCCGAGGAAAATCTCACGTTTCAAAAGTCCCCAGTGCTCCACAAGATCGGCATTAGAAAGGAATTTGAAGGCCAGCCCCAATTCTATAAAACCTAAGGTTACTTTTACGGTATTTAGCCAGCCACCACTCTTTGGTAAGGAATTAAGCCAGTTGGGAAATAAGGCGAAAAGCGCAAAAGGCAAGGCCAGGGCAAGGCCAAAACCGCCCATTCCCATAGAAAGTTGCATCGCGCCGCCATCACTGGTTAGCGACCCGCCAAGCAGGGAACCTAAAATTGGCCCGGTACAGGAGAATGAAACTAAAGCCAACGTAAGCGCCATAAAAAAGATGCCTACAAAACCGCCAACGCTGGAAGCTTTATCATCCATTTTATTGCTCCAGGAACTCGGTAAAGTGATCTCATAATAGCCAAAAAAGGAAAACGCAAAAATGATAAAAATGATAAAGAAAATAATATTCAGTGTAACATTGGTAGAGATATTATTGAGAATTTCAGGATTTACGCTATCTAATAAATGGAAAGGTAAACTGAGTAGCAGGTAGATCACAAAAATAAAAAAACCATAAAGTATGGCATTTACCAATCCTTTTTTGCGGTTTTTAGCGCCTTTGGTAAAAAAGGAAACCGTAAGCGGAATCATTGGGAATACACAAGGCGTTAACAATGCAATTAATCCACCAATAAACCCGAGCAAAAAGATATTCAGGAAATTATTGCCCTCTTCCTCTTCAGGAGCAAACTTTTCCATCCCGGAAACTTTAATATTCAAAGCCTCGGTAAGTTCTTTATCTTTTTCTGAAATTTCCAGGTCGGTAAAACCTGCAGTTATTTCGTTCCCTGATAGGGAGATATTAAAGCGTTCGGTTTCAGGGGGTAGACATTTTTCGTCATCACACACCGAAAAATATATTTCAGCGATAATTTTAGGATCGCTGTCTGCGGGTACTTTTATTTTTTGGGTAAAAACCGCTTCATCTTCAAAATAAGTGATATCCGCTTCAAAAACCTGATCGTAGATAGGTTCTATATCGGGCTCTGTAGTTTCCCCTATAAGTTCAAAATTTTCTTCAGTATTATTATAAGAGAAAGTAGTAGCTATTGGTGCGATATCAATATCAGCCTCGTTTTGGGAATATAAATGCCAGCCATACTCAAGATTAGCGGTAAAAACCAGTGTAAAAATACTGTCATTTTCTTTTTCTACGGAAGCCTCCCAGGTTATGGGATCAACCATTTGGGAATCTTCACTCCCATCGTTAAAATATTGTGCCTGTAACTGTAGGAAAGGAATTAAGAACAAGAGCAGACTCGCCAGGTATTTCATAAACTAAAAGTAATTTTTATAATTTTTTGATCGGGCGATGAAATTGAAAAGCGCCTATCGGCCCGTTGATTGATCACCCAAACAATCTTCTCTCCCGAACACAACAACCAGCTGTTTTCTTTCTCGGGCAAAGATAATTTTTTGTCTTTAAAGAAGTCGCTTAACTTCTTCTTTCCTTTCATTCCAAACGGATAAAACATATCACCCTGTTTCCATTTTCGAACCCTTAGAGGATAATTCAATTTTTCGGGATCTACGTAAATACAATTTGGTGTTTTATCCCTTATTTCATTAACTTCTAAAAAAGAGAAAGTTCCCATAGGAAGCATTGCAAAATCTTCATCTTTGCCGATCTTGTAAACCCTGTCCTCCACCTGAATTTTTTCTGTCAGAATAAGGTACTCCCGGTCTTTGATCAACCTGTGCGAAGCTGAAAACACCATTTTGCCCGGTTGTGCATCCATTAAATTGTAAACATCGTTCCATTCGGTAAAACCGAAAGATTTTAACAACTGGTACAACACCGCTGAAGTATTCGGGATCTTTTTAAGGTAATTTATATCAAGGCTATACCCGTATTTTGTCTTTTCGATAATTTTAGGATAGAGCAAACTCATATAATCCTCCACCAATTCTTCATTCTCCTTTAGATGTGACTGGGTTTTTATAAAAGTCTCCAGGAACTGTGGATTCAGTTCTTCAAAAATAGGCACAATCTCAAGCCTTATCTTATTGCGAAGGTATTTTGCAGAAGCATTACTGCTATCTTCTCGCCAGGCGATATTATTTTCTTCAGCATAAGCCAAAATTTCTTTTCGGGAAAAATTCAATAAAGGTCTTACTATATAATTACTATCGGCATTTATCCCGCTTAAACCTTCCAAACCGGTGCCTCGTATTAAATTAATAAAAAAGGTTTCAAGGCTATCATTGGCGTGATGAGCAGTTAAGGTG
>JAGXIG010000086.1 GCA_024635815.1 Salegentibacter sp.
GTAAGGGAAATAAAGACCACGATATGACTGTGAAAGTTGGTGATACTGTACTTTACGGAAAATACTCCGGTACAGAATTGAAACTTGAAGGCACAGACTATCTAATGATGAGAGAAGACGATATCCTTGCAATAGTATAAGACTTCTTTTCCCCACTCCCGGGGAAATTTCAAAATAAATAATAGTATTAATTAGATTTCCGTCTTCACGGAAATGACAAAACATAATTTACAATGGCAAAAGATATAAAGTTTGACATTCAAGCCCGCGACGGAATTAAGCGCGGTGTAGATGCATTGGCAAATGCCGTAAAAGTAACTTTAGGTCCTAAGGGACGTAACGTAGTAATAAGTAAATCTTTTGGTGCACCAACCGTAACTAAAGACGGTGTTACCGTAGCAAAAGAAATTGAGCTGGAAGATCCCTTAGAAAATATGGGCGCTCAAATGGTAAAAGAAGTTGCTTCTAAAACCAATGATCTTGCAGGAGACGGTACTACTACCGCTACTGTACTTGCACAGGCCATCGTAAAAGAAGGCCTTAAAAACGTTGCTGCAGGCGCAAGCCCAATGGATCTTAAAAGAGGTATAGATAAAGCTGTAAAGGCAATCACTAAAGATTTGGAGAAACAAACCAAGGAGGTAGGTGATTCTTCAGAAAAAATAAAGCAGGTAGCTTCTATTTCAGCAAATAACGACGAGCATATTGGTGATCTTATCGCCAAAGCTTTCGGTAAAGTTGGAAAAGAAGGTGTAATTACCGTAGAAGAAGCTAAAGGTACCGAAACTCACGTTGAAGTAGTTGAAGGTATGCAGTTTGATCGTGGTTATCTTTCTCCATATTTCGTAACGAATTCAGAGAAAATGACTGCAGATCTTGAAGATCCGTACATTTTGTTGTTCGACAAAAAGATATCTTCAATGAAAGATTTGCTTCCTGTTCTTGAACCGGTAGCACAATCTGGAAAACCACTTTTAATTATTGCTGAAGACGTAGATGGGGAAGCCCTTGCTACTTTGGTTGTCAATAAACTACGTGGTTCTCTTAAAATTGCTGCTGCTAAAGCACCAGGATTTGGAGACCGTAGAAAAGCTATGTTAGAAGACATCGCTATCCTAACCGGTGGTACCGTTATTTCTGAAGAAAGAGGATTTTCTTTAGAAAATGCTACAATTGATATGTTAGGTAATGCTGAGAAGGTAGCTATCGATAAAGATAACACTACAATTGTAAATGGTTCAGGCGACAATAAGCAAATTGAAGAACGCGTAAACCAGATCAAAGCTCAGATCGAAACCACTACTTCAGATTATGATAAAGAAAAACTTCAGGAGCGTTTGGCTAAACTAGCCGGCGGTGTTGCCGTACTTTATGTAGGTGCAGCTTCAGAAGTTGAAATGAAAGAGAAAAAAGACCGTGTAGACGATGCACTTCACGCAACCCGTGCGGCTGTTGAAGAAGGAATCGTTGCCGGTGGTGGTGTTGCCCTGGTAAGAGCACAAGCTGTTCTTTCTAAGATCAAGACTGAAAATGACGATGAAGCAACCGGAGTTCAAATTGTATTTAGAGCAATAGAATCTCCGCTTAGAACCATCGTAGAAAATGCAGGTGGTGAAGCTTCCGTTGTAATCAATAAAGTTCTTGAAGGCAAGAAAGAGTTTGGTTACGATGCTAAAACCGACACTTTTGTTGATATGATGAAAGCCGGAATTATAGATCCTAAGAAAGTAACAAGAATAGCACTTGAAAATGCTGCTTCCGTTGCCGGAATGATCCTTACTACCGAATGTGCCCTTGTTGATCTTCCAGAAGACGATAAAGGCGGCGGAATGCCAGGTGGAATGGGTGGAGGTATGCCCGGAATGATGTAATGGCCCAGCCATAATAAATACTAAAAACCCGTTTCTTCATTGAAACGGGTTTTTCTTTTTTTATACATCTGTCAAGCTGTCCCGAAACTTCGGGATTATTTCAGCTTCTAATATCATCTTACGTTGCGTCATGTTAGATCCTGAAACGAGTTCAGGATGACGCGAATTTTTCTAAACCTTCATAAATCAAACCCACCTTTTCTTAAATTGATGCCGTATTCCAGGTAAGCTTTTAAACAAGCAAGAAAGTTTGCCCAACCTTCGGTATTTCCACCAAACCACTGAATTCCCATATCATCGGTTTCCATTTTTCCCTCAGTGACTTTTACTAATGTGGAATTGCCCGGCATTTCGGTAAGGCTAATTTCAACTTCAAGATTTTGACCGCTAGCACCTTCCCATTCAAAAGAAATCAATTTATTCGGAATTAATTTCAGTACTCTTACCGGCGCATATTCATCAAATTCCGGAAATTTCCAGCTAATTGTTTTTCCCTCTTCCATCATCCCTGAACTTTCAGCAATAAAATAATTTTTCATATGCTCAGGATCTATTATCGCCTGATATACCTCAGCTTTTGGTTTTGCGATTTGTAATGCGGTTTTTATTTCAAGCATATTCATAGTTTGAAAGTTTACTTAAATATACTATGAAACGTTCTATAAATATACCTCAATTTAGATTCTGAAATAAATTCAGAATGACGGTAGATCAGAAACTAAACTTTAAACTCACCAGAATCTGCGACGGCCTTAAGCGAAAAAATCTTCAAAAACTTTAAACCGAAACATTTTTATTAACCGGCAAAACCTCAACCTGAGTTCCGGTAGCACGGTAAATTGCATTTAAAATTGCTGCTGCCGATGGTCCTTGTGCCGCCTCACCTGCACCAAGGGCATCTTCGTTGGGGCGGTCTATAACTTCTACATGCACCTCTGGGATATCTGCAAATCTAGAAATAGGGTAAGAATCCCAATCGGTGCTGCTAACGTGGGTTTCATTAAATTTAACCGCTTCCTGTAAGGTCCAGCTAGCCGACTGGATCATTCCTCCTTCAGTTTGGTTTTTTAATCCGTCTGGATTTATAACCTCTCCACTATCTATAGCACCCCACATTTCTTTTACAGAAATCTTTCCGTTTTCCACACTAACTCTTGCGGCTACCGCAAAATAGGAAGCCGAATTTTTATATCGGGCAAAAGCGTAACCAAAGCCTTCATTTTCCAATAAGTTTACATCTTCGGTCATTTGCTTAATCTTATTCAGCACGTCTTTAGCTCGTAAATCTTCCAGGTGTTTTATCCTAAAAATCACCGGATCTTCGCCGGCCTTTTCTGCCAGCCTATCCATAAAATTCTCAATAGCTAAAATATTGGAATAAGCACCAAGACTACGTAAAGCGGAAACCCGTAAAGGTCCTTTAAAGTAGTGTGCATCTATTTTTTGATTAGGAATGTTGTAATTAGGTTTTGAATTTCTGTAAGCGCCGCCAAAATACCCTTTTGGTCGTTTGGCCGTAGTTCCACTATAAAAGCTAGTAGGTAAAAGGTTTTGTTTATCGCCTCCCGGTCTGGTACTGTGTGTATCTGACCATAAATTGTATTTCCAATTCTCAATTTTACCAGTGGCGTCCAAACTTCCTTCCAGCTCCATCACCATGGCACTGCCGTATGGCTCCCAGGCGTGTTCATCGGCGCGGGTCCATTGTAATCTAATATGCTTTTCAGGATTTTTTATGGCAAGAATTGCAGCTTCCGCAGCTACATCGTCGGCACCGTTATGCCCATAACATCCAGAACCGGGAACGCCGGTAATTTTTATATTATCTTCAGTTAAACTCAATAAATCGGCCAGGGTTTTTCTAAGTGGATAAACGCCCTGGGTATGCGACCAAATTTGAAGTTTTCCTTCTTTAAAAATCGCAACAGCACAAGATGGACCGATAGCGCCGTGCATTACATAGGGTTTGAAATATTTTGCTTTAACCGAATTATTTCCAAAAGTTATACTTCCTTTATTTACTACCCTTTCCGATTCCTTACTCAGACCTTTTAAATATGCTGCAGAAAAATCTTCTATCGGAAGTTTCATTTTGCTTTCCCATTTACAGTCGCTTTCAAGAATATTCTTCGCCTTTTCTGCCTGATATTCATCTTCGGAAATCACCCCGATAAAATCATTTACTTTTATAATTTTGACGTCCAGTTTCTCCGTATTTTCTTTATTAAATTCAGTAATTTTCGCATCGTAAGAAGCAGGGCGTACTACCCTGGCGTGTAACATTCCCGGAAAACGAAGATCCTGTACATAAACCGGAAGCCCTCGTACCATTTGTCCAATATCCTTTCTCAATACCGGTGTCCCCACCACCTCGTGATCTTTTTTTGACTTGGTTTTTATGTTGTCGGGGACTACTTCTTCTATTTGTGCCCCGTCTAGAATATCGAAGAAACTAGCTTTAAAATCTCCACTTTTAGAAAGAACCATTCCATCTTTTAAATATAAACTTTCAACCTCCAATTCATATTTTTTTGCAGTTCGATTAATTAAAATATCGGCTGCAGCTGCGGCTGCCTTCCTAACTGCCATAGCACTTTGCGCCACCGATCGGCTTCCGGCGGTATAGCCTTCATCTGGAGTAGTAGAAGTTTCGGCAAGTTTTACTTCTATAAGATCTACGTTCATATTCAATTCTTCCGCAGCTACCTGCGCAATAGCGATACGAATTCCCTGACCTAACTCCATTTTCCCTGAAAAAACCCTTACCCGGCCATCTTCCAAAATCTGCAACCAGTCCTTAATACGCGGTTGTTGGAGAGCGTTCAACTTCGACTGATCATTAACCGACATCCACGCAAGATTGGGAACCAAACTAAAACCTACAGCAACATAGCCGGTACTTTTTATAAAATTCCTTCTGGTAGTTTTCATATTTATTTCAGTTTTCCCGCGGTTTGTATTGCTTTAATAATCCTTGTATGAGTGCCGCACCTGCACAAAACCCTTTTTAGTTTATTATTTATAGCTTCTCTATCCGGATTCGGATTTTCCTTGAGCAACCAGGCGCCCGAGATTAGCATTCCATTTAAGCAGAAACCACATTGCGCCGCCTGCTCTTCAACAAAAGCTTTCTGCAAAGGGTGTAAATCGCCATTTTCTGAAATAAGCCCTTCCAGTGTAGTAATTTCCATTTCTACCACATCGACCACGGGAATTTTACAACTGGGATCTGCCTTACCATCCATGAGTACCATACACGCGCCGCATTGCTCTAGGCCACAGCCGTATTTAGGTCCGTTGAGTGCTAATTGATTTCGCAAAACATACAGCAAAGGTGTTTCAGGATCCACCTCAACGCGATGCTCCTTCCCGTTAACTTTAAGGCGTATTTCTTCTTTCATAGTATTTTAATTGATATGAAGTCGTATTAAATATAAGTAAATCCTCAGGCTAAATGAATAATGACTTCTTTAAAAATTATTTTTTAACAGAATAATTGCCATTTTATTTAAAAAATTCAACTTCAATAATTTTAATATCTTGGCAGGGTTGCAGTTTAAAATTTTAGAATGAACCGATACATTAGAGCTTTAATATTAATAGCAGGTCCGTTATTATTCGTTATCCTTCAAATAGTCGGGGCACCACAATCAATGCCGCCGGAAGCATTTGATATTCTTTGTGTTACCATTTGGATGGCGCTTTGGTGGGTTACCGAAGTGATTCCTATCTCGGTAACTGCATTATTGCCCATTGTTCTTTTTCCGCTTACGGGCGCTTTAGATATTGAAACCACAACTGCTGCTTTTGGCCATAAATATGTGTTTTTATATTTAGGCGGATTTGTTTTAGCGGTAGCTATAGAAAAGTGGGATCTACACCGAAGGATCGCTTTAAATATCATTCATATAATTGGCAGCAAAATAAAGTTCATCATTCTGGGTTTTATGATCGCAACCGCATTCCTTTCTATGTGGATCTCCAACACTGCAACTTCGGTTATGATGTTACCTATTGGTACCGCGATTATAAGTCAGTTAAAAAATAATCCTTTTAGCGATGAAAATGAGCCCGCGGTTTTTGGTAAAGCTTTAATGTTGGCGATTGCTTATAGTGCATCAATCGGCGGAATTGGCACTTTAATAGGAACACCTCCCAACCTTGTTTTTGCCGGAATCGTAGAAGAATTATACGGAATAGAAATCAGTTTTTTGAAATGGGCTCTTTTAGGAGTTCCAATATCTGTCCTGCTACTTTTTATCTGCTGGAAATACCTTACCAGTATTGCCTTTAAATTCGATACAACTGAATTTCCCGGCGGAAAGGCCGAAATCAATATTCTATTAGAATCTCTAGGAGAAATAAGCAAACAGGAAAAAAGGGTGCTAATTATATTTATCGCCACTGCTTTTTTATGGATCACAAGATCATTTTTAATTCAGCCGTTTCTCCCATTTATAGATGATACTATTATTGCAATTATAGCGGCAATTGCACTTTTTATTGTTCCATCCGGAAAAGAGACAAAACCTTTATTGAATTGGGAAGAAGCGGTTAAAATTCCGTGGGGAATTATTTTACTTTTTGGAGGGGGCATGGCGCTGGCGAAAGGTTTTAGTGATACCGGACTTGCCGTTTGGATAGGCGAGCAACTCACCTATCTTCAAAATTTGCCATTATTTCTATTAGTACTAATTCTTGTTGCCGCGGTTAATTTTCTTACTGAAGTTACTTCGAATCTCGCTACAACAGCAATGTTATTACCTATTTTAGCACCCATGGCTTTAGCGATGGGGCTACATCCTTACTTATTACTGATAAGCGCCACACTGGCGGCTTCCTGCGCGTTTATGTTACCTGTCGCGACACCACCAAATGCTGTAGTTTTTGGATCTGGCTACTTAAAAATCCCCGATATGATAAAAACCGGACTATGGATGAATCTGGTTTCTATTCTTTTAATAAGTATCCTGGTGTATTTTTTCCTCCCGATAATATGGGATTTTAAAGTGAATGAGATACCGCGAGTTTTTCGATAAGAAATTTTGCGACCAAGAAATGTGAAGTAAAAGTCTAAAAAAAGCCTTCATAAAATTGCTTTTAGGAAGGCTTTTATGGTTTAAGTAAAAAATAAAATTCTAGTTACAAGCTTGCACTATATTTGAAAGCTCATCTTTCTTTGAATCACCATTTACTGTGAAATCGGTCCAAAGATTGGCATTAGGCTGACCTACACCATTACAATCTGTGTCTAATATAACCGTAAATGAATATTCTTCGCAGGCTTCCAAATCCATAATGGTTTGATTGGTTACGCCATTAGAATCCCAGCCATCTAAGCCTTCTACAGCAACTCCCTGGGCAAAGGTGAATACGAGCTTAGCATCTTCAATATCCTCTTCGGGAATGTAAGTAAAGGTATAGGAGTCGTCTTCATTTTCAGCATAGTCCAAAGACTCTTCACAGTCTGAACAATCAACAACATCCAGGTTTACCAAATGAGTGAAACCACCTCCTGAACCAAGAAAATTAGCCCTGAAACTGTAGGTCCCTTCTTCAAAAAGTTCTTCATCGTAAGTATATTCTTCCGGGCCGCTTCCTGAATAGGTTAAATCCGCAAAGGGCTCCCATTCATCCGATCCTGGATAAGTTTCAATTTGAAGTTTGATATCTGTATCTGCTTCATTAGGGCCATTAAGCCTTTGAGGGAATTCTAACACAAATACCGGAGCTTCCCCTAAACAAATTTCAGATTCCATTAAACTCATAGATTGTTCTACAGTTTCCTGGATTTTAATTTTTCCGTCTGCGGTTAAAAGGCTTTCAGTAGAATCTACAGATTCTACACTACACCCTATAATTCCTGCGCCAAGAATTAATAAGTAAAAAAGTTTTTTCATAATAAAAAGAAATTAAGATTAATCACTTGAAATTATGAAATTTAAGGGTTTACACTTATTGGATTATCGAAATAATCGTTATAAATAGCATTTAACACGACCAGCTACTTTTTGACTGGCATAAGCCCATATTTTCCTATATTTTTCTTATCGGGAGTATTAAACTGGGTGGCAAATCTGGTGTTTTATCCGCCGTTTTGTACTTTTCACAGAAAGAGCAACCAGATCCTGATTGATTTATATTCTAAAAATTGAGTATTCCGGTGCATTTCCCGACAAATAATCTGGGATTTTAAAGTGAGTGAGTTTCCTCGATTTTTTACAAAAAAAAAGAAATTAAGATAAGTTATTACACTAATTTATTGATCAGATTCGTCCATGCGCTTCCTGGTCTTCAAGAAATACTTAGGGTTTACCCCATATTTTTCTTTGAATATTTTTGAAAAATAGCTTCTGTTGTTAAGACCAATCGCAGTTACAATTTCAGAAATATTCTTTTCAGAAGTCATTAGCATTTCTTTGGCGGCTTCCAGTTTTTTATGCTGCATATATTTATTTACGGTAAGATCGTAAACATATTTAAAGCCTTCCTGAAGTTTATTTACATTAGTCCCGGCTTCTTTTGCCAGCGCTTCAACAGTTAAATTGCTTCCTAAATCTCCCTGAATGCGTTTTACCACATAATCTACTTTTTCAATATCGGATTGTCTTAAGATCTGCGGAAGTTTATCACCAGATTCGTCGTCCTGGTATTGGGATATCTGTATTACCAGCATTTGAAATGCCTTAGCCTCGAGAAACAGAGATCTCAAGAATCCAGAGAATTCTTTTGTATTGATCTCGTCCATAATATCGGCAGCTTTTATACTATAATTCCCTTGATAGAAGAACTGATTTTCAGCAACCGCATCCTGAAATAAGCCTTTTAATGTGGGATCAAGATCTTTAAAGTCATAATTTCTGCGATGTGCAAAAACCGACCGAACTATTTCTAAACTGGAAACATGGGTGGCTTCATTAGCCTTAAAATAAAGCACATGACCATTATAACCACTACTGGAAACAATAATATTTTGGTAAGCTTTTATCTCGTTTACTTTTTCAGAATCCTGAAAAGAATGCCCTGTAGTTCCGGCAGAACAAAAAATGAATTTAAGCGGGTGGATCGTATTTAGCGCAAAATGAATTTCTACATCTTCATAAAATTTGCAGTTATAGCTAATAAAACCCATTCCGGAATCAAAACTTATTCCTCTAATAAATCCTTCACCAACATCTTTTGGTAATTCAATAGTATATTCTCCACTTCCATTCTCGATAGGAGCATTAAGGTTTTCTGAAATATCCTGAATAATTTCATCAACCGGCAAGGTCTTTACATCTATCCTCATATATAAAATACTTAGGGAAACCCCCTGTAAATCAATTTTTTAAAACTTATTGTGATTCTCTTTCAATCAACAAAGCAGAATGCAACAATTTAAAATTCAGCGTAAAGTTAAAATTTGAATCACATATTTAATTAAAAGTCTTTAACATTTGTGTTTACAGCTAATTCTAATGCGAAAAACGTTAATTATAATAAGGGTTTAAAATACGTAAATCTATACAAAACAACCCTATTAACCGTAATTTTTATTTTAAAAACGGCAAGTAAAACAAATTAACAATCAGATATTTACATAATATTAATCGCGCCCTCTCCTACCCTGGTTAGGTACTTAAATACCAATGAACTATGGATATCATTTTTATTATTTTGGGTCTGGAAGCTTTGGCTATAATAATTATTTCTGCATTTTTTGTGAAAAAGATCATGAGAACATTAAGAAAAAGATAGGTCTTGATTGAAGTTTAATACCTGCTTTACTCTTTATTTTATTAAGATTCACAGCTTTATAACTCCCATATTAAACCCAACAATCATTTGTTAAGTAAGTTTTAATGGATATTTTAGACAAAAATTGTAATAATAAAATTTTGTCACACTATGCCCAAGACTTACTATAATCCAGATGACCTTCGAAAATTTGGTGAAATAACCGAATGGAGTGAAGAATTAGGAAATAAATTTTTTGACTACTACGGAAAAGTTTTTGAGGAAGGCGCCCTTTCTGCCAGGGAAAAATCACTTATAGCCCTTGCAGTTTCTCATGTGGTTAAATGCCCTTACTGTATTGATGCTTATACCAAAGACGGTTTGCAAAGAGGAATTACCAAAGAAGAAATGATGGAAGCCGTGCACGCCGGTGCTGCTATTGAAAGTGGAGCTACTCTTGTTCACGGTGTACAGATGATGAATAAATATGATAAATTAAGTATGTAAGATTTTATCTAACTTCTTAATACTACTATCATTTCCCTGAAACCGCACAAAAAAATTTCTGAATGGCTTTATTAAAATCTTTATCGGCTAGAAAGAACGACCTTTCCAAACCCGAAAATCAACTTGCTTTTCTAAGCAACGGAATTTTTAGAGAGGGAGGACTTCCATTTTTTAAAGATAAAATTGCCGAAACCGGTAATTATCCCTTACAACCAAAACAACTGGAAATCCTTCAGCTTAACTTAGGCTATATGTGCAACCAGGTTTGCTCGCATTGCCACGTAGACGCCGGGCCAGATCGTAAGGAGATCATGACTAAAGAAACCATGCAACAATGCCTGGAGGTAATTAAAATCACAAAAGCTCATACTTTAGACCTAACCGGTGGTGCGCCAGAAATGAATCCGAATTTTCGTTGGTTTGTAGAAGAAGCTTCAAAGGCCGGGATCAAAGATTTTATTGTTCGCTCTAATCTTACAATAATTCTGGCCAACAAAAAATATCAGGATCTTCCAGAATTTTTCAAAAAATACAATGTTCATATTATTTCCTCACTTCCTTTTTATAAAAGAGAGAAAACCGACAAACAACGTGGTAGCGGAGTTTTTGATAAGTCTATTAAAGCCCTGCAAATGCTAAATAAGGTAGGTTACGCACAGCAAGGAACAAATTTAAAACTCGACTTGGCCTATAATCCTGCAGGCGCATTTCTTCCTATCAATCAGGAGGCTATGGAGCACGACTTTAAGACAGCTTTAAAAGAAGATTTTAATATAGATTTCAATCAACTTTTCGCAATTACCAATTTACCAATTAGTCGGTTTTTGGAGTATTTAATCGCTTCAGAAAATTATGAAGATTATATGTACGAACTGGTAAATGCCTACAATCCCTCCGCGGTTAAAAATGTGATGTGCACCAATACTATATCCATAAGTTGGGACGGCTGGCTGTATGATTGTGATTTTAACCAGATGCTGGAATTAAAAGTAAATAGTAAAGTGCAGCATATTAGCGATTACAACGAAGACTTGCTCAACAACCGTGAAATAAGAATATCCCAACACTGCTATGGCTGTACCGCTGGTGCCGGAAGTAGTTGCCAGGGTTCTGTCGCATAAATTTTCAGAAAAAATCCGACTTTGAAACCTAAAAAATCTGACGCTTTATTAATTATTTTTACTAAAAATCCCGAATTAGGGAAAGTAAAAACCCGCTTGGCAAAATCTATTGGAAATAAGGCTGCGCTTGATATTTATAAATTTCTTCTTTCGCATACGGTTTCGGTCACTAAAAGCCTTGAGGTAGATAAAATAGTGTATTATTCTGAAGAAATCCCGGACGAGGATCTTTGGCCTTCAGAATCATTTAATAAAAAAGTTCAAAGTGGTAGGGATTTAGGCGAAAAGATGAAAAATGCATTTCAGGAAACTTTCAATAGCGGCTATAGGCGTGTGATTATTGTTGGTAGTGATCTGCTGGATCTATCACGAGACGATCTGGAACAGGCCTTTTTAGAGTTAAAAAAGAATGATGTAGTAATAGGCCCGGCAGAAGATGGTGGTTATTATTTATTAGGAATGAAATCCTTAAATTCGGAAGTGTTTAAAAATAAAGCCTGGAGCACGTCTTCTGTTCTATCGGACACCCTTAAAGATTTGGAAGGAAAAAAAATAAAAATCCTGGAAACCCGAAACGATATAGATGAAATTCAGGACCTTGAAAAAGACAGCATTTTAAAAAATATCATTGAATAAATTATGATAAAAGAGTTAAACGAAACTACAGATTACCTTATTTCCAAAGGTTTCGACAAACCTGAAATTGGCATTATTTTAGGCACCGGCCTGGGCAATTTTGTAAACGAAATAGCGGTTGAAGCTGAAGTTAGCTACAACCATATTCCATACTTTCCCACAGCAACGGTAGAGTTTCATAAGGGAAAACTCATTTTTGGAACTTTGGAAGATAAAAAAGTGATAGTGATGCAGGGACGTTTTCATTACTATGAAGGTTACAGCCTTAGCGAAGTGACTTATCCGGTAAGGATCATGGAAAAACTGGGTGTAAAAAGATTACTGGTAAGTAATGCCTCTGGATCCATCAATCTCGAATACAAAAAAGGAGAATTAATGCTTATCGACGATCACATTAATCTATTGGGAGATTCTCCGCTTGCATTTCATGGCGTTGAGAAATTAGGCGAGCGCTTCGTTGATATGAGCCAACCTTACGACCTTAAAATGAATGAAATCCTGCAGGATTCAGCAAAAAAGAACAATATTATTTTGCATAAAGGGGTCTACGCTTCGGTATTGGGGCCTCAACTGGAAACCCGCGCCGAATATAGAATGCTTGGAATTCTTGGCGCAGATGCGGTGGGAATGAGTACAGTTCCGGAAGTAATCGTGGCCAACCATTTAGGGCTTCCGGTTTCTGCAATATCAGTGATTACAGATGAGGGCGACCCCGATAACCTAAAACCGGTTAATATTGAAGAAATTATCGCGATGGCTGCAAAAGCAGAACCTAATATGATTAAACTTTTTAAAGAAGTTGTAAAGTCTATTTAAGCAAATATGGAACACATCGTCATTATTGGTAACGGGATTGCAGGAATTACCTGTGCGCGGCATATCAGGAAAAATTCTGATGCAAAAATTACCGTGATTTCTGCGGAAAGCGATTTTTTCTTTTCCCGTACCGCTTTGATGTATGTGTATATGGGCCATATGCAGTGGAACCATCTAAAACCTTATGAAGACTGGTTTTGGGAGAAAAACCGGATTGAACTTAAAAAAGCATGGGTTAATAAAATAGATTTTGAAGCAAAAACCCTTTATTTTTCATCTGAAAAAACCCTGAATTACTATAAGCTGGTTCTTGCAACAGGTTCGGTTTATAATAAATTTGGTTGGGAAGGGCAGGATTTAAAAGGTGTACAGGGATTGGTTTCCAAGCAGGATTTAGAACTCCTGGAAGAAAACACCCAAAACTGCAAAAAAACAGTAATTATCGGCGGCGGTCTCATTGGCGTGGAACTCGCCGAAATGCTCAAAACCCGAAATATTGAGGTGACTTTTCTAATTCGGGAAGAAGCCTTTTGGCATAATATGTTGCCAATTCAGGATGCCAAAATGATCTCTGAACATATCAAATCCCAAGGAGTTGACCTTCGGCACGAAACCGAACTCGATAAAATTATTAGTGATGAAAACGGAAAGGTAAAATCGATTATCACAAATTCCGGAGAAGAAATTGAATGTCAGGTGGTCGGGCTATGTACCGGCGTTAGACCTAATATAGATATTCTGAAAAATTCTGTATTAGAAACCGATAAAGGAATCTTGGTAGACGAATATCTAAAAACCAATCTTAAAGATATATATGCAATTGGCGATTGTGCACAGCTGAAACAACCTCAATCGCATCGAAAACCAATTGAAGCAGTTTGGTATGCCGGCCGAATGATGGGTGAAACCCTGGCACAAACCTTAACCGGAAATGCAATGAAATATAAACCTGGAAACTGGTTTAATTCGGCTAAATTCTTTGATATTGAATACCAGACCTACGGAAATGTTTCAGCAAAACCCGGGGAAAATGAAATGCATTTTCACTGGCAGCACAAAGACAATACAAAAGCCATTACCATCGCTTTTGACCCGAATTCAAATAAATTCCTTGGGATAAACACCTTCGGAATAAGGATGCGCCACCCTGTTTTAGATCGATGGCTTAATGAAGAAAGAAAAATAGATCACGTGCTTGCTAACCTGAAACAAGCCAATTTTGACCCCGAGTTTTACACCAGGCACGAAAAAGAGATTTTTAAAAGTTTTAAAGAGAATTTACAGAAAGCATGAACAAACTAGAACACAATATGTCCCTCACCGCCGAGGCACCGGCAAAACTTTCTACAACACAAAGGCTTGCCAGCGGGATTGGTTTGGTTGGGCTGTTTATACTTGTGCTTGCGGTGGCAAATGTAAATTTTCCTAACAAGACTTTATTTTTAAGTCTGTCTTTAGGGCTCATCACGGTGGGAACAGTAATCTTTGCAAACGATTTATATTTAGGGAAACATGCAGGTATAAAAAACGATGGCGTTTGGTTTAAATCGATTTCTGGCCGCGGATTTTGGGCCTGGATACTGGGAATTAGCCTCACGCTTTTTTATATAGTTTTATACTGGTACCCGCAATATTTAGGCTTAAATGCCGATGGCGCCAACACCGGCATCATCGCTTTATTCGATCCTTTAAGTCAGCTTATTAGCGGAAATCCCGCCAGCCAGTGGTTTGTTTATGGCACACTCTACACGGTTGCCATCCTTATTTTCGGTTATAAATTCATTCTGAAATATCGTAATAATCGATACGAAGTAATTCGTACGTTTTCGGTGATGTTCTTTCAGTTAGGTTTTGCTTTTTTAATTCCGGAAATTTTAATTCGGCTTAACCAACCTTATTATAATCCAGCCAACATCTGGCCGCTTAACTACGATCTTTTTACCGATTATAAGATTAACGAATTCCTTTCCGCAGGGAATATTGGTGTTATTATGCTCGCTTTTGGATTGATTTCCATTTTCGTAATCACCCCAATTTTAACTTACAAATACGGAAAACGCTGGTACTGCAGCTGGGTTTGCGGTTGCGGCGGACTCGCAGAAACCGCCGGAGATCCTTACCGCCACTTATCTAATAAATCACAATATGCCTGGAAAATTGAGCGCTGGGTAATTCACAGCGTTCTGGTTTTTGTAACGGTGATGACCATCGCGGTTTTATATTCATTTTTAGGCGACAATTCAGGGGAATTCTGGCTTACCAAAGATGTTTTTCTCTGGGGTTCTGCCGGTTTTCTCACTTTGCTTTTTGCTATAATTATGATCTTTAAACGTAAAGAATTGGCAAAAGATGCGAAATACGGAGCCATTGGTTATCTGGTGGTAATTTTGGCTATCATCAGTATTAATTATTTAAGCGGAAACGGAAATATTTTCTTCTTTGCCGGTTACCAACTTAGGGAATGGTATGGCTTTTTGATTGGTGCTGTATTTTCGGGGGTAATTGGAGTTGGTTTTTATCCTATTTTCGGTAGCAGGGTTTGGTGCCGTTACGGTTGCCCGATGGCTGCGATCTTAGGAATGCAGCAACGTCTTTTCTCCAGATTTAGAATTACTACAAACGGCGGACAATGTATTTCCTGCGGAAATTGTTCCACCTACTGCGAAATGGGAATTGATGTGCGTGCATATGCTCAAAAAGGCGAAAATATTGTTCGCTCCAGCTGTGTAGGTTGCGGAATTTGCTCTGCGGTTTGCCCACGTGGTGTTCTTAAGCTTGAAAATGATGATTTAGACGGAAGAATAAATTCTGAAGAAGTTTTACTAGGAAATGATGTTGACTTAATGGATTTGGTAAACCAGAAATCGAAGTAAATGCCGCAAAAAAACCAGGTGTCTCAAGACAATCTAAACCCATATGAGTCTAGAAATTATTCTAATAATGAAGGTAAGCCTGAAATAATTAAGCCCTCTGGAGCGATTAAGGTTATCATCCCTGCTTATAACGAGGAAGATTCCATTGCCAAAGTGATTGCTGAAATTCCTGAGATCGTGCAGGAAATAATCGTAGTAAGCAACAATTCCACTGATTCAACTGAAAAGAATGCCCAACACGCCGGTGCCACTGTACTCCAGGAACACCGAAAAGGTTATGGTTATGCCTGCTTAAAGGGAATGGATTATATTTCGAAACAAGCTACTAAGCCCGATATTATTGTTTTCCTGGATGGTGATTACAGCGATTTTCCTTCAGAATTAACTAAAATTGTGACCCCAATACTTGAAGAAAACAAAGATCTTGTCATTGGTTCCAGGGTAAAAAAATGGCGTGAAA
>JAGXIG010000087.1 GCA_024635815.1 Salegentibacter sp.
GAACACGTCCTTTCTGCCTTTTAGACTATTTTCCTGATGATTTCTTAATGGTTGTAGATGAAAGTCACGTAACTATTCCTCAGGTACACGCAATGTATGGCGGAGATAGATCCAGAAAAGAAACTTTGGTAGAATATGGATTTAGACTTCCAGCCGCGATGGATAACCGACCTTTGAAATTCGAAGAATTTGAGGCGCTGCAAAATCAGGTGATTTATGTAAGTGCCACACCTGCCGATTACGAATTACAAAAATCTGAAGGAGTTTATGTAGAGCAGGTGATTAGACCAACCGGACTTCTAGATCCGGTGATAGAAATTCGTCCCAGCCTAAACCAGATTGACGATCTTATTGAAGAAATCCACACAAGGAATGAAAAAGATCAAAGGACCCTGGTAACCACCCTTACCAAAAGAATGGCAGAAGAACTTACCAAATACCTAACCCGGATTGATATTAGGTGCCGATATATTCACTCTGATGTGGACACATTGGAAAGGGTAGAAATTATGCAGGATTTACGTCGCGGATTGTTTGATGTACTTATAGGTGTAAACCTGTTAAGAGAAGGGCTGGATCTTCCGGAAGTTTCTTTAGTAGCTGTAATCGACGCCGATAAAGAAGGATTTTTAAGAAGTAATCGATCGCTAACACAAACCATTGGTCGTGCGGCGCGTCACGTAGAGGGAAAGGCGATTCTATATGCGGATAAGATTACAGACAGTATGCAGAAAACCATCGATCAAACCGAATACCGAAGGTCCAAGCAGATTGCTTACAACAAAGAAAATAATATTCGTCCTACTCCATTGGTTAAGAAACTTGAGAATAGTACGTTGATTAAGGAAAAACTGGACGTGTATGATGCTGAGAAACCATTAACTACCAAAGCTGCCGAAGCGGAAGTGGCTTATATGAGTAAACCCAACTTAGAAAAAAGAATTCGGGAGAAAAGAAAAGCCATGGAAAAAGCAGCAAAAGATTTGGACTTTATGGCTGCTGCAAAACACCGGGACGAAATTAAAATGCTTCAAAATAAAGTAAAAGAAGCACAAGACTAGGGAAATCCCTCAATATTCAAAGATTTAAGAGAAAAAGCTTTTCAAAAAGTATATTTAAAAATCCAAAACACCCACTAACTAGAAAACAACCAATTATTTAACCGGTATTTTTTAGTAGGATGAAAAAATTTATATTTTATTATTTTTTGTTTTTAGCCGTTCCGGCAATCTCTCAAGTTGGAATTGGTACCACCGAACCTGGGGCGCAACTGGATATCGTTGCTACCGATAAGGACAATCCGGCCAATATAGACGGAATACTAATTCCAAGAATAAAAAAATTTCCTTCCCAAAACCCCGGAAATGAGCAACACGGAATGCTTATTTTTCTAACTGAGGATTTCAATAATTCGCCCACAGGCTTTTATTACTGGCATCAACAGGAAGCTAAATGGAAATCTATAGTTTCAGATGCTAAAGCGGCTAATTTCTATAAGCCCAATACTACTGAGAGTCCTGGAAATATTGATGATGATATATTCAGAAAAGGAAATATCGGTATTGGCACAGAAGAGATCGTTAGTAAACTTCAGATCGCGATAAACCCCGATGATGCTCAGGACATTAAAAAAGGGCTGGAGATAGATAACAATAATCCTGCTGAAACCAGAAATACTTACGGAATCGAACTTAGAAATCGCAGTAAAACAAACGCCATCAAGTATGGCTTAAAATTAAATGTTTCTGGTGAGGGAGAAGGTGAACGCTTCGGCATTCATAGTGTTACCAATAAAA
The DNA here is from genome assembly GCA_024635815.1 of Salegentibacter sp. Next base: position 1,797 of record JAGXIG010000087.1, read on the forward strand.
CGACCGGCAGTAGCGATGTATATGGTTTTTACAACAAAGTGGGAAGAACTGAAGGTGCAAGTAGCCATAACTATGGAATTTATACTGAAATCGGAACTTCTACCGGGAGAGGAAATATCTACGGAATTTATGCCCGTGCTGAAGGCAACAGCAGTTCCAGGGTATTTGCCGGTTATTTTGAAGGTCCCGTTGGAATAGGAAAAACGCAGGCTGAGGAATATACTTTTCCAGATTCACGCGGTGAGGAAAACCAGATTTTAGTTTTAGATGATGATGGAAACGCCGATTGGAAACACAATCACACCAAAAATTATATTAGTACAGGAACCGCTTCTGGAAACTACATTATTGGAGACGAAGTATCCTTTTTAAGAGTAACAAATTACCCATCTTCAATTACAATTCCCGATGCATCAACCAATAAAGGTCGTGAACTGGTATTAATAGGTAAGGGAAGTAGTACCACGGCTCTTAATTTCGTGAATGGAGATACCCTGGACGATATTCAGGATAATAGCATAACAAGTATATCAAATGGGGAGATCCTTACTATCCTCAGTATAGGTACGAGATGGTTGCTAATAAATAGATCAAATTAAATACAAAAAGCAACAAAACTTATCTTTGCTGCTTTTTAAAACTTAATCCTCAACTTTATCACCTTCCCATTCCATAAATCCGCCTTCCAGGTTATAGGTGTTAGCAAAACCCATCTGGTCTAGAATGGTGCAGGCCTGTGCGCTGCGTTTTCCTGAACGGCAGTAGATATAGTAATTTTTATCCTTGTCCAGTTTTTCAACTTCATTTACAAATTCCTGACCCTTATAAATATCAATGTTTTTAGCGGTTGGGATATAACCATCCTCTACCTCTTCTTCAGTTCTTACATCTAAAATCACTGCTTTATCATCTTTTTCCAACTGTGATTGCCATTCTTCCTGATTGAGTTCTTTCATAAATCTTATTTTTTTGAATCCCCTTGAAGAAGGGGATCTATTATTGTTCCTATCAAATTTCAGTGTAAATATATTGAAAGTTTTAAAAACTACGGTTTCATTCCACAGGAATCCAGTTCAAAATTTTAACATTTCCTTTTGATCTAAATTCAAAAACTGACTTATATTTGTATATACAAATGTTGTTTAGACAAATGAAAATCGAAGACCAATTAAAAACAAATAATTTACCGCCGGCCAGGAAGCTAAGCCTTAGCATTTTGGTTACTGCTAATCTTATAGATGAGAATGTAGCGGCGGCACTTAAACCTTTCGATATTTCTATTCAGCAATTTAATGTGCTACGCATTTTAAGAGGACAAAAAGGGAAACCGGCAAACCTTAGCACTATTCAGGAACGTATGGTGAGTAAAATGAGCAATACTACCAGGCTGGTAGATAAACTTATCGCTAAAGAACTAACTGAACGTATTGTTTGCGAAGCGAATCGCAGGAAGGTTGAAATAAGTATCACTGAGAAAGGTCTGGAACTTTTAAAAGTAATCGATCCAAAAGTTGATGAAGTAGAAAAAGAGTTGATTCAGGATATCAGTGAAGAAGAAATAGAACTTATTACTAATTGCTTAAATAAAATAAGAAAATAACTATGGAAAATTATATAGAGAATTTAAATTGGCGGTACGCTACTAAAAAATTCAATGCAGATAAATCCTTAAGTCAGGAAGACGTAGAAAAACTACAAAAAAGCATTCAGCTTTCAGCATCTTCATACGGGCTTCAGCCTTACGAGGTATTTGTAATTTCCGATAAGGAAACCAAAGAAAAATTAAAGACAGCAGCCTGGAACCAGTCTCAACTTACCGACGCTTCTCACGTATTCGTTTTCGTTAGCCTTAAAAAACTCAACGAGGCATACATTGATGCTTACCTGGAGAATATCAGTGAAATTCGAGAAGTTAAGGTTCAGGATTTAGGCGGATTAAAAGATATGTTGACTTCTAATATTTTAGGAAAGACCGAAGAACAACAATCCATTTGGGCGCAAAAACAAGCCTATATCGCACTTGGGAATTTGCTTTCTGCAGCCGCAAACTTAAAAATCGACACCTGCCCTATGGAAGGTTTTGATGCGCAAAAGTTTGATGAGATCCTGGGAATTTCAGGAACGAATTTAACCACTGCCGTGATCGCCACTGCCGGTTATAGAAGTGATGAAGACCAATTGCAACACGCAAAAAAAGTTAGAAAACAAGAAGAAGAATTATTCCATTTAATATAAACTAAAGTCAAATTAATTTAAATCAAAAATTGCTATGAAAAAGAATCTTTTAAAAACTGTATTTGCATCTGCATTTCTTGTATCCTTTTTATCATTCACAACAATGAATGCACAGGATAAAACACTTGATGTAAAACAAAGCAACATTAACTGGGAAGGTGAAAAAGTAACCGGCTCCCACTACGGAACCATAGACCTGCAAGACGGACATTTTACTATGGAAAACGGTGAACTTACCGGAGGGGAATTTCTAATAGATATGAGCTCTATTACCGTTACCGATCTTACGGGTGAAGACAAAGGAAAATTAGAAGGCCACTTAAAATCTGATGATTTCTTTGGCGTAAATAACCATCCAACTTCAAAATTGGTAATTACAAGCGTAGCCAAAAAGAGTAATGGAACATACGGTGTGGTAGCCGATCTTACTATTAAAGATAAAACGAATCAGGTGACTTTCGATTTAGACTTGGAAGAGAACTCAGCTTCTACAGAATTAACTATTGACCGTTCTAAATATGATGTACGTTACGGGTCAGGAAGTTTCTTTGATAACCTTGGAGACAAAACTATCTACGATAATTTTGAATTAGACGTAGAGTTGAAATTCTAATTACGACGGGAAAGAAATTGCTATTGAAAAATAAATTTGAAAAAGAAAAATTGAAATAATTATGGAAAAACAAGTAAACGCACAGGCAAGTAACATCGCCTGGAAAGGCAAAAAAGTTTTAGGATCTCATTCAGGAACTATCGATTTAAAAGATGGGAAATTCCAGTTTGAAAACGAAGAAATTGTTGGTGGTGAATTTGTAATGGATATGAACACAATTACCGTTACCGATCTTAAAGGTGACGATAAATCTGGGCTTGAAGGTCATTTAAATTCTGACGATTTTTTTGGTGTAGATAATCACCCGACTTCAAAGCTGATAATTACCAGTGTTGCCAAAAAAGACGACGGTACTTATGGTGTGGTTGGAGATCTTACTATTAAAGAAAACACGCATCCAGTAACTTTCGATTTAGATTGGAGTAACAACACCGCTACTACTAAATTAAGTATAGACCGTTCTAAATACAACGTGAAATATAACTCCGGTAGTTTCTTTAGCGGACTTGGAGATCAAACGATTTACGATAATTTCGATTTGAATATTGAGTTGAAATTTTAATTAGTTAAATTGCACAAATCCAGCCGGAAAAGTTAAAATTGCTTTTCCGGCTTTCTTTTTTAGAATTTCACTTGTTTATTTAAATATGCTTTCTATCTTTGGACTAATGAAAAACAGAATAGCAAATACCTGGTGGTGGAACAATTTACGTCAAACGTCGTGAAGTAACATCGCTATAGTATAAACTCATACAAAAGGCTTGTCTCACGACAGGCCTTTTTTGTTTAGTTTTTTTGTCATTTCCGCGAAGGCGGAAATCTCTAAAAAACTGAAAGCTCAAAAAGAAAATAAGCTAATTTAAAAAATAGACTCCCGCCTTCGCGGGAGTGACTATAAAGATAAGATGAATAACGATTACCAATATCATGTTTACATAATTACAAATCGTAAAAATGGAACATTATATATTGGAATTACAGGAAATTTAAAGCGAAGGTTATATCAACATAGAAATCGAAACCTAAAGAGTTTTAGCAGCAGATACCGACTTAATAAACTAGTATACTATGAAAAATTTGAATATCCATTGTTGGCGATTAAAAGGGAAAAACAACTAAAAAAATGGAATCGTCTTTGGAAAATAAACCTGATAAACGATTTTAATCCCGATTGGGAAGATTTGACTATAAGATTTAAATAATAGAAAATGGACTTCCGCCTACGCGGAAGTGACAAAAATCAATTTATGTATAAACTAAAAACCACCCATAAAAAACTCCTGGCAGACACCATTACACCGGTGAGTGTTTATCTTAAGGTGCGGGACAAATATCCCAACAGTCTCCTTCTGGAAAGTAGCGATTACCACGCCAACGATAATAGTTTCTCTTATATCTGCTGCAATCCTATCGCTTCTATTAAAATTCAGAATGAAATAATCACTGAAGTTTTCCCTGACGGAAGTAAGAAAACTACCGAAATCACTCCTGAAGTAAACGTGCCGCTTAAAATACAGGAATTTTCAAAACAATTTAAAACTGAAGATTCCGATTTTAAATTTATCAATAACGGGCTTTTTGGTTATATCGCTTACGATGGGGTTCGGTATTTTGAGGATCTGGAGATCAAAAAACGAAATGGTGATCTTAAGCTACCGGATATTTATTATGCGGTGTATCAGAATATAATCGCCATTAATCATTTCAATAACGAAGCTTATATTTTTGATCACAGCTACAATACCGATTCAAAAATTCCTGAAATCGAACAGCTTATTAAGGTGAAAAACTTCGCAACCTATAATTTTGAGCGTCAGCAGGAACCAGTTTCCAACCTCACTGATGAAGAATTTAAGGCAAATGTAAGACTTGGAAAAAAACATTGCTATCGCGGTGATGTTTTTCAAATTGTGCTTTCCCGCAGGTTTTCGCAAAAATTTAAAGGAGATGAATTCAATGTTTACAGAGCTTTACGTAGCGTAAACCCTTCCCCCTACCTGTTCTATTTTGACTACGGAAACTTTAAAATCTTCGGAAGTTCTCCCGAAGCGCAACTGGTGGTTCAGGACGGGCAGGCAGAAATTCATCCCATCGCCGGAACTTTTAAACGTACCGGAAACGATGAGGAAGACGCCGAATTAGCCAAAAAACTCGCTGCAGATGAAAAGGAAAATGCCGAACACGTAATGTTAGTAGATTTGGCCAGAAACGATCTTAGTCGGCATGGCAATAATGTAAAAGTAGAAAAATACCGGGAAATTCAGTTTTTCTCCCACGTAATCCATTTGGTAAGTAAAGTCACCGGAACCAAAGATCCAAATACCCCGACAATGCAGGTAGTAGCTGATACTTTTCCGGCAGGAACTTTAAGCGGTGCACCAAAACACAGCGCGATGAAGCTTATAGAAAAGTACGAAAACGTAAACCGCGATGCCTACGGTGGTGCAATAGGTTTTATGGATTTCCACGGAAACTTTAACCACGCGATTATTATTCGCTCGTTCGTCAGCAAAGATCATCAGTTGCATTACCAGGCCGGTGCCGGGGTAGTCTCAGAATCTGTAGAAGAAAATGAATTACAGGAAGTTTATAATAAACTCGGGGCATTAACCAAGGCCCTCGATATTGCGGAAGATATTTAAAAAATTAAAAAAACGTCATCCTGAACTTGTTTCAGGATCTAATATCTTTTAATGATTAAAATTCAAAAATAGAATTTCACACCAGGTAGAATGAAAAAAATATTAGTTATAGATAATTACGATTCTTTTGTGTACAACCTTGTGCATTATCTCGAAGAATTGGATTGCGAGGTTACGGTTGTAAGAAACGACCAATTGGAACTGGAAGATGTTGAAAAATACGATAAGATCCTGCTCTCTCCCGGACCGGGAATTCCTGAAGAAGCAGGGTTACTAAAACCTATTATAGAAAAATATGCTTCAACAAAAAGCATTTTGGGAGTATGCCTTGGCCAACAGGCCATAGGAGAAGTTTTTGGCGGCAAATTGGGTAATTTAGAATCGGTTTATCATGGTATTGCCACCAGGATGGATTTATGCGTAGATGACGAACCGCTTTTTAAGGATTTACCAAAAACCATGAACGTGGGTCGTTATCATTCCTGGATTGTTTTAAAAGAACTCCCTGATTCCCTGGAAGCCACTTCCTACGATGAAAACGGACAAATTATGTCGCTTCGTCATCGGGAATTTGATGTTCGCGGTGTTCAATTTCACCCAGAATCGGTGTTAACGCCTGATGGGAAAAAGATGATTCAGAATTGGGTAAACAGTTAAACTTATGAAAGAACTACTAAACAGGCTCATAAACCACGAAACCATCTCTAAAGATGAGGCGAAGCAGGCGCTTTTCAGCATTTCTAACGGAGAATATAATGAAAGTCAGATAGCCGCATTCCTAACGGTCTATATGATGCGAAGTATTACCATAGAAGAACTGGAGGGTTTTCGTGATGCACTTTTGGAACTTTGCGTGGCCATAGATTTAAGCGATTATAATCCCATAGATCTCTGCGGAACCGGAGGCGATGGGAAAAACACTTTTAATATTTCCACCACTTCTTCATTTGTAACGGCAGGTGCGGGAGTTAATGTGGCAAAACACGGTAACTATGGAGTTTCTTCGGTAAGCGGAAGTTCTAATGTGATGGAAAGTCTGGGAATTAAATTTAGCAACGACGCCGGATTTTTAGAAAAATGCATTGCTGAAGCGGGAATTTGTGTGCTCCACGCTCCCCTCTTCCACCCAGCGATGAAAAACGTGGCGCCTATCAGAAAATCTCTGGCGGTAAAAACCTTTTTCAATATGCTGGGACCAATGGTGAATCCAGCTTTTCCAAAAAATCAGCTGGTAGGGGTGTTTAACCTGGAACTGGCCAGGATGTATGGCTATTTATACCAGAACACCGATAAGAATTTCACTATTTTACACGCCTTAGATGGTTATGATGAAATTTCCCTTACCGGAAATACCAAAACCATCTCCAATAATTCTGAAGGAATGTTGAGTCCGGAAGATTTTGGTGTAGAAACCTTAAAACAGGAAGATATTGCCGGGGGCGGTTCTATAGAAAGTTCAGCTGAAATTTTTGTGAATATTTTAAAAGGAAAAGGTACCACAGCACAAAATAATGTGGTTTGTGCCAACGCCGGGATGGCCATCGCCACCGCAAATCAAGTTAGTGCCAGAGAAGGTTTTGAAACTGCCCGGGAATCTATAAATTCGGGGAAAGCTTTAATAGCATTAGAGAAATTGCAGGAGTTGAGTAAGTAATCCATTATTAATCAACTTAGATCCTGAAACAAGTTCAGGATGACGTTAAGGAAAAACAGAGAACTCATAACTGAGAACGCATAACATAATTATGAACATTTTAGACAAAATAATAGCCGATAAACATAAAGAACTGGTTTTAAAAAAGCTGGTAGTGCCTATCTCGCAATTGGAGCAATCGGCACTTTTTGAGCGTCAAACAGTTTCTTTGGCTCAAAAGCTAACAATCAGCAAAACAGGGATCATTGCCGAACATAAAAGACGTTCCCCTTCAAAATCAGTCATCAACCAGGATTTAAATGTGGAAGATGTAGCCCAAGGTTATGAAGAAGCAGGTATTTCGGGAATGTCGGTTCTTACTGATGGCAAATATTTTGGGGGGTCTCTAGACGATTTGCTTTATGCCCGTGCTGCGGTTAAAATGCCATTGTTGCGAAAGGAGTTTATTATTGATGAATATCAACTTCTGGAGGCAAAAGCTCACGGCGCCGATGTGATTCTACTTATTGCCGCAGTTCTGGAACGTGAGCAAATAAAAAAGCTTTCAGAATTTGCGAAAAGCATTGGCCTGGAAGTATTGCTGGAAGTTCATAATGAAGAAGAATTACAAAAATCCATTATGCCGAGCTTGGATATGTTGGGCGTAAACAACCGGAATTTAAAAACTTTTGAAGTCAGCACCGACATTAGCAAAGAACTTTCAGAAAAGATACCGGAAGATTTTGTAAAAGTTTCCGAAAGCGGAATCAGCTCGGTTGAAGCGATCAAAGATTTACAGCAATATGGCTATAAAGGTTTTTTAATCGGTGAGAATTTTATGAAAACCAACAATCCCGGTAAAGCTGCTGCAGAGTTTGTAAAAGAATTGAGTACGTCACCCTGAATTTATTTCAGGGTCTAGGCTGTTAACATCATGTTAGCTCCTGAAACAAGTTCAGGATGATGAAAACCAACACCAGCTCTCCTCCTTTTTAAGGAGGAGTACCCGAAGGGAGAGGTGGTTAACAACAAGTAAAAATGAAAAATATAAAACTCAAAGTATGCGGGATGAAAGATCCCGAAAACATCAGCGAAGTTGCAAAACTTCAGCCTGATTATATGGGTTTTATCTTTTACGAAAAAACCCCCAGAAATTTTGATGCTGAACTCCCGGAAATTCTTTCCGGAATTAAGAAAACCGGGGTTTTTGTAAATGAAGAAATCGATGTAATCCTTGAAAAAATTAAGAAACACGATCTTAATGCGATTCAACTTCACGGGGATGAAACTGCGGCTTTTTGCGGTGAACTAAAAACACTTTTAATAGAAACTCCGGTGGAAATAATTAAGGTGTTTTCAGTTAAAGACGACTTCGATTTTGAGCGTTTAAAAGAATACGAAACTGTAGTAGATTATTTTCTTTTTGATACTAAAGGGAAAAACAAAGGCGGAAATGGGATCATATTCAATTGGGAGATTTTAAAAGAATATCCTTCAAAAAAACCATTTTTCCTTAGCGGAGGAATAGGACCGGATGAAGTGGCAGCAATCAAAAAACTACAAGCTTATTTTCAGCAAAATGGAGAGGAAAATTTGCTTTATGCCATAGATGTAAATAGTAAATTTGAAGAGCAACCGGGTTTTAAAAATGTGGATAAACTGGAGGAGTTTATAAAGGGGTTTTGAGTTATAAAAACCGTCATTGCGATCCCGATGCCAATCGGGAGAAGCAATCTTTTGTTTAAGAATTAAAGTGAGATTGCCACGGGCTTTGCCCTCGCAATGACAAATTAAAATTTAGTGTATTCGTGGCAAAAAAAATTAGAATTTGAAGTCTCTAATAATTTAGATTCTGAAATAAATTCAGAATGACATAAAAACTCATTAAAACTTGCTACAGGCTTTAAACAAAGTTGAAACAAAAATATTAGTGTATTTGTGGCGAAAGCTACTAAATAAAATAAATAACAATGAGCTATCAGGCTAACGAAAAAGGATATTACGGCGATTTTGGCGGGGCTTTTATTCCCGAAATGCTTTATCCAAATGTAGAGGAATTGCGTTCGCAGTACCTGGATATTATGAAAGAGGAATCTTTTCAGAAGGAATTTAAAGATCTATTGCGTGATTATGTGGGGCGACCCACACCGCTTTATTATGCTGAACGTTTTAGTAAAAAATACGGCACAAAAATTTATCTGAAACGTGAAGATCTTTGTCATACCGGGGCGCACAAAATAAATAATACCGTCGGGCAGATTTTAATGGCAAAACGTCTGGGCAAGGATCGCATAATCGCCGAAACCGGCGCAGGGCAGCACGGTGTGGCCACCGCTACGGTTTGTGCACTTATGGGCATTGAGTGTATTGTTTATATGGGCGAGGTTGATATTGAACGACAGGCGCCAAATGTAGCCCGTATGAAAATGTTGGGAGCCACAGTAATTCCGGCAAAATCTGGTAGCCGAACGCTTAAGGATGCCACCAACGAAGCAATTCGGGATTGGATCAATAATCCGCTGGATACGCATTATATTATCGGCTCTGTGGTGGGTCCTCACCCCTATCCCGATATGGTTGCGAGGTTTCAGGCGGTGATTTCTGAAGAAATTAAAGTTCAGTTAAAAGAAAAAGAAAATCGTGGGAATCCGGATTATGTTGTTGCCTGTGTAGGTGGTGGAAGCAACGCAGCCGGAGCTTATTTTCATTATTTAGATGATCCTGAGGTTGGGATTATCGCGGTTGAAGCAGCTGGAAAAGGTATTCAAAGCGGGGAAAGTGCTGCGACTTCGGCTTTGGGGAAAGAAGGCATTATCCACGGTAGTAAAACCCTGCTGATGCAAACCGAAGACGGACAAATTACCGAACCTTATTCCATCTCCGCCGGACTCGATTATCCGGGGGTTGGGCCAATGCACGCCAATTTGTTTAGAAGCGGGCGCGGGGAATTTATTTCGATAACCGATAAAGCCGCGATGGAAGCCGGTTTAGAACTGGCTAAATTAGAGGGTATTATTCCCGCTATTGAGACCTCTCATGCCCTGGCTATTTTTGAAGACCGAAAGTTTAAAAAGGATGATGTGGTGGTAGTCAATCTTTCGGGGCGTGGGGATAAGGATTTGAGTACTTATATAGATTATTTTGATCTTTAGCATAAGACCTCACAGGTTTTGAAAACCTGTGAGGTCTGTCAACCAAAAATAAGGATTCAGATAGCTGGCTTGCTAATAACATTTGAAAAGATTGCCACGGGCAATGCCCTCGTAAACGGAATAAAAATAAAATTAAAAATTAACCGTCAACCTGAACTGGTTTCAGGTTCTAATAGAATTTAAGTTCAAATAATTATAACAAATTAGATTCTGAAACAAGTTCAGAATGACGTAGAGAATTAGAGATTTAAATGACCCTGGGTTTGCAATGACGAAATAAAAATATTCGTGTATTCGTGGCACAATTTACCCAGGAACCAAAACGCTCTCGACTGCGCTCGAGTTGAGATAAATAAGAATATTGAATCATAACAAATGAACAGAATAAATAAAAAACTTCAGGAAGAGCAAAAATTACTGTCTATCTATTTTACGGCGGGTTATCCTGAAACCGGAGATACGGTTTCGATTATTCAGGAACTGGAAAAAAATGGAGTGGATTTTATAGAAATTGGTTTGCCGTTTAGCGATCCGCTTGCCGATGGGCCTACCATTCAGGAAAGTTCTACCAAAGCGCTTAAAAGTGGGATGACCACCAATAAACTATTTGAGCAGCTTAAGGGAATTAGAGAATCCGTGGAAATTCCGCTTATTATTATGGGATATTTTAATCCTATTCTTCAGTATGGCGTGGAGAAATTCTGTAAAAAATGTGCAGAAACTGGAATTGACGGACTTATAATCCCTGATCTTCCGGTTGATGTTTATAATGAAGAATACAGATCGATTTTCGAGGAAAACGGACTTCAGAATATATTTTTAATCACACCGCAAACTTCAGAAGAGCGCATTCGGTTTATTGATTCGGTTTCCAGTGGCTTTATTTATATGGTAAGTTCGGCAAGTGTAACCGGTTCTACCAGCGGATTTGGTGATGAGACAAAAAAATATTTCAAAAGAGTGAACGATATGCAACTCAAAAACCCGCAGGTTGTTGGTTTTGGAATTAGCGATGCCGAAAGTTTTCAGCAAGCAACTCAATACGCTAAGGGAGCCATAATTGGTTCGGCATTTATTAAGCACCTCAACAAAAATGGCAAAAATAAGATAGCCGATTTTGTAAAAAGCATCAGGCCGGTTTAACCAAATTCTAACATGCTCTTGGGAGGTTTTAAGACTCTTGTTTCTTATCTTAGAAGTGAATCAAAAAAACAATAATTATGGGAGGCCCAATTGAAGATAATAAAAGGAAAAGAAATAAAGAACAGGAAAATCCCACCAACCCAACCGGAGACACCAAAAAACGGACAAACGAGGTGGATTATGACGAAAAGACCATAAAAGACCAACAGAAGAAAAAGTAATTTATGGGACGAGGCGACAGGAAAACGAAACGAGGAAAAATTGCAATAGGCACACATGGAAGATTACGCCCTAAACGTAAAAAGTTTAAGGTAAAACCAACCACCATCGCCGAACAGGAAAAGAAAGAATTAGAGTAGTTGTAAGTTGACTACGTCTGGAAACCCTGAGTTTAAAAGTTTACGCTTTTAGATTCAGGGTTTTTGTTTTGTAAAACCAGCGTCATTGCGAGGAGGCGCAGCCGACGTGGCAATCTGTGCTTGGTTATTTCAATTTTACTGAAGATCTCACTTCCAAACAAAAGATCGCCGCGCTCGTCCCTCGCTCGCGATGACGGATGCTGTACACACACAATTTTGAACAACAAACACTAAACAACAAACAACTGAAAACTATCTAATAAAAACCGGTTCACTCTCCTTCTCGGTGTGTTCTTCGCTAAAACGGTAATCCATATAATCGAAAGCTTTAAGCTCTTCCAGTGTTTTTACGTCTTTGTCTATAATATAGCGCACCATCGCGCCACGGGCTTTTTTAGCGAAGAAACTGATGATCTTCAATTTTCCATTCTTAAAATCTTTAAAAACGGGTGAAATTACCTCAGCTTTTAGTTTTTTGGTATCTACGGCCTTAAAATATTCGTTGCTGGCCAGGTTGATAAAGAGTTCCCCTTTTTCCATTTCCTCGTTTAGCAGTTTAGTGACTTTGGGTTGCCAAACTTCATAAAGGCTATTCTTGCGCTCAACACCTACCGAAGTTCCCATCTCCAGGCGATAAGGCTGCATTAGGTCCAAGGGTTTTAGCACGCCGTAGAGTCCGGAAAGGATTCGTAAGGTATCCTGCAGGAGGTCTAGCTTTTCGGTGGGGATGGTATAGGCATCAAGGCCGGTATAAACATCGCCGGCAAAAGCGTACATCGCGGGGCGCGAATTCTTTTTGTTGTGCTCTTCCTCAAATTCCTGGTAGCGGGTATAATTAAGATCGGCCAGCTTATCGCTGATGCTCATCAATTCGGAAATCTCTTTTTTGGTCATTCTGGACATCTTCCGGTTGAGTTTTGCGGTGGTGTCCAAAAAAGCGGGCTGCGTGCCGCGGGTGGTGGGTAGTTTAGATTCGTAATCCAGGCTTTTGGCCGGGGAAACAACAATTTTCATATGCAGGTAGTTTTACTTCAAAGATAAGTGAAAGCTTAACAATTAAGAAAATCAGGGTTTATTAGTTTCTTATGGAAAGATAGCTAAGACTTATTATCGCTGAAAAGCAATTATTTTGAAAAACTATTTTTTACACTGCGATTCTTATTCCAATTCGATCTTGTCTATTTCCAGCCTGAAATCTTCTGCTTTTTTATTACCGATTAGAAACCGAATTTCCTGGATTGTATCGGCAGAAAAGTTGGGGAGATCCAGTTTCCTTCCGCGAAATACCGGTTCCATTTCCTTTAGCGGAACTTCTACGGTTTGCAAGTCTCCGGTAGTTTTAAACGTGTAGATATAAGAAGCTCTATCTTTTAGATTGGATTTTATCCTAAATTGATAAGACTTGCCGTCCCCTTTCAGTAAAATGATCGCTTTTTTATAGCCTTTGATATTTTTAGAAGGAAAATGATATTGCACCGAAGCGAAGCCGCCATTGTTTTCCAGGGAAACCGAACCTTTAAAAACAGCATTTCCCTCGTCACTACGTTCCAGTTTACTGCTGGAATTACCACCCATCACCACGTCGTTCTCTACTTCCCAGGCAGACCAGTCGGTAGTAGTGCTAAAATCAAAAAGAAGTAATTTACTCATTGTCAGGATTATTAAAAACAAGAAAAATTGTTGTTGTAGCATTTTTGTTTTTAAGTTATGATTTTTTATTGATAATAAACCACTTCTGAAAATAGGGATTGATTAAATGAAAATTGAATAGTTGATAAATATTTAGAGCATTACGAAAACCTTTTTTGGTTTCTGAATTAAATGTTAAATTTAGCAATCTTAAATTTTTATTCTGAAAAAATATCCTTTCTCACATTTGAGCTATTCCATTAAATCATACTCTTTATGATAAAGGTTTCTTGCGCTATTATTGAACATAATGGCAAAATTTTATGCGCACAACGGAGTGGCAAAATGGATTTACCCAACAAATGGGAGTTTCCTGGCGGAAAAGTAAATGAAGAAACTTATGAAGAATGCTTAATAAGAGAAATTAGAGAAGAATTGGGAGTTGAAATTAAGATTTTGGAGCAATTACCTATCAATGAACATATCTATTCTGAATCAAAAGAAGTCCAATTGATACCTTTTCGCTGCTCATTACAAACTTCCAATTTTTTGCTACTTGAGCATTCGCGAGTTGAATGGTTAGATATTCAAAATTTGAAATCTTTAGATTGGGCAGAGGCAGATATTCCTATTGTAAATTATTATTGTAAAAATTATAAATGAGTTTTGAAACCGGTCTTTACGAACAACTAATAACCAAATTAGTATCCAATAAACTTGAGGATGTTGATTTACAAAAGTTCCACGTCAGCGAATCAGCTCTAGATAAAGAAGAAGCTTCTCTATATTTAAGCACATATTTAGCTGAAACCATCAAATTTGCGCTTAATGAAATTAAAGACAAAGACCGTCCTTTAAAGCAAATTGAACTATCAAATAAGATTATAAAACTTCTGGTAGAGGAACTTAACAATATTGAGTTTTCTGATAATTTAATTGAAAGCGAGGGAAGGATTTTACAAGCCGTATTTTCAAAATTAGATTTTCCTTATTCAAATTTGGAAGCGAGGTTAAAAGAAATTACTCCCTACACGCGGTTAAGTCAGAGTGAACTTTTTACTGGAAATAATGTTGGAATTTCTCTGGAAAGCGAGATTAAAAAAGAGATTCTTTCTGCCGATGAAATTTGCTGGTTAGTCTCTTTTATAAAGTTTTCCGGAATTAGAATTTTTAAAAAAGAACTAGAAGAATTTACCAGAAGAGGCAAAAGACTTAATATAATTACAACCTCTTATATGGGTGCTACAGATGTAAAAGCTGTAGAATACCTCTCTTCGTTACCAAATACGGAAATAAAGGTTTCTTATAATTCAGAGCATGAAAGGTTGCACGCCAAAGCATATTTATTTCTGCGAAATTCGGGTTTTCATACAGGTTATATTGGATCTTCTAATCTTTCTCGCTCGGCATTAACCAATGGTTTAGAATGGAATCTTAAGGTCACCACGCAGGAAATTGGACATATCATTGATAAATTTCAAAAGACATTTGAAACGTATTGGCAAGATCCGGAGTTTGAAAATTATAAATATCAAAGAGATCGAGCAAAACTAAGTAAAGCTCTTAAAAGAGAAAATGCGTCTAAAACGAATCAAATTAATGCTTTCTTCGATCTTAAGCCTTATCCATATCAGGAAGAAATTTTATCAAAATTACAGACAGAAAGAGAGATTCATAACCGGAATAAAAACTTATTAGTTGCCGCGACAGGTACAGGTAAAACCGTTATATCTGCATTCGATTTTAAAAGATTTAATGATCTTCAACCAAATGCTAAATTTTTATTCGTAGCCCACCGGAAAGAGATTCTAATACAAGCCCAAGCGACTTTTCAGCATGTGCTTAAAGATGCCAATTTTGGTGAGTTGTGGGTTGATGGGAACGAGCCAGAAAGATATAGCCAGCTTTTTGCTTCAGTCCAAACTTTGCATAGCCGTTTAAAAAACCTTGACTTAGCTGAAAACTTTTTCGATTACATAATTGTTGACGAAGTTCACCATATAAAAGCAACTAGCTACCGTCCCATTCTTCATCGATTTGAGCCTAAAATTTTACTTGGTCTTACCGCGACCCCAGAGAGAATGGATGGTGGAGATATCGCCGAAGATTTTCATAATAAAATAGCAGCCGAAATAAGATTACCCGAAGCATTAAATAGAAAATTACTTAGTCCATTCCAATATTTCGCACTTTCTGATACAGTGGATTTAAGTAATGTAAAATGGAATGGCAAGTATGAAATAAGAGAACTCACAAAAATATACACCGAAGATGATCACAGAGTTGCCGATATTATTAAAAACTGCGAAGAATATTTAACCGATATAAATGATGTGCAAGCTTTGGGATTTTGCGTAAGCCAGGAGCACGCAAAATTTATGGCAGAAAAATTCACACTCGCCAATCTTAAAGCTGACTATCTGGTTAGTAGTAATAGCGATTCAAGAGATAAGATTCGCAATAAACTGCTTCGGAAGGAAATCAATTATCTGTTTGTGGTTGATATTTTTAACGCGGGAGTTGATATTCCTAATATTGATACTGTCTTATTCCTTAGACCTACCGAAAGTTTAACCGTATTCCTACAGCAATTAGGTCGTGGACTTCGACTTGCTGAAAACAAAGACTGTTTAACTGTTCTCGATTTCGTTGGAAATGCAAGACCGGAATATGATTTTGAACATAAATTCCGTGCACTTGTTGGCAAAACTCATACTTCTATAATCAAGGAAATTGAAGACGAGTTTCCCCATTTACCGCTTGGATGTTCAATCGTTTTGGAGAAAAAGGCAAAAGAAGTAATTCTAAAGAATATTCGTGAAGCAACAGAATTTAGACGTCCACAACTTCTTCAAAAAATAAAAGCATTCAAACATCACTCTACGCTCCCACTTACCTTAAACAACTTTTTAGAATTCTATCACTTAGATATTCGGCAAGTATATAAGAAAGGTAGCTGGAAACGTTTATGTGCCGATGCTGGCGTTATTCCCGATTTTAAAGAGCCACAAGAAAAAGAGTTTACCGCGTGTATGCAAAGAAAACTCATCAATTGTAACTCCTTAAGTTACTTTAGATTTATTCAAGAATTAATCAACAATGATTTAAGCTTAAGACTGCTCTCAAAAAAGCAGGAAATGATGCTTCTTATGTTTCATTACGATGTATGGCAAGAAAGTGGCGAAAAATTAAAATTCACAGATCTTACAACGAGTTTTGAAACTTTAAGCAAGAATAAAATAATGCTTGAAGAGATGCAAGAATATATTCTACATCAGGTTGAACAAATTGAATTTGTCGAAAAAGATATAGATTTAGGTTTCCCTTTTCCCTTACAACTTCATAGCAAATATAACAGAGAAGAAATTCTTGCGGCAATAGGTATGAGTACCTTCAGCAAAAAATCTTCCAATCGTGAAGGTTCTGCTTTTCAAAAAAAATTGAATGTTGAGGCTTTATTTATTACCCTCAAAAAAACCGAGAAAGAATATTCTCCCACCACGATGTATGAAGATTATGCGGTAAATAAGACCCTCTTCCATTGGCAATCACAAAACAGTATTTCACCCCATTCGCCCAAAGGGGAATCTTACATTAGACATAAAGAAAACGGTAAAAAAATACTTTTATTTGTCAGGGAGCAAAATGTAGATGAGTACGGCTTAACAATGTCCTATACATTTTTAGGAAAAGTGGATTTTATAAAATCCAAAGGTGCAAAACCAATGAACGTTGAATGGAGATTGCACGAAGCAATGCCATCTTATATTTTAAAAGAAAGTCAAAAATTGGCTGTTGGATAAGAAATGTCAGAAGAGATCATCTTTAAATACTCGAACTATTTCAAGAAACTTAATCGGGGTTTTAATAAAAACCTTGGTAGGGCTCCTCATAAACCAATTCTTCTACTTTCCATAGTTCAATTAATTGCCAAAGGTAAAATAACCTCAAATCGAATTTTTATTACATCAGAAATTCTTCTGGCATTTAAGCAAAATTGGGAGCAACTGGTAAATACCGATCATTCCCGAAATTTTGCATTACCTTTTTTTCATATGAGATCAGAACCATTCTGGCATTTAGTAGCAAAACCAGGAAAAAGAATAGAGACAACCCGTTCAAAAAGCATAAAAAGCTTTAATAATTTGAATGAGTCCATTGCCTTTGCTGAAATTGCCAAGGAGTTATTTCTATTACTTCAGCAGCCTGAAAACCAGCTATGGTTTGAACAGCTTTTAATCGAATCTTATTTTCCAGATTTCAAGGTTAATTATTTAAGACCAGAGAGTTATTTTGAAGAAGATAAAATTGAAAATGAAATTCTAAATGACCCCAGTGAACTTTATCAAAATCACATTCAGCAATTAAAAGAAACCTTAGAGGAAAATGAGTTTGAGGAAGAAATATTTGTACGAGGCGGTTTATTTAAAAGAACAGTTCCAAAAATTTACGATTACACGTGCTGTATTTCGGGTTTAAAAATAAATTCAGTTCATAATGTCCAAATGGTGGATGCCTGCCATATTTATCCATTCAGTATTTCAAATGATGATACTGTAACAAATGGCATAGCTTTATCACCAACGATTCACCGAGCCTTTGATCGAGGTTTAATAACAATTAATTCAGATTTCTTAGTTAGAATTTCACCAACAGTAGAAGAAGAAAACTCTAGCTTTCCTCTCTCCGATTTTGAAGGTAAACAGATTCTATTACCCAAAAAAGAAGAATGGTTTCCGTCTCAAGAAGCTTTAAAATGGCATAACAAAGAAGTTTTTATGCTTTAAATATCATAACCAACAAACGATTACCGCATTAGGGATTGTAGTGGAAATCCTTTTTGTGAGGTACGAGCAAAAAGATTGCCCGCCCCGTTAGGGGAACGCCCAACTACTCTTTCTAATTTACAAAAACCTTCACCAATGTTCAACCGGCTAAAATCCTGTATTTTTTAATTTTGGGAGTTACTAGCTCGGAGCAGACTCATGAGTCATTGGTAAGGAAAAATTTTATAATTTTTAAATCTCGATTATCGAGTAAAAAAATGAAGATCGCTGAAAAATTTGAATTGAATGAGCGCCAACAAGACCGGGTGATTGCGATGGCCTGGGAAGATCGTACGCCTTTTGAAGCTATTGAGTATCAGTTTGGCCTTGCTGAAAAAGATGTGATTAAATTTATGCAGGAGCAAATGCACCCGCGCAACTGGAGAAAATGGCGCGCCAGGGTTCAGGGTAGAAAGACCAAACACGCAAAACTAAGGGATAACGAGATCTCGAGGTTTAAATCTTCGGCACAACGCCAAATTACCGGGAATCGCATTTCAAAGAAAAAATAATCAAGAACCTCGCGGCAAGCCCACGAGGTATGAATCGGAAAACTATTTTATAATTTCGAGGCAAGCCTCGGGGAATTAAACCCTCAATGAGGGATTAAAGTTTAAACCACGGGAAAGCACTTATATTTCGTCTTATTTTTCCTTAAAAATTTCTTTCACTTACCTTTTACTTTCCAATTATAAAAATTATGAAAGGTTCTGAGAAGAGATCTAATTTAGTAAAGGTTTGTACCACCCGTTTCAGCTTTAGTGATTCCTGGGATTTTTTGCTGGATTATAATGGGTTTATAAACTCCAACTACGATAAGCAACGGGATGAGAAATTCATCAGGATTAGCTTCAACAGCCCCAATGCCCGGAACCGAAAACAGAATTTTAAATGCCGCTACAAGATGATGACTAATTGCGACCGATCACTTAATTAGCTCTTCGAGATGCTCATTGTTCAATGTTTATTATTGAGTCTTGTGACTGCCTGCTCCTCTTCTACCCATACCCGTTTGTGCACGCCCCATATAGTTAAACAGAATAAACAACAACTTAAAAGCATTTATTATGAAAAATGTATGGATTACCAGGCTTCAAACGGCACTTATGCTATTATTTATTTTTGCGCTTTTTCAATCTTGTAGTAAGGAGTTGACAGAGGAAGAAGTTGAGCAATCAATAGAGTTTCAACAGTCGCAGGAGCGGTATATTATTGTATTCAATGAGACTTCTATTGAGAACCCGGCAGTAAAATTTCCAGAAAGTTATTCCAAATCTCAAATAGGAATGGAAGGTGAGACAAAAAGAATTCTGCAAAAAGCCAATTTAGAAAACATTGAGATCGAAAAGGTATATAGCAGTTCTATAAAAGGGGCTGCATTAAATTTGATGCAGGATCAAGTGGAAAAAATTAAAAAAAGGAAGGAAGTTAAATACATTGAACGGGATAGGTATGAATTAATGGCACCTCCCTGTGGTAAAGGTAACCATCCGCCTTGTGAAAACGAAGAGGTGACAACACAACAGGTTCCTTATGGTATTACAAGAGTAGGAGGCATTGCTGATTATACCGGAGATAATGTGGCATGGATAATAGATTCAGGGATAGATATAGACCATCCAGACCTTAATGTGGATGTAAACAGGGGGTTTAGAGGGCCGGAAGTTGCCCCTCAAAATTTAGAGCATCCTTTTGATGATGATAACGGACATGGAACCCACGTGGCGGGAACCATTGGTGCAATCAACAATGATTTTGGAGTAATTGGGGTAGCACCCGGAGTTACCGTTATCCCCATTAAAGTGTTGGGTGAAAATAATTCTGGTTGGTGGTCAGATGTAATTGCAGGCATAGATTATGTTGCCGCACACGCAAAACCCGGGGATGTTGCCAATATGAGTCTAGGTGGGGATGCTCTGCAAGCCGTAGATGATGCTGTGCTTGCTGCATCTGAAAAAGAGATATGGTTCAGTCTGGCTGCGATGAACTTCCAGGACGATGCAAATTTATATTCCCCTGCAAGGGTTAACGGGGAGTTTGTAATTACAGTTTCTGCAATGGATGAAAATGATCAATGGGCCAGTTTTTCAAATTATGGTAATCCCCCTATTGATTATGCAGCTCCCGGGGTATTGGTGCTATCATCCCATCCTAATGGAATATATGTGAGTAGAAGCGGTACGTCTATGGCTGCGCCTCATGCGGCAGGTGTCTTGCTTCTTGGCGGCGCACCATCAACAGACGGTTCTTTTATAAATGCAGATCCAGATGGGAACCCCGATCCTGTTATAGTCTATATCCCGAAATCATGTGAACAGTTTATTTGGTATAAAGATTCCGATAATGACGGGTACGGTGTAGATAATACTGAAACAAATATACTGGCCTGTGACAAACCTGAAGATGGCTATGTTTTAATAAGCGGAGATTGTAATGATTCCGATGCTTCGATATATCCCGGTGCTCCAGATATTTGTAATGATTGCGATCCACTCAATGATGTGGACTGTGATGTCTCTAGCGGAATAAATCTCTCAGCTACCGGCTATAAACTTAAAGGAGTATGGCACGCCGATCTTTCCTGGGATTATACCGGTGCAGTAGATATTTTTAGAGATGGCGGGATTGTGGCATCACTAAACAGCAGCGATGGCACTTATACTGATGTAACAGGAATAAAAGGTAGTGGCTCCCTGAATTACAGAATTTGTGCTGCCGGTAGTACGGCCAATTGTTCTGAGGAGGTGACGGTACAGTTTTAATCGATCGTTCCTGGTGAATTGGTTAATTTAAGATTGGTTTGCCCGCCTTAGCTTGAGCAAAGGTGGGCTTGTCATTTTACGCATAGTCCCAACGAAATCATTAAAGCCAGAGATGATCTTACGCCTTTTGAAGTTATTGAGTATTAGTTTAGCCTTTCCGAAAAAAATGTGATCAAAATTATACAGGCTCAAATGTACCCGTGCAACTGGAGAAAATGGCGCTCCAGGATTCAGGGTAGAAAGACCAAACACACAAAATTATGGCAGAATGAGATCTCGAGGTTTAAGTCTTGAGCACAGCGTCAAATCACCGAAAACCACATTTAAGAGAAGAAATATTAGAATGGTTTTAAACCCGGGGAACCAAATCAAGAACCTCGGGGCAAGCCCACGAGGTATGAATCGGAAAACTATTTTATAATTTCGAGGCAAGCCTCGGGAAATTAAACCCTCAATGAGGGATTAAATTCAACATAGTACTTAAATAAACCCATCTTTTTGTGTATCTTATACTTCCAAAAACTAAAAAAATGGCAGGTTCCTCTAAGTATCCCAAACTCGTAAAGGCCTTTAGTGGCAGTTTTCTTTGGAAAAATTCCGGAGGAATAATCATTGATTATAACGGACGTTTACTTAATTCGGCAAATTATCAATACAAGACCGCCGGAGGGAAATTCATCAAGATCAGGTTTAAGAAAAAACTAACTTCGGCTAAAAAACTACCAGAGTTTATCTGTTCCTGGAAGATGATGACGAATGTGAATTGTTCGTTGAATTGAGGTTTTTTGTACCTGTAGTATTACTATTGTTCATTTTTTTGCTTGTCCAAAAAAACGAACCAAAAAAAGGACACTTTTTTGTAGGTGTTTCCGAATCGCTATCGCTTATCGGAAACGCACTTCCCCGGCTAAATTTTCTCCAAGGCTTCAAAAATTTTTAACGCCGGGAAAGTACTACACTTACCAAAAAGAAAGTTAAAACCAAGCATTAAAAAAACGTCAATGGTAATTTATTAGAGAATTATGAGAGTAGATATATAATAGTAGAAAATTTAAGCGGCCTATCGAAAATTAATCGTGAAATTTGAAGTGAGATGTCGTTTAAATTTTCTGCTGTTTGAGCGACACGTCTTTTTCTCGTTACTCATATTTTTCCCGCGAGTTCAGAAAATTTAGACATCGAGTGAAAAATTTAGATCCATTTTCGTAAGCCTAGATTTTTTGGTTCTTTTTCATCAATGGAAAAAGAACAGAACACCAATGTAATTCAGCCTCATTAATAAATTCATTAATATCATATTTATCTCTCATTTCTCTACGCTAGATAAAACATATTATCTCAGACCTCAGAGTGACGAAGTCTGATACTAGTTAAATTGCTGTTATTTCAAACTTCTTTAACGCGCTAAACTTTAAAATCCTCGCAACTTGCTAAAAACCAATAAATAAAAATTATGGATTTAAATGATAAAGTAGCCGTAGTCACCGGTGCGAGTAGCGGAATTGGAAAATCTATTGCTGAAGAATTATCAAAAAAAGGCTGCAAAGTGGCATTAGCCAGCAGAAGCCTGGATAAGTTGAAAGATATAGGAAAAGGCCTTAGCGACAGTTTTGAAGTGGAAATGGACGTTACCAACAATGAAAGTGTAACGGATGCTTTTGAGAAAATATACGATCAATTTGGGCAAATAGATATTCTGATAAATTCTGCCGGTGTGATGCCCCTCACCTATCTTAAAAACCGAAAGCTGGAAGACTGGCTGCAAACCATAGAAGTGAACGTAAAAGGTACGCTGCGTTGCGTCCACGCCGTGCTTCCAATGATGAAAAAACAAAAAAGCGGGCATATTATCAATATCGCCTCGGTAGACGGGAAAGAGATCTTTGAAGGCGGCGCCGTATACGGTGCTTCTAAAGCTGCGGTGATAGAACTTTCCAGAGCAATGCGAATGGAACTTTCTCCCGAATTTAATATTCGGGTGACTTCTATAGAACCGGGAACAGTAGCAACCGATCTTAGAGAAGACATTACCGATAAGGAATTACTGGAAGACAAGGATTACGGTAACGGTGAACCAAAATTAGCTCCGAAAAACATTGCTGATGCGGTGCTTTACGCAACCACACAACCCGATAGTGTGAATGTGAATGAGTTGCTTATAAAACCTACGGGGAAGAGTTAGACCCCATAACCCCTCCGACTTATTCCTGGCTAGCGCCGGAAAAAGTCACCTCCCCTTGAAAATAAGGGGAGGAGCTTTAAATTGTTTCTAAAAATAAAATTGATTAAGGGAAATCTTCATATTTGAGAAGAGCGAAGACTACTATTATTTTCTTTTCAGAATCTATCCGGAAAATGATTACATATCCCTTGTAAATCATTTCCCGGATATTTTCATTTTCAAAATATATTGATTGACGAAAAGAGTATGGATGATCTGAAATTTTTCGAATTTCAGTTAATAAGTCAGTTTTAAATTTCCTGGCTGCTCCAGGTTTATCCTTAGCAATATATCTTACCTGACGCTCAAGTTTATCCTGAATTTTGAAGATAATTTAATCTTCATATTCGTTTATTACCTTTTCCAGATAGCTATCATATTCATCGATATCCATTAAATCGGAATCACCACTTTCAATTGCTTCCAGCTCCTTTTCAAGTTCTGCTTTTTGCTTTTTGAAATCAGTTTCTGAAATAATTTCCAGTTCGTTTTTACTGAATTTTTCCAAAAACTGCATTAAGTCTTTATAGGCTTCCTTCGTGCTAACTTTTAAGTGTATATCTTCCATCTTACCAAGTTTTATTAAGATAACGAAAATACATTACAAAACCTCTTTCTGGTTTTTGGCGTAGTTGCGCCATTTCTCGATGCAGGCCTGGATATCTTCCGGGATTTCGGTATTGAAACTCATCGCTTCTTTAGTCGTTGGATGGATAAAACCAAGGGTTTTGGCGTGTAGCGCCTGGCGGGGCAATATTTTAAAACAATTATCAACAAATTGCTTGTACTTGCTAAAGGTTGTTCCCTTAAGAATCCTTTCACCACCGTAGCGTTCGTCATTAAATAGCGTATGGCCAATATGCTTCATATGCACCCGAATCTGGTGCGTTCTTCCGGTTTCAAGTTTACAGGAAACCAGGGTCACATAGCCGAAACGTTCTAAAACTTTGTAATGGGTAACAGCGGGTTTTCCTTTTTCAGCCTCATCACCTTCGTAAACTGTATTTTGCAAACGGTTTTTAGGATGACGGCCAATATTGCCTTCTACCCTGCCCTCATCTTCTTCAACATTTCCCCACACCAAGGCGATATATTCCCTATCACTGGTTTTTTTAAAAAATTGCCTCGATAGATGGGCCATCGCTTCTTCGGTTTTAGCGATAACTAAGAGTCCGCTAGTATCTTTGTCTATTCTATGTACTAATCCCGGTCGGTCGCTAGAGTTATTAGGTAGGTTTTCAAAATGATAGATCAGCGCGTTAATAAGCGTGCCGCTGTAATTTCCGTGACCGGGATGCACTACCATTCCGGCAGGTTTATTTACTACTAGTAAAGTGTCGTCTTCGTAAACAATATCCAGGGGAATATTCTCTGGGGTAAGTAAAAACTCATAGGGCGGATGCTCGAACATTACCTGTACCACATCGCCTGCTTTAACCTTGTAATTTTGTTTTACCTGTTCTTCGTTAACATAGATATTTCCGGTTTTTGCGGCTTTTTGAATCTTATTCCGGGTCGCATTTTCAATAAAATTCATTAAGAATTTATCTACCCGCAATGGTTTCTGGCCGGGACCGGCTTCATATTTATGATGTTCGTATAAAGTTTCGTCCTGTTGCTCTAATTCGTTTTGTTCGTCTTCCTTCATTAAAATTCTATTTCCTCCTCTTCAGAAATTATACTATCCTGCTCCTCTTCGCCTTCCATTCTATACCTGCCAGAACCATCACCCAACACTAAATCTATGGTAGAAGTCTTCATTATTTCATCTCCGGGCTCCAGTTTTCGACCTTTATGTCTTAATTCCAATACCGCATCTTCTGCAATGTCTGGCTTATAGCTAATATCGCCAATTTCAAAACCTAAAGACCTCAGCGTAGGTTCAGCCTGTCTTCGAGTTCTTCTAATCAAGTCGGGGATCATTACTTTTCTATATCCAGACGGATTTAAAGTCAGGTATATCTTTCTGTTTTCTTTTACAAATTGTCCCGGTTCCGGCACCTGTTCTATTACTGAATACCGCGGAAAATCGGGGTTGAAATTCGCAGAATCCAGGATCTCAAATCTTAAATCCAGCGCCGCCAGTTTATCATCTACCACATCTAAAGACTGTTTAGACAGGTCTGGAACGGCAATACGCTGATCCTGGTTTGTAGAGTAGTCCAGCCATTTTAAAGCTAAAAAAGCAATTACTATAACTACAATTGCAGCAATCACTAATTGAATTAAAAATGTTTTGCTGAAAATAAATTTAAAGAATCCCATACATTTGTTTCTAAGCAGCAAAGATATAAAACCCCTGCTTTTGGTTGCAGATTGTTTGTAGATTTGTTGTTTCGGCTTTGCCGGTTTATTGTTTAAAGCTTAAAGTTTACGGTTTACGCACTGTGCGGGCTTATAACGATTGCCATGCAGACTTATAAACCTTTGATTTTTTCAATTGAATGCTAACTTATCCCGGGGATAGTTTAGCATATAGGTTTCAACGCATATTTCGGTTAAAATATTTTTCACCTAACAATAAGCTTTGTAATAAATTCGATATTATTAAACAACAAACTAAAAACGCCAAACTACACAGATGAAGAAAAAAATTGCCATCGCCATGGGCGGCTTTTCCAGTGAATATCATATTTCCATCAATAGCGGAAATATGGTTTATAAACATTTAAACCGCGATTTATACGAACCTTACCGGGTTCATATTCTGCAAAAAGAGTGGGTTGTGGTAGCCGATGACGACACTCCCTATCCCATCAATAAAAATGATTTCACGGTAAAAATAGACGGAAAAACCATTTCTTTCGATTGTGTTTTTAATACCATTC
This sequence comes from Salegentibacter sp., assembly GCA_024635815.1. The sequence goes on from JAGXIG010000087.1 coordinate 27,840, forward strand.
ACGGCACGCCGGGAGAAAATGGCTTATTACAGGCTTACCTGGAATTAGTGGGTATCCCACAAACTACCTGTGGATATTATCAGGCGGCTTTAACCTTTAATAAACGCGACCTGATAAGTGTTTTAAAACCTTACGGAATTAAATCTGCCATAAATTATTTTCTGAATAAAGAGGATAAGGTAAATACTGAAGAAATTATAGCTAAAGTTGGATTGCCTTGTTTTGTAAAAGCCAATCGTGCCGGCAGTAGTTTTGGGATCACTAAAGTTAAAACCGAAGAAGAACTTATCCCTGCCACAAAAACCGCTTTTAAGGAAGATGATGAAGTTATTATTGAATCTTTCCTTGACGGCACAGAGGTTTCTGTTGGTGTAATCACCTATAAAGGAAAAGTAAAGGCGCTACCTGTTACCGAAATTATTTCTGAAAATGAATTCTTTGATTACGAAGCTAAATACTTAGGAAAATCCCAGGAGATCACTCCGGCGAATATTTCGGATGAAAAGACCAAACAGGTTCAGGAAATCGCTAAGTTGATTTACCGAAAACTAAAAATGCGCGGATTTACCCGATCGGAATTTATTTTTCACAACGGCGAACCACATTTTATTGAAATGAACACCACCCCGGGATTGAGCCAGGCGAGTATTTTACCGCAACAAGCCGAAGCCGCCGGCATCACTTTAACCGATCTCTACGGAAGTGCGATTGAAACCGCTTTGAAGGCACGCTAGCCAGTAAAGGGGGAATTTATTGTATAACTCCGTCGTCAGGTCGAGTAGCGGTATTTGAGCCTAAGCGAAAATAGTGCTGTATCGAGACAGGTTTGATAGTTACAATGCTACTTCTCGATACATCCCGAATCTCGTCGGGCCACTCGAAGTGACGGGAGGAGCTTAATTAAATTTAATTGAAAATAACTAAATTAGATTTCCGTCTACACGGAAATGACAAATTAAAAAAGTTTTCCCGCCGAAGTTTATCCCGCTTTTTTGCGGGACGGGAAAGACAAAATAATTTTTATGAAAAAAGCAGTATTTCCGGGGTCTTTTGATCCTATTACTTTAGGCCACACCGATATCATTGAAAGGGCACTTCCCCTATTTGATGAGATTATACTGGCTATCGGCACGAATTCCGATAAAAAATATATGTTCTCGCTGGAAGAGCGGCTTCATTTTTTAAAAGAAACTTTTAAAAATGAACCCAAAATAAAAGTAACTACCTATAAAGGACTTACTGTAGATTTCTGCAAGGAACAAAACGCCGCTTTCCTCCTGCGCGGCTTACGAAATGCCCAGGACCTGGAATTTGAAAAAGCCATTGGACAAACCAACTACAAAATGAGCGGAATAGACACTTTGTTTTTTATCACTTCTTCAGGGAAAAGCCATATTTCCTCCACCGTGGTTCGGGATGTGATTCGCAATAATGGGGACTATAAATTTATGGTTCCTGATGTGGTGGGGAAGAATTAAAACATTGTAAATCAATAAAAAAGGATTAATTATTGAATTGAATTTTTAGTAAATTTGTTTTAAGACCTATATAAAAATGGATATCCAGACCACCAAACTTAAATTGCTCAAGACTATTTTGGAAAATGAAAATTCAGAATTCATCGAAAAAGTGGCTGATTTTGTGCAAAAAGAAAATCCGGATTTCTGGGATGAATTAAACGAGATTGAACAGAAAGAAATCAAGCAGGGTATTGAAGATCTGGACCGAGGAAAAAGGGTTTCTTATGAATCATTCCTAAAGAAAATTTCTTGATGAAAGTAAATTCAGATAAAATTAAAATTCACTTTAATACTCATAAAATAAATTATTTCGGCAAACCACATCCCCCTTCGGGTACTCCTCCGTAGGTAGGAGGAGAGCTTTTATTATTTGAATATGTCGTTTTCCGGGGTTACATTTCAGTCAAAAGATCGCCGTACTCGTTCCTCGCCGCGATGACGATGAATAGTTATTTTTCTAAAAAATATAATTCAGTTGAACACCTCCATAATAATTTCTCGGGTTTCCGGGATAGTAAGAGCGGGGAGCTGAGCCTCCAAAGCCAACGGCATTAGTTAGAATGCTCGCTGCATAATGCTCATCAAGGGCATTGTTAATTCCCCCGTATAAATTCAAATTTAAGTCCTGAAATACATTAAAAGTATAACCCGCTTTAAGATTCAACAGACTATATTGATCTGTGTAACCGGAATTAGCATCATCTAAAGGAATTTCCCCTACGTTTCTATAGTTTCCGTAGAATTCAAATCCGGATTCGCTTTGAATATCCACTCCAAGGTTCATGGTATATTTAGGAACTCCGGGCAGCTCGTTTCCGGAGAAATCCTCGTCATTATTTATAAATTCGTCGAATTCGAAAAAGTTGATAGCTCCGTTTATATAAGGTTTTATTGAAATCCCGGGACCAATTAAAAAACGGTAATTAGTAAGGAATTCTATCCCGTTATGACTGGTTTTCCCCGCGTTTATCCCCACATATTGATCTTCTCCCACTCTTTGCGCAACCAATAAATCTTCAATCTGAATTGAAAAAACTGAAACTTCAGTATATAATTTATTTTGTAGCCAGTTTCCTTTAAACCCGGCTTCATAATTAATCCCGGTTTCAGGTCTAAGATTGGTGTTTATTTGGCCTTCCGGAGTTAATGTTTCAGCAACTGTGGGTGTTGAAAATCCGTGGCTTACAGAAGCGAAAATATTCTTTCCGGTTCCAATTTCGTAACTCGTTCCAATACGTGGTGAAAAGACAGGATCAAATCCGTAATCCCCGGTTTGATCTACTTCATCCCGGGTATAAAGATCGGTTAAACTGTAACTGGTTGTATTCATATTAAAACCGGCTTCCAGGTTCCATTTTTCGGTAAATTCAAGATTAACCTGAGCAAAGAAATTGGCATAATTACGGTCCTGTTCATTGTTGCTTAATCGATCGCCCAGCACACTTCCTTCATCAGGAAAATCCTGATATAAATTCTCAAAAGTCCCGGTTTCATACCATTCATTATAATATTCAGCTCCAAAACTTATTTCTGAAGCTAATTCGAATATTTGAGTATCTAGATTAAATTTTGTACGAGCCCCGGCAGAAACACGCTCTTCCTTTAAAATATCAAAAGGGCGTGGTTCATATGCATCTCTAAAACTTAGAAATATACTGGTGGTATTGCTGAAATTATCAAAAAGCGAATGTGTATAAGAACCGCCAAGCATTCCACGGTCGTAAGATTCATATCCTTGAGATTGTCTCCAGGTAAAGGCAGCTGTTTCGGGGTTATTTAAAAAATCATCTTCATTGAGAGAACTCGGGATAAAAGCCTTTAAGCGTGTAAAATTAGCCAGGTAAGAAAGACTGCCGTTTTCACTGGTTTTTAATGTCCCATTAACCAAAGCCGATTTCCGGTCGTAGTTTCCGTTATCGCGGTAACCATCGCTGGTTAAGTTAGAGAAAGTGGCAAACAACGCAGAATTAGCATTGGCATTTGATGCCTGATAAACCTGTTTTTGCGTATTGAAACTTCCATACTGTGTTTTAATACCTAAACGAGCTTCTTCTTTCCCGGGCTGTTTTGAATACAAATTTATGGAACCTCCCAATCCTGCGCCATAAATACTGGAGGTTGGGCCTTTAATCACTTCAATTCTGTCTAAACTTTCCTGGTCAAAATCATCTAAAGTCAGCTCCCCTTCTGCTGTGGTCAATGGAATTCCGTCAAAATAGGCCTGAATTCTATTGGTACTGTATTGCGAACGTGCGCCAATACCTCGAATATTGATCTTGTTGGTGTTTAAAGCACCTTGATTGACATACATTCCGGGAACATTATTAAAGGTTTCCAGGACATTGGTTGCATCGGTTCTATTAAAATCGGTTTCTGTTATTAAATTAACCGCCGCCGGCACTTGTCTAAGTGTTTTAGGTATCATTGTGCTACGCACCACCACTTCTGAAAGGTTTTCTGAAGTTGGGCTCAAATAAATTTCCTGAATTGAAGCTGAAGTTTTCAGGTTAATTTCTAAGGTTTCAAACCCAAGCGCGGAAATTAGATAATCTCCAGGTAAATTTTCTGAATCTATGCCGAAGACACCTTCTTCATCTGAAACGGTTACTAATCCTGAGGCATCTGAAATACTGGCACCTTCAACCGTTTTAGTAGTATTTACATTAAGTATTTTAAATTGAGTTTCCTGAGAAAACAGGTTTCCAACGCAGAGCAGGCACAAAAGTGCCAGTAATTTTTTTTCCAATCTAAATATATTTTATTCGGCATAGGCCAATAGAGCCTTTACCTCAATAGTAAACAGCGAAATTAGGGTAGCTAATTATTTTAGCCTAAAAATAGTCCTTAAAAATTCGGTTAAAAACTTTTGAGTATAGATTAGGTTTACTTTAACAAGTGTCAATTAGCCTAAGTTTTTTGGTGGCTACACGGGTTTTAGTTAAGTTTATACCTTCAATTGCTAAGGATACTATGAAAAAATTTCTCGTTTTGAGTTTGGGGCTACTTTCGCTGATTTCCTGCGATTTAGAAAAATATCAACTGACTACTACTTATGATTTGGAAACCCGTTTTGAAAAATCAGACGGAAAAGAAACCGGTACTTATGATGAAGTCATTGAATTTTACACCCAACTTGCCGAAAGTTCAGGCAAAATAAGTCTGGAAGAATTTGGTAAAACCGACAGTGGGAAACCCCTTCATCTTGCTATTTATAGTCCTAATGAAGATTTTAATTTTGAAGATTTAAGGGAGAACAATAGTATTATTTTAATAAATAACGGAATTCATCCCGGAGAAAGCGATGGTATAGATGCCACGATGATGCTTTTCAGGGATTTGGCGGGGGATTCTATTAATGTTCCAAAAAATACCGTTTTAGCCACCATTCCTATTTATAATATTGGAGGTGCTTTAAACCGAAATTCCACCAGTCGCACCAATCAAAACGGGCCGGCAGAATATGGTTTTAGGGGGAATGCCAGGAATTACGACCTAAACCGGGATTTTATAAAAGCCGATACCCGAAACACTCAAAGCTTTTATGAAATTTTTCACCATGTTAGACCTGATATTTTTATTGATAACCACGTAAGTAACGGCGCCGATTATCAATATACACTTACTCACCTTTTTACCCAGCACAATAAATTGGGTGGAGAACTGGGTTCTTATTTAAATGAACAAATTATGCCGGCGCTCGAAGATTCGCTAGCAAAAAAAGATTGGGATATCACGCCTTATGTAAATGTTTTTAATGAAGTTCCCGAAGAAGGATTTTCGCAGTTCAACGATCATCCACGGTATTCTACGGGTTATGCAACGCTGTGGAACACTATTGGAATGATGGTAGAAACTCATATGCTAAAACCATATCCGGACCGGGTAAAAGGAACCTATGAAATAATGCGCAGTATGATAGGTATTGCTGAAAATGACAGGGCACGAATGAAGGATATTCGCAACAGGGCTTCCCGAAAATATCTTACAGAACGCTGGTACCCGATTAATTTTAAGCCAGATATGGAGAATCCCAGTAAAAGGAAATTTAAAGGGTACGAAGGAGAAATGATTTCGAGTGAGGTTACCGGGGGCGAACGCTTACAATATGATAGTAGCAAACCCTTTACAAAAGAAATAGATTATTACAATAATTTTATTGCTGAAGACACTATTGAAATTCCGCGAGCATACATTGTTCCTCAGGGATGGTGGCAACTAACCGATCTTTTAAAGCTGAACAAGATAAAACTAGAACCCCTGCAGCGCGATACCACTTTATATGTGGAAACTTATAAAATAGAAGATTTCAAAACCCGGGATCAGGCGTACGAAGGCCATTATATGCACAGTGAGACCAAAGTTTCTAAATCGATGGATTCGGTAAGATTTAGAAAAGGGGATTTTGTGGTAAAAACTTTCCAGGATGGCGCGAGGTATTTAATAGAAACCCTGGAACCAGAAGCACCAGATTCTTTCTTCAACTGGAATTTCTTTGATACTGTACTTCAGCAAAAAGAAAACTTCTCGCCTTACGTTTTTGAAGATATCGCCAAAAAATTGTTGGACGAAAATCCTGATTTAAAAAATCGTTTTGAAGAAAAGAAACGTAAAGATGCGGAATTTTCAAATAGCTGGCACGATCAATTAGCTTGGTTACACAAGCAATCTAAGCATTATGAAACGGCACATCTACGCTACCCTATCTTTAGAATGCCGCGCTAAATATTCTTCAGAAAAAAGAAGTTTAATGTTTGCATAAGATTTTTGAAGGGCCTTCTGGCTTTTCTTTAAATCTTTCCATTTAACCTTTTCAATACCTTCTTTGGTTTCTGGGCGTAATTCCCCATCATAAGCGGTTCGCATTTCGTACCAGTGGGTAACTTTAAGCCTGTAGCGACCTTTTCGTTTAAAAATATGGTAGGTTTTTTGCAAGAATTTTGTCACTTTTAAACCTTCTACGCCCGTTTCCTCTTCTACTTCCCTAATTGCCGAAGCTTCAATAGATTCATTTTTTTCGGTTTTTCCTTTGGGAAGATCCCAGCGTTTTTTTCGGTAGATGAAAAGAATTTCATCTTTGTCGTTTAAAACCATTCCGCCAGCCGCAGTAACTACGCGCAATTTTTTAAAAAGATGTTTCAGCAGTTTATCCTCTTTTTCGTGATAAAGGTTCACGTGAAGCATTTCTCCTTCGCTAATTTTTTTAATTATCCGCTTAATCCTAACTTTCTTAATTGGAAGCGATACATAATTTTCACCAAAATCTTTCTTTGTAGAGAGAATTAAGGGAACATCATTTACAAAAACTTTATACATTTGCAGTATGATTTTAAATAAAGAAACAGCCAGAACAACTGCTGAATTATTATTGCAAATTAAGGCAATAAAATTAGATGCACAAGAACCTTTTACCTGGGCCAGCGGTTGGAAGTCGCCAATCTATTGCGATAACCGAATAGTACTCTCCTATCCACCAATTAGAAATCACTTAAGGGAACAGTTTGCGAGACAAATTGAAGAACTTTATGGTAAGCCTGATGTTATTGCTGCAGTAGCTACAGGCGCCATTGGCATAGGAATGTTAGTTGCAGAAATCCTCAGTCTTCCATTTATTTATGTGCGTCCCGAAGCCAAAAGCCACGGACGAAAGAACCAGATCGAAGGCAATTTATCTGAAGGCCAAACAGTTGTGGTAATCGAAGACTTAATTAGTACCGGCAACAGTAGTTTAAACGCGGTTAAAGCATTAAAGGAAGCCAAAGCAAATGTAAAAGGAATGCTGGCCATCTTTACTTATGGCTTTACCACCGCTGATGAAAACTTTAAGAAAGCGGGTATTGAATTGCACACGCTAAGCGATTATGATTTTCTTTTAGAAACCGCGCAACGCACCAATTACATTAATGCCAGCGAAGCCAGAGTTTTAAGAGAATGGCGTCAGGATCCGGCAAACTGGAAAAAATAAAAAATGAATTTAGAAAGCCCAAAAGTTACCGCTGATAAAAGTCAGCAGGAAATGTTCGATTTTTTAACCAAGGTTGAAAATTATGAACAATTAATGCCCGAGAGCAAAGAAGTATTTGAAGTTAGAGATGAGAAAACCTTTGTTTTTGGCCTTAAAGGAATGCCTGTAATAAAATTACAAATTCAGGAAACCAAAGAACCGGAGTTGGTTGTTTTGGGTTCTACTTCAGATAAGTTTGATTTCACTTTAAAAGCACATATTTCGGCTTTAAATGAAAATCAGAGTGAAGTACAAATGGAATTCAACGGCGAATTCAATGCAATGATGGCGATGATGGTTAAAGGACCATTAACTAAGTTCATCAACACTTTAGCTGAAAATATTGGAAAGCTTTAAAAATATGAAAGGCTATTTGAAATTCCTGATAAAAATTAGATCCTGAAATAAACCCGCCTGAACGGACGGGCAGGTTCAGGATGACGTTAAAATTCTCAAAACAGTCTTTATTCGGAATTGCAGTCCCGATAATTATCGGGAGAAGCAACCTGCAGATTTATAGGTAACCTGCCCAGAGATTACTTCACTACGTTAGTAATGACGTTTATCCTTTTCTTTTAAACTATAATTTCATCTTACAGTTTCTAAACAGGCCTTTTAATACATCAATTTAATCTCCTTTAGATCGAAGGTTTTAAAAACTGAATCTTCTATTTCCAGATTCAATCTTCCAGATTTAGTGACACCCCGAATAATTCCGGTAAGATAAGTGCCGTTTGGCAGTTGAAAAGTAGACACCAAGTCTCTTCTGAACATATTCTTTGCATATTCTTCTAAAATCAAGGTTTCAGCTTCGGCAGCAATTTCAGTTAGTTTTTCTTCGAATTCATCTGTGATTTTCTTCAGCAATTCATCTAAATTAAAATTGATTCCTGTGGCCAGTTTAAGCGAAGATGCCTGAGGCAGACCGGGAAATTCGGTTTGGTTTACATTAAGCCCCACTCCTATTATCGAAGCTGCGATTTCATTATTCTTTAGAATATTTTCAATAAGAATTCCGCTAATTTTGTAGCGCGCTGACATTATGTCGTTAGGCCATTTCACTTTTAATGCAGGCACATTAAATTTATTAAGCACTTTAAGAATTGCTAAAGACACCGTGGCACTCATCAAAAATTGATGGTTTACATTCACTTTAATTTTAGGATATAGTACGCTAAAAGTTAGGTTTTCACCCGCATTTGAAATCCATCCAGAACCACGTTGACCACGACCGTTCGTTTGCACGTAAGCAACTACGCAAACCGGCTCAAAAGAAGTATTTCCGCGATAGAGTTCCCTGGTGAATTCGTTGGTAGAATTGGTGGCATTAACTTTGATTATACGCATAATAATAGTTAGAAATGAAACGGGCGTTAAATGTTATGTAAACAAAGCCTATAAACTGCTAAAAAGTAATAACTTTGCGAAAATAATTAATTTTAATGGCAAAAAAAGAACAGAACAACGATCAACTTATTGCGCATATAATTAAAGGAATTGAAGAAGTAAAAGGCAACAATATTGACATCCTGGACCTTAGGCAAATAGAAAACACCGTATGTGATTATTTTATTATTTGTAACGGTACTTCCAACACACAGGTAAACGCCATTGTGAATTCCATCCAAAAAACTGTGAGTAAATCTCTTAAAGACAAACCCTGGCACGTAGAAGGCGGAGAAAATGCAGAATGGGTTCTATTAGATTATGTAAACGTGGTTGTTCACGTTTTCCAAAAGCATATTAGAGAGTTTTACGATATTGAAAGTCTTTGGGGCGATGCAAAAATCACCTCCATAGAAACCAATTATTAATTATTTAATTTAGAATCACCAAGAATGGCGAAACAGCAACCCAAAAAAAATGCAGATCCCAAGAAGCCTAAGTTTAGTGCTTACTGGATCTATGGCGCTATAATAATTATATTTCTCGGAATCAATTTCTTTAGCGGAGGCGGTTTTACTGAACCTGCTCAAACCAACCCTGCCGAATTTCTCTCATACCTCAGAGATGGAGATGTAAAGAAGGTGGAAATCGTAAACCGAAAACAAGCCAAAGTTTATCTTACCGAAGAGGCTGCCCAAAAAGATATTCATAAAAGATCTAACGATCCCGAACTCTTCAACACCGGTGGGGAAACTCCTGCTTATAGTTTTGAGTTTGGAGATTTGCAAAATCTTGAAGATGATATTAAGGAAATAAAAGCCGAAAACAATCTTGACACCATCGTTGATTACGATACGCAAAACAATGTTTGGGGTGAAGTTTTCTGGGCATTATTACCCTTCATACTTATCATTGGGGTTTGGATTTTTATAATGAAGAAAATGAGTTCTGGTGCTGGTGGCGGTGCAGGAGGTCAAATTTTCAATATAGGTAAATCTAAAGCAAAATTATTTGATCAGAATACCGATGTAAAAACTTCTTTTAAAGATGTTGCCGGTTTAGAAGGTGCAAAAGAAGAGGTTCAGGAAATTGTAGATTTCCTTAAACATCCAGATAAATATACTTCTCTTGGTGGTAAAATTCCAAAGGGAGCCTTACTTGTAGGCCCTCCCGGAACCGGTAAAACCTTATTGGCGAAAGCTGTTGCAGGAGAAGCCAAAGTGCCATTCTTCTCACTTTCGGGATCCGACTTCGTAGAGATGTTTGTAGGAGTTGGAGCTTCAAGAGTTCGTGATTATTTAAGCAGGCCAAAGAGAAATCACCTTCCATTATATTTATTGATGAGATAGATGCTATTGGCCGTGCCCGCGGGAAAAGCAATTTTTCAGGATCTAACGACGAGCGTGAAAATACCTTAAACCAGTTATTGACTGAAATGGATGGTTTTGGAACCAACACTAATGTTATTGTTGTTGCCGCTACCAACCGTGCCGATGTACTGGATAAAGCCTTAATGCGTGCAGGAAGATTTGACCGTCAGATTTATGTAGATCTACCAGATTTAAATGAGCGTAAAGAAATATTTGAAGTTCACCTCAAGCCACTTAAAAAAGTAGCTGAAGAACTTGATACTGAATTTTTGGCGAAACAAACCCCTGGATTTTCCGGAGCTGATATTGCGAATGTTTGTAACGAAGCTGCGCTTATCGCCGCTCGTAAGGGCAATAAAGCGGTAGGAAAACAGGATTTCCTTGATGCCGTAGACCGTATTGTTGGCGGACTTGAGAAAAAGAATAAAATAATTACACCCGACGAAAAGAAAGCTATTGCTTATCACGAAGCAGGTCACGCCACGGTGAGCTGGATGTTAGAACACGCTGCGCCGTTGGTAAAAGTTACTATTGTTCCTCGTGGACAATCGCTTGGAGCTGCCTGGTATTTACCAGAAGAACGTCTTATTGTTAGACCGGAACAAATGCTGGATGAAATGTGTGCTGCCCTTGGTGGTCGTGCTGCTGAAAAAGTTGTCTTTAACAAGATCTCTACAGGAGCTTTAAGTGATCTTGAAAAAGTAACCAAACAAGCAAGGGCGATGGTTACTATTTATGGATTAAATGACAAAGTAGGAAACCTTACTTATTACGATTCCTCTGGCCAAAGTGAATACAATTTTACCAAGCCTTATAGCGAAAGCACTTCTGAGTTAATTGATAAAGAAATTTCAAATTTAATTGAAACTCAATATCAACGTGCTATAGATTTACTTACCGAGCATAAAGATAAGCTGGGCCAATTGGCAGATATTCTTCTCGACAAAGAGGTAATCTTTAAAGATGATTTACAACGTATCTTCGGAAAAAGGCCCTACGACAAAGAAGAGGAGAAAACAGAAGTACTTGGAAAGAAAGAAACTCCAAAAGTTGAAGAAAAGGCTTCTGAAGCTGAAGATCAAAATCCTGCACAGGAAAATGATACTGAAGAGAACACATTAACTGAAAATAATTCAGTTAATAAATAGTTCACAACCACGGTTTAAAAAATCTTAATTTACTCAAGTGTTAAATTAAGATTTTTTACCTTTGGTTAAAATGACGTTGAGAACCACACCCAAAACTCTATGAGTCTATTTAGAAGATTTCTTAACCCTAAATCTAAATCAGACAAGCCGCAGGAATCTCCTGAAAAAGCTGAGCGGGGTAAATACATGCCTGAAGTCAAATTACCTACCGATGAGCGTTTTATGCTCAACTTCAAAAATAATGGTGGTAAATTTCTCTATTGCGAAGACAATAAAGAATTGCAGGAAGCATTTGATAATATTCTATTGGAAAATGATTGGTATGAAAAAGAGTGCTTTTGCTTAGATCCCAATCTTCAGGATAAATTTAAGGGTTTTAATCTTAATTTCACCAGGTCTGGCTCTGCGCCTTTCTTTCTTTCCACCTGCGAATATTTGGTGGCCAACGATGGTTCTATCCTCATTTCCTCCAACCAGATTAAAGAATGCAAACTCAACGATTTACCAGATAATTTTGTTATTATATCTTCTACAAGCCAATTAATCGATACTATTGGCGAAGGCCTTCGCGGCATTAAATTCAGAAACAAAAGGCGAATTCCTTCTAATATCACTACCATCAAAAATTTTGAAACTCAAAAAGAAGGAGATTTTATGAGCTATGGAAGTAGCACAAAAAACCTATATTTGCTCCTGTTGGAAGATTTATAACACATGAGGGAAGCCATTATTAGAACTATTTCAGGATTGTTGTACGTATCCATCTTGGTTGCTTCCATACTTTCTTCAGAGTTTATTTTTATCAGCCTATTCTACCTCCTGGGCCTTGTTTGTCTTATTGAAATGCAAAAACTCCTGCATTTACGAAGTTATACACTATACGCTGTACAGGCTTTACTTTTTTATCTTTTCAGTTATCTGAAATTCAATCAGGATGCAACTATTCTCCTGCTGTTTATAACGATTTTCGTAAACTTATTCCTGGTAAAAGACTTACTGTTTGTTAAAAAAATTCCGGTTTTTGAAAAGAAGAAGTACATCATTATAATATTCTACCTTATTTCATCGGTTATTTTTCTTACGCTTATTCCAACCATAGAAGGTGTTTTTATTCCCAAACTTGTAGTAGGGATTTTTATCCTGATTTGGACTAACGATACTTTTGCTTATATTGTTGGTAAGAATTTTGGAAATAAAAAGCTCTTTGAAAGAATTTCCCCTAATAAAACGGTGGAAGGTTTCCTGGGCGGACTGGTTCTTAGTGGTATAGCCAGTTTTTTTATTTTCTATTATACCCAATTTCTGACCTTTCCCATCTGGCTTGGGTTAGCTATCATACTTAGCATTTTCGGGACATTGGGAGATCTTATTCAATCAAAATTCAAACGGCAGGCCGGCGTTAAGGACAGCGGAAGCCTTATGCCCGGTCACGGTGGTTTGTTTGATAGATTGGATAGTATTATATTTTCGAGCCCATTTGTATATGCTTATCTATATATTCTAGATTATGTTTCATAAAGAAGGTTATAAAATTATGGCGATAGCGGCAATACTGCTTATCGCAATAAACGTAGTATCATATTCGTTAATTAATACATACTGGATTAAATTTACGATTCTGATAACTACGGTGATATTGCTTTTACTTATCGTCCAGTTCTTTAGAAATCCTAAACGGAAAACTGTTTTAAACGATGCCAATGTGGTAGCTCCGGTAGACGGGAAAGTTGTAGCGATTGAAGAGGTTGAAGAAAAAGAATATTTTAAGGACAAACGCCTGCAGATCTCTATTTTTATGTCGCCAATAAACGTGCATGTAACAAGACATCCTATTGGTGGAAAAATAAAATACAGTAAATATCATCCCGGAAAATTTTTGGTTGCCTGGCATCCAAAATCAAGTGAAGAGAATGAGAGAACTACTGTTGTGGTAGAAAACGATATTGCCGGCGAAGTTTTATACCGACAAATTGCCGGGGCAATGGCAAAAAGAATTGTAAACTATGCTGAAGTTGGAAACGAAGTGATTCAGGGTAGTGACAGCGGATTTATAAAATTTGGATCCCGGGTAGATGTGTTTTTACCATTAAATACACCGGTTTTGGTTAAGCTTAATCAAAAAGTAAAAGGTGGGCTAAGTGTAATAGCCAATATTAAAAAATAAGCAAAACGTTATGCCTGAAACAACAGATGAAAAATTTCTAAAAGCCTATGACATGGCCAGCAAAACCGACCAAAAGTTTGCTCCAGATGTTATGCTTCATTTCTATGCTTATTTCAAGAGGGCTACGCAGGCTAACGGATTCTATATCCCCCCTACTAACGGTGGCGATTTAAGGGATGCTTTTAAAACAAACGCATTGCTACAGGTTAAAGACCTGACAAAGCAGGAAGCTCGCGAAAAATATGTTGAACTTGTAGAAGAACATATTGGCGAAGTAACCGGATAATTCCCCCGCCAACACAACACCCCTTTAGTTTATTTCAGACTTTCTAAACTAGCCTTAATCGCTTCTATTTTTGCTTCGGCGTCAGCTTTTTTTGCTTTTTCAATAGCCACTACTTTTTCCGGTGCGTTATTTACAAAACGCTCGTTAGAAAGTTTCTTTTCCACAGAATTCAAAAAGCCTTGATTGTATTTTAATTCTTCTTCCAATTTTTCTATTTCAGCTTCCACATCTATGGAGCCTGCGATAGGAATAAAATATTCATTAGATTTTACACGAAAAGAAAGTGCGCCTTCAACTTGCTTATCAACATAACTAAAAGCATCTATATTGCCCATTCTCAAGATCACAGGGTCGAATAATTCTGAAGCTTTTTCATTATTCATCACCATAAGGTCTATGGTGTTTTTAAACGAAATATTCTTTTCTTTTCTTGTTTTTCTAATTCCTGCAATTACTTCTGAAGCCAAACCAAATTCGTTGATTATTTCTTCATTGAATTCTTTAAGCTCCGGCCACTTTGCAATGATCAATGCTTCGGAAGGAGTTCTCTCTGTAATTTCCTGCCAGATCTCTTCAGTTACAAACGGCATAAATGGATGAAGAATCTTAAGATTCTCCTCTAATATTTCAATAACAGCCTTAAAGGTTTTCGCATCCATAGGCTGCCCGTAAGCGGGTTTCACCATTTCGAGGAACCAGGAACAGTAATCATCCCAAATCAGCTTATAAGTGCTCATTAAAGCATCACTCATACGGTATTTGGAGTAATGATCTTCAATTTCAGCAAGGGTTTTCCTGAATCTTGCCGTGTACCAGTCTATCGCGATTTTAGAAGTTTCGTCCTGTTCCTTTTCTTCGGAAATTTCCCAGCCTTTTACCAGTCTGAAAGCATTCCATATTTTGTTTGTAAAGGCACTCCCCTGCTTACAAAGGTCTTCCTCGAACATTAAATCGTTTCCGGCGGGAGAACTCAATAACATTCCTACCCGAACCCCATCTGCGCCATATTGCTCAATTAAGCCAAGAGGATCTGGTGAATTCCCCAGGGATTTAGACATTTTTCTACGCTGCTTGTCACGAACAATTCCGGTGAGATATACGTTTTTAAAAGGTCTTTCACCTCGATATTCATACCCGGCCATGATCATACGCGCTACCCAGAAAAATAAAATTTCGGGAGCGGTTACAAGATCGTTGGTGGGATAATAATATTTAATTTCTTCATTCTCCGGCTCCAGAATTCCGTTAAAAACGCTCATTGGCCATAACCAGGAAGAAAACCAGGTATCCAGCGCATCTTTATCCTGAATTAATTCTTCAGCCTTTAAACTCGCATTTCCGGATTTCTTACGGGCTTTTTCCAAAGCTTCTTCAGCAGTTTCGGCTACCACAAAATCTTCTTTTCCACTTCCGAAATAATAAGCAGGAATCTGTTGACCCCACAAAAGCTGACGTGAAATATTCCAGTCACGCACATTTTCCATCCAATGCTTATAAGTATTCAGGAACTTATCTGGAACCAGGTTGATTTCATCTCCAATTACGGCATCAATAGCCGGTTTGGCCAGTTCTTTCATCTTTAAAAACCACTGGTCGCTCAATTTTGGTTCTATAACCGCACCTGTGCGCTCACTGGTTCCTACTTTATTGGTATGCTCTTCTATTTTGGTAAGCACACCCATTTCTTTTAATTCTTCAACAATTTCTTTTCTGGCCTGGAACCTGTCCTTTCCTTCATAATGCATTCCGTATGCATTCAGGCTGGCATCATCATTTAAAATATCTATTACCTCAAGATTGTGCTTATCTCCCAGCATTTTATCGTTCTCGTCGTGCGCGGGAGTAACTTTTAAACACCCGGTACCAAACTCCACATCTACATATTCGTCTTCAATAATTGGAATTACCCGATTACAAATAGGCACGATTGCTTTTTTACCTTTTAAATGAGTAAAACGCTCATCGTTTGGATTAATACAAATCGCAGTATCTCCCAGAATGGTTTCCGGGCGGGTGGTGGCGATGGTTAAAACTTCATCACTCCCTTCTATTCTATAATTCAGGTAATAAAGATTTCCCTGTTTTTCCTGGTGAATTACTTCTTCATCAGAAAGTGTGGTTTTTGCTACCGGATCCCAGTTTACCATTCGATAACCCCGGTAAATAAGGCCTTTTTCATAAAGATCTACAAAAACCTTAATTACTGAAGCTGACATATTTTCATCCATCGTAAATTTCGTTCGATCCCAGTCGCAGGAAGCTCCAAGCTTTTTTAACTGTTCAAGAATAATACCCCCGTGCTTATGTGTCCAATCCCAGGCGTGTTGTAGAAATTCCTCACGGCTAAGATCGTTTTTATCAATTCCTTCAGCCTTTAATTTTGCTACCACTTTAGCTTCAGTTGCGATAGAAGCATGATCTGTTCCCGGTACCCAGCAGGCATTAAAACCTTTTAACCTTGCGCGTCTCACCAAAACATCCTGAATGGTATTATTCAGCATATGGCCCATATGCAAAACCCCGGTCACGTTTGGTGGCGGGATCACAATGGTGTAAGGCTCTCTCTCGTCTACTTCTGAATGAAAATACTTGTTTTCCATCCAGTAGTTATACCATTTATCTTCTACTTTTTTTGAATCGTATTGGGAAGCAATCGCCATATTGGTCTGGTTTTTGAAAAATAAAGGCAAAAGTAATTATAACTTAAGGATTATAAAAGAAGTTGATTTGAATATAATTTTGAGTATACATCATTTCAGCTTATCTTTACCTTTCGTTTATTAAAAACCAGAAATTATGAAAAAGTTAATCGCTATTGCCATTTTTGTTGTTGCCGGTTTAGGCACTGCAATGGCACAGGAAACAGCCAAAATAGAATTCAAAAGTGAAACTATTGATTATGGCGAAATAAAAAAAGGAAGTGACGGGCTTAGGGTTTTTGAATTCACCAACACCGGAAATGCTCCATTGGTTATTGCCAATGTAACTTCAAGTTGCGGGTGTACCATCCCTAAAAAGCCTGAAGAACCTATTCAACCGGGCGAAACCGGTGAGATCGAGGTGAAATATGATACCAAAATAGTTGGGCCAATTAGAAAAACGATCACCGTTTACTCTAATGCAGATGAACCTACAAAATCACTGAAAATTAAAGGAAGAGTTATCGAAGATGATAGCAGCCGTTAATTTTTAAGCTTAAAAATTACGAAAAGGCCGTTTGAAATGTCTTATTTCTGTCAAGGTGAACTTGTTTCAGCTTCTAACATCTTAGATCCTGAAATAAATTCAGGATGACGTTTATAAAACACATTTCAAACGGCTTTTTTACGCCTGTAAATTTAGAATTAAACTAAAAAAATGCAATTTAAGATCTAACCAATTATAACGAAAAATAGGCTTATAATCTTACAGGAATTTTGCATTTTTGCACTTTATTAAAAACAATCCCATGCCAAGTATTTCAAACAAAGGGCGTAATATGCCCGAATCTCCAATAAGAAAATTAGTTCCTTTTGCTGAAGCAGCCGCAAAAAAAGGGAAAAAAATCTACCAGTTAAATATAGGGCAACCAGATATTGAAACGCCTAAAGCCGCTCTAGATGCGGTAAAAAACAACGATATAGATGTTCTTTCTTACAGCCATTCTGCTGGATTTGAATCGTACAGAACCAAACTGGCCAAATATTATCGTAAAAATGACATCCCGGTAGATGCTGAAGATATTATCATCACCACCGGAGGTTCTGAAGCTTTGTTATTTGCTATGGGAAGCATAACCGACCCGGGAGATGAAGTGATTATTCCAGAGCCTTTTTATGCAAATTATAATGGTTTTGCAACAGCTTCAGGAGTGCAAATTATCCCCATTAAAGGTTCTATTGAAGATAATTTTTCGCTTCCGGCAATCTCAGAATTTGAAAAATTAATTACCGATAAAACCAGGGCGATTTTACTCTGCAACCCGGGAAATCCAACCGGTTATCTTTATACCCGAGAAGAAATCCAGCAGCTAGCAGATTTAGCGCTGAAACATGATTTATTCATTGTTGCCGATGAAGTGTATCGGGAATTCGCTTACGATGGTGTAAAACATCATTCTATTATGAGCATTCCCGGTCTGGAACAAAATGCCATAATGGTAGATTCTGTTTCTAAGCGTTACAGTATGTGTGGTGCCCGAATTGGTTGCCTTGTTTCGAAGAATAAAGAAGTAATGACTGCAGCAATGAAATTTGCACAGGCAAGATTAAGTCCGCCTACCTTTGCTCAAATAGCTGCGGAAGCTGCGTTAGATACGCCAGATGAATATTTTGAGGAAGTAAATAAAGAATATACCGAAAGAAGAAATCTTTTAATTGAAGGTTTAGAGAAAATTCCTGGGGTAAAAGTAGCAAAACCAAAAGGTGCGTTTTATTGTATCGCCGAACTACCTATAGAAAACGCCGATAAATTTGCCCAGTGGTTGCTGGAAGATTTTGAATTTAACAAGGAAACCGTAATGGTTGCTCCTGCTGCCGGATTCTACTCTACTCCAAATACTGGAATGAACCAGGTTCGTATTGCGTATGTACTGAAAAAAGAAAACCTGGAAAGAGCCATTGAAATCCTTAAAATAGCCCTGGAAGAATACAACAAATAGCCCATGCAGGTTGCTGAAAATTTTTCGCTTAAAGAGTATAATACTTTTGGGGTAGATGTAAAGGCCAGAAAATTTATTTCGGTGCATTCTACCGAAGAACTACGTGATGTTTTACAGCAAACCTATGCTTCTGAAATTTTTGTGTTGGGAGGCGGCAGTAATATGTTGCTCACTCAGGATATAGATAAAACCGTTATTCATATTGGCTTAAAGGGAATTGAACTTGTTTCTGAAAGTCGGGATGAAGTAGTTTTAAAAGTTGGTGCTGGTGAAAACTGGCATCAATTTGTGCTGCATTGCATTGAAAAAGGTTACGGCGGATTAGAAAATCTTTCTTTAATCCCAGGCAATGTGGGCACCGCACCGGTTCAAAATATCGGCGCCTATGGCGTTGAACTTAAGGATACTTTTGAATCTTGTGAAGCTATGCGCATTCAAACCCTGGAGATTAAAACTTTTAGTCTGGAACAATGTGAATTTGATTACCGGAACTCTGTTTTTAAAAATAAACTGAAGGGAGAATATATTATCACTTCGGTAAATTTCAGGTTAAATAAAGGGAGTCATCAATTAAGCACTTCTTATGGTGCCATCCAGGCTGAACTGGATAAAATGGAAATCAAAGAACCTACTATTAAAAATGTTTCGGATGCTGTGATAAGTATTCGGCAAGAGAAATTGCCAGACCCAAGAGAATTGGGAAACAGCGGCAGCTTTTTTAAAAACCCGGTTATTAAAGAAACCGAATTCAAAAAACTTCAAAAACAATTTCCTGAAATACCCTTTTATGCCCTGCACGCTAATAAAATAAAAGTTCCTGCAGGCTGGCTCATAGATCAGGCTGGTTTAAAAGGATACCGACTAGGAGATGCGGGTGTTCATAAAAAACAGGCATTGGTTTTAGTTAATTACGGAAATGCTAGCGGTGAAGAAATTTTAGCCCTTTCTAAAGAAATTCAGGATAAAATCTATAAAAAATATACGATTAAACTTGAACCTGAGGTAAACATCTTCTAATTTCTGTAGGGAAATATTTAACGTTCAGCCTACAAAAATAAGCGTTTATTTAGCTTAAAATTAGCATTTTGGCTCTTATAATAATCTTATATTTATAATATCAATATCGGGGTGCTTAGGCTGAGATATACTCGCAAAACCTGATCTGGTTAATTCCAGCGTAGGAAATATTGAATCTGAAAAGACTTTATTGTCTTTTGAAGAGTGAGCTTCATTTTCCTTAGGGAAAATGAAGCTTTTTTATTTATACAAATTCAAAAAAACCACTGGCTAATGCCAGCGGTTAAGTTTGAAATCAATTTATCTGATTGTAATCTAAGAAGCTTTTTTCATAACAACGGCATCGATTAAATGAACCATTCCGTTAGAAGCTTCAATATCTGTAGCGATAATAGTTGCTTTATTTCCGTTTTCATCCTGAAGAACAATATTATCACCGTCCATCATTGCCTTAAGTTCTGCTCCATCCATTGTAGAGAAACTTGCTTCGCCATCTCCATCTTCTATCATCTGGCTCAAATCGGAGGCAGTAATTTCGTCATCTATTACGTGATACTTCAACACTGTAGCTAATTGATCTTTATTTTCGCTTTTCATCAATTCGTCTAAAGTAGCTTTATCAACTTTTTCAAATGCGCTGTTAGTAGGTGCAAAAACGGTATACGGACCTTCATCTTCAGTAAATGTAGTTGCAAGATCTGCATTTTGAAGTGCGCTAACTAAGGTACTTAAAGAATCGGTTGCCATTGCCTTAGCTGCAATACTATTAGATTCCATTTCCATTCGTTCTTCTTCAGCTTGCATTTCAGCCTGACGTTCAGCCTCAGCCTGCTCCATTTTTGCTTTTTCCTCTTCTTTCTTTTTAGTGTCTTCACACGAAGTAAAACTGAAGGCAAACGCAGCCAGGAGTATTAATAAAATTTTGGTTTTCATAAGTTTAGTTTTTAGTGGTTTAAACTAACTAATTTATTACCTAAACCTGACATAAACAGCGTTTTACAATTAAATTTTAGTTAAATTGTGTAAAGCTTATACTAATATTCCCCTTAATTTTCCTAAACGTCATTTTATTGTTATTTTTGCAGTAGTAATATCCCTATTGTTTCGGGGAATTATTAAAATAAAAACTTTCTTTGAAAAAGGAGGTTTTAGAAAAAATACAGCTATGCAATTATTTTTGATAACAATAGTACTTTTAGGACTGGCCTTTGCCGGAATTGCCATAAAAATATGGGGAAAGAAAGACGGTAAATTTGCAGGAACCTGCGCAAGCCAAAGTCCGTTTTTAAATAAAGAGGGCGAGGCCTGCAGTTTCTGCGGAAAAATGCCCGATGAAATGTCTGATTGCTCTGGAGAAGAAAAAAAGGCGGCTAATTAGACTAAATGGCAACACTTTTACTGGGGTTTTTCTTATTATTTTCCTTAATTATCCTGGTCTATTATCTGGCCTTTTTCGCATTTGCAAATGATAAAACTAAAAATCCCGGTAAGTTAAACCTGCCGGTTTCGGTAATTGTTTGCGCAAAAAATGAAGCCGAAAACCTTAAAAATTTCCTTCCTCCTATCCTGGATCAGGATTATCCCGATTTTGAAGTAATTGTAATAAATGATGCTTCTCAAGATGAAACTTTAGAAGTTATTGAAAATTTCCAGGCTTTAGATGGCAGGGTGAAACTGGTAGATGTACAAAATAATGAAGCCTTTTGGGCCAATAAAAAATACGCACTTACTCTGGGAATTAAAAAAGCTAGAAATCCTTATTTAATTTTTACTGATGCTGATTGCGCTCCGCAAAGCAGAAATTGGATAAAACATATGGCTACCGGATTTCAGGAAGAAAAAAGCATTGTTCTTGGTTATGGTGGCTATTTCAAAAACAGTAGATCATTACTAAACAAACTCATTCGCTTTGAAACCTTGCTTACCGCAATTCAGTATTTTTCATATGCAAAATTAGGAAATCCGTATATGGGGGTGGGCAGGAATCTTGCTTATACCTCCAAACAATTTTATGATCAAAAGGGATTTGCGAATCATTTGCACCTGCGATCAGGTGACGATGATCTTTTTGTAAATGAAGGAGGCAACGAAGACAATACTTTTATTTGCCATCACCCCGAAGCCAGCACGCGAAGTGTTCCAAAAACCGATTTAAAATCCTGGTTTCAACAAAAAAGAAGGCACGCTTCAGTAGCCGGATTTTACAAAACAAAAGACAAGGTTTTACTGGGTTTATTTTATGCTTCCCGATTCTTTTTCTGGATCTTATTGGCAGTCCTATTAGTACTTCAGTTTCATTGGCAATTGGTTTTAGGGGCTGCAGGGTTGGTTTTGTTGGTGCAAGCAGTTGTCTACGCTAAATCGGCGCAAAAAGTTCAGGAGACAGATGTGGTTTGGTTATTTCCGTTTTTAGAAGTATTTTTAATATTTACCCAATTTGGCATATTTATAGCAAACAGCGTTTCAAAACCTACGCATTGGAAATAAATCACGAATTGCTACTTACTAAAATTAAAGCTGCCAAAAAAGGGAGTCAGTCGGCTTTTAATTATCTGCTCGATACATTTTGGGATAACGTTTACGGGTTTCAGCTTAAAAAAACTGGAAGCGCCTACGAATCTGAAGATATTACCATCCAAACTTTTTCCAAGGCTTTTAAAAGAATTGAAACTTTTGATGAAGATTATTCTTTTAGCACCTGGCTTATCGCCATTTCAAAGAATATTCACGTAGATATGCTTCGGAAGCAAAAATCTTCTATCAGGTCTCAAACCACTTCAGATCAAAGTGATAAGGTTTACCGCATCGCCGATGAAACCCCTACTATTGAAGATAAATTAATCAGTGAACAGCATTTAGCGCAACTGCTTACCGATATTAAACAATTAAAGCCACATTATCAGGAAGTGATCAACCTTAGGTATTTTCAGGAGAAATCTTATAAAGAAATCGCTGAAAGCCTGGATGAACCTATGAATAATGTAAAGATTAAACTCCTGAGAGCTAGAAAGTTACTCGCCGAAATTATTGAAGGTAGAAAACAGAGGTAAGTTATCACCGACTTAACAGTCTAATTTATTCAGTTCAATAGATTATTGTATCTTTGAAACCTAGAATTTTACTATGAGTACAGACACTATAAGCCCCGTAAAAGAAAAACCAAAAGCCAAACCAAAATGGCTAAGGGTAAAACTTCCAACCGGTAAAAAATATACCGAACTTCGCAGCCTGGTAGACAAATATGATTTGCATACCATTTGTACTTCGGGTAGTTGCCCAAATATGGGTGAATGCTGGAGTGAAGGTACGGCTACCTTTATGATTTTAGGGAATGTTTGTACCCGTTCCTGCGGGTTTTGCGGTGTAAAAACCGGCCGCCCCGAAACGGTAGACTGGGACGAACCCGAGAAAGTAGCACGTTCTATTAAAATTATGGGCATTAAGCACGCCGTAGTAACCAGTGTAGACCGCGACGATCTTAAAGATATGGGATCTATTATTTGGGCAGAAACCGTAAAGGCCATTCGCCGAATGAATCCTGAAACCACTTTAGAAACTCTTGTCCCAGATTTCCAGGGAAATGAGCGTAATATAGACCGTATTGTAGAAGTAATGCCAGAAGTGGTGTCCCATAATATGGAAACCGTAAAAAGACTAACCCGCGAAGTTAGAATTCAGGCGAAATACGATCGTAGTCTTGAAGTGCTTCGTTACCTAAAAGATCAGGGAATAAATAGAACCAAATCTGGAATTATGCTTGGTCTTGGCGAGCAGGAAGATGAAGTTATTCAAACCCTGCACGATCTAAGAAGTGTAAATGTAGACGTGATAACTATTGGCCAATATTTACAACCGAGCAAAAAGCACCTACCGGTAAAACAATTTATTACGCCAGACCAATTTAAGAAATACGAGGCTATTGGTCTTGATCTTGGATTTCGTCACGTAGAAAGTAGTGCCCTGGTTCGTTCTTCATATAAAGCTCACAAACATATCGACTAAGTTTTTTCCAAAACTAAATGAATAAAAGCATCAATATTGCCATAAACGGTTTTGGCCGTATTGGGCGCAGCCTCTTTAGGCTTTTAATCGAAAATGAGAGCATCAAGGTAGTTGCAATAAACGACCTGGCTGATGCTAAAACCCTTGCCCATTTATTAAAATACGACAGCATTCACGGTGTTTCCCCAGCTGATATTTCTTGCGAAGGGAATAATATTATAGTAAACGGTGAGTCAATTCCACTTTTAAACGCTTCCCACCCAAAAGATTTAGACTGGAGCAAATATGAAGTTGATACAGTAATAGAATCTACCGGAAAATTTAAGACTTCAAAAGTTCTTGAACATCATATTACCAATGGTGCTAAAAAAGTGATTTTATCGGTTCCACCGGAAGACGATCAGATTAAAATGGTGGTTTTAGGAGTGAATGAACATATTCTTAATGGTAGTGAAACGATAATTTCCAATGCCAGCTGTACTACCAACAACGCAGCTCCAATGCTGAAATTGATTCACGAGAATTATAATATAGAGCAAGCTTATATTACTACAATACATTCCTATACCTCAGACCAAAGTCTGCACGACAAACCTCATCGTGACCTAAGGAGAAGCCGGGCGGCGGCACAATCCATAATTCCTACCACTACAGGCGCAGCAAAAGCCTTAACCGGTATTTTTCCGGATATTAGCGATGTTATTGGCGGCTGCGGTATTAGAGTTCCTGTTCCTAATGGTTCCCTTACCGATATGACCCTTAATGTAAGTAAGGAAACCAATATTGAAGCCATAAACGCGCTTTTTAAGAAAGCTTCCGAAACTTATCTGAAAGGAATTCTTAGCTATACTGAAGATCCTATCGTCTCTATAGATATTAATAATAACCCGCATTCTTGTATTTTTGATGCACAAATGACTTCGGTAATAAGTGGAAAATTAGTTAAAATTATTGGGTGGTACGATAATGAAATCGGGTATTCCAGTCGTCTTATCGATTTAATTTCAATGATTAAGGATAAATAGCTATATTTAGCTCAATTAAGCGTTTAGCTCAATTCCCCTGAATGAAGAACTTTACTTTTATACTACTTTTCGCATTTTGGTGCTCGCTCACTTATGCAATTCAGCAAGATGAAACCGAAGATTCTCAAATAACCAACGAGAGAATTCAACAATTACTTAACGATGCCGAAGTTTCGGTAAATATGTTGGATTTTGACAATGCCATTGAGCAATTAAATTCTTCCCTGGATCTTTCAAAATCTATAAACGATAAACGTTTTATTGCTCTATCTAGCAGTATTTTAGCTAAACTTTATTATCTCAGACACGATTTTGATAAAGCGATAACCGAGTTACAACGAGCAATTTCAATACAAAGAGAGATTAAGGATGAAGAAGGCCTGGCCTATAGCTATGTGAATTTCGCAAAAATATTTATGGCTCAAAAGGATAAAACCAGGGCCGATAACTATCTCAATCTTGCAGAAGAATTATATTCAAAATTAGATAACGAGGAATACCTTGGAATTGTCGCCTTAAACCGCGCCATAAATATCTTAAACTCTCAAGAAGAGGTTGGCAATGCCCTGAACCTTTTACAACAAGCAAAAGATAAACTCGCGGGGTCTGATAATATGTATGAAATTTCCCGGCTTCACTATTATACTGCCAGAGCTTATATCAATTCAGAAAATTATAAGTTGGCCGAAGAAAACTGCCAAAAAGTTCTGGACATAGCTTATGCTCAAAATTTTGGAGGAATGATTATGAGCGCCAATAAACTGCTAAGCAAGATTTACGAAAAGAGCGGGGACTATAAAACCTCTTTAGCCTATATCCAAAAAAGCTATTCCCGGAAAGATTCTATTATTGCCATGAACAATGTAGTTCTCGCAAAAGAAGCTAATGCTAAATTTGGAGTAGATGCTTTGCAGAGTAGTTTAAACGAGTTAAGCCTGCAAAATGCAGAGCAAGAAAGAAACCTTAAAGTGAATAAACTCACTACCATCCTAAGTGTGGCCCTTATCACAATTTTATCGCTGTTAACGCTTTCTCTCTACAAGAACAACAACCTAAGGGCTCGCGCTAACGAGTTGTTACAGAAGAAAAATACCGAATTGACCAAAGCTAAAGAAAATGCTGAAAAAGCCTCCCTGGCCAAAGCGCAATTCCTTTCTACCATTACTCACGAGCTAAGAACTCCTTTATATGCGGTAACCGGTCTCACCCATTTATTACTAGAAGAAAGTCCTACCGAAAATCAAAAAGAACATTTGAATTCGCTTAAATTTTCAGGGGAATATTTGCTTTCTCTTATTAATAATATTCTAGACCTAAATAAACTTGAAGCCAATAAAGTAGAGATCATGGAAGCTTCTTTTGATCTTGAAAAACGTATTTCTGATGTCTTGGTTGCTCTAAAAAATTCAGCCGATGAAAAGAATACGGAGATCCATTTTAATTATGATGAGTCTATCCCTCAAGAATTAAAGGGAGACCCACTAAAAATATCTCAAATTCTAATAAATCTAATAGGGAATTCTATAAAATTTACTGAAGATGGAGATATATGGATCAATGTCTCTAAAAACAGCCGGGAGGGAAATACCGTCTTACTCGATTTTGAAATTAAAGATAATGGCGAAGGAATTACCAAAGAAAAGCAAAAAGCCATCTTTGAGAATTTCACCCAGGGTTCTACGCAAATTAATCGCAAATTTGGCGGCACGGGACTGGGGCTTTCAATTGTAAAAAACCTGCTCAGTTTACTGGGAAGTGAAATTAATTTAGAGAGTGAACTGGGCAAAGGATCTACATTTGCTTTTCAGTTAAAATTTGAAGCTAAAGAAACCGAGGAAAACCTCAATAACAGTCCGCAAATCGCAACTAAACCGGTTGAAGATAAATTAGAAGGAAAGAAGATTCTTATCGTTGAAGACAATAAGATAAACCAAATGATTACCCGGAAGATACTGGAAAAACATGAGGTGATTTGTGAAGTTGCCGATAATGGAACTATCGCTATAGAAAAGACCAAAGAAAAAGAATACGACCTTATTCTAATGGATATACATATGCCGGGAATTAGCGGCATTGAAGCCACAAAAGAGATCAGGAAATTTAATTCTGAAATCCCCATAGTAGCCTTAACTGCGGTTACTTTAGATGAAAATTTAGATGAATTCTTTTTGAATGGTTTTAGTGAGATAATTCCGAAGCCTTATAAAACTGAAGAATTCTTCCTGAAAATCAACAGGCAATTAGCATTTAAAGAAAGCACAGTTTAATCCTTGGCATACGCTTTGTAACTTACTGGTTAACTGAATTATATACCAAAGAATACATATATAGTTTGAATTGGCCAAAACAAAAATGCGATGTGAATTCACCTCATTTTTTATGTACAAATTTTAATATTTCCTGCTGAAATTCTGCTTCTTTATTTAAAAATGCCGTTTTTACTGGTAAGTAGAATAGTTGTCCGCTGCTAAAATTATTATGCAAGCGTACGTAATCTTTTTCGGTGGTTAAGAGCAGTGGCTCATTTTTTAATTGCGTTATTTCGGCTTCAGTGAAATTGTGATGATCTTTAAAGGCGAGATGTTTAAAATCAAGTCCTTTTTTTTCCAAATAATTTATAAGCGGCTTTGGATTTGCAATTCCGGTAACCAGCGTAAATTTTTTGTCCTTTAAATTGTGTAATTTCTCTTTGGTGCCTTCAGAAATTATTTCTTTATCATAAGCTATAAAACTAAAATAAAGTTGCTGGTAGTTCTGTAGTTTCAGTTTACGCCTAATCGATTCCATTTCCGGTTGCGTCAGTTTTGGAGGACACTTAGTAACTACTATTATTTTAGCCCGGTCTGCTCCCACTGTTGGTTCGCGTAAATTCCCGGTAGGCAGCATAAAATCGTTTATATAAAGATCTCCGTAGGCCGTGAGTAGGATATTAAGCCCCGATTTAACTTTTCTATGTTGAAAAGCATCGTCCAGTAATATTATTTCAGCATTTTGCTCTAGAAGCTTCGCAATTCCGTTTTGCCTATCGGCATCTACTGCAATCATGGCTTCATTAAACTTTCTTTTAAATTGTAAGGGTTCATCCCCTACTTTGGCTGCGGCTTCTTCTCCTCTTAGAAGTTTATAGCCTTTACTGCTTCGCTTATAACCTCTGCTTAAAGTCGCAACCTTGAAATCTGATAGTAAAAAATTAAGTAAATATTCTATCATTGGAGATTTACCCGTTCCTCCTGTCTTTAGGTTTCCCACACATATTACGGGGAGATCATAAGTTTTAGATTTCAGAATTCCGGAGTTATAAAACAAATTCCTGGACCAGGTGATAAAACCATATAATAATGCAAAAGGAATCAGCATTTTTCGTAAAATCTTCATAAAGGGCGGGCTATAATAATTATATTTGAAGTTGGGCTGAAATTACAACTACTACGAAATTAATAAAAAGCAACCTGCTACGTTTATAAAAACCGAAAAACAAGATGCTTGTAAAAGAAGTTATTGATTTAATTGAAGAATTCGCACCACCTGCATACGCCGAAGATTTTGATAATGTTGGTCTTTTGGTTGGTGATAAAAACGCAACTGTAACCGGTGCGCTTATCACTTTAGATACTTTGGAGAGTATTGTAGACGAAGCTATTGAGAAAAACTGCAACCTAATTATTAGTTTTCATCCTATTATATTTTCGGGATTAAAAAAACTTACCGGAAAAGATTATGTTGAAAAAACAGTAATTAAGGCGATTAAAAACGATATCGCTATTTACGCCATTCATACGGCATTGGACAATCAGTATAAAGGTGTGAACGATATGATTTCTGAAAAAATAGGTCTTAAAAACCGGGACATCTTAATTCCGCGGAAAAACAGCATAAAGAAACTCACAACTTTTGTCCCCAATGAACAGGCTTCAGAAGTTCGAAAAGCCCTTTTTGAAGCCGGTGGAGGTAGTATTGGGAATTATGATAATTGTAGTTTCAACCTAAAAGGAGAGGGAAGTTTTAAACCTAATGAGGAAGCTAATCCCGTTATTGGAAAACACGGGGAAGTACATCTGGAAGAAGAAACGCAAATCGGACTTATTTATCCCGTCCATTTAGAAAAAAAGATACTTCAAGCCCTTTTTAGTTCACATCCTTATGAAGAAGTAGCGTATGAAGTAACTCCTTTAGAAAATAAAAATCAGCATTTAGGGATGGGAATGATTGGTGAATTACAATCTCCTGAAGATGAAAAAAGCTTTTTAGAACGTATAAAAAATGAATTCAATTGCGGCTGTATAAGGCATTCTGAATTCCGTCGAAAACCGATAAAAAAGGTAGCGGTTTTGGGAGGTAGCGGAAGTTTTGCTATTAACCGGGCTAAAGCCGCCGGCGCCGATATTTACCTTACTGCCGATCTAAAGTATCACGACTTTTACAAAGCTGATAAAGACTTCATTTTAGCCGATATAGGTCATTATGAAAGTGAGCAATACACAAAAGATTTATTACATTCTTATCTTACAAAAAAAATTAGTAATTTTGCACTTATTTTAGGAGAGACAAACACCAATCCAATCAAGTATATATAACTATGGCAAAAAAGAACGATGTTACTGTAGAAGACAAGTTAAGAGCGTTGTACGACCTTCAACTGGTTGACTCCAGAATTGACGAAATAAGGAACGTACGCGGAGAGCTTCCGTTAGAAGTGGAAGATTTGGAGGATGAAGTAGCCGGATTGAGCAAGCGTTTGGACAAGATGGATGCCGATATTGAGGTAATCGAGAACGATATAAAGAGCAAGAAAAATCTTATTGATGAGTCTAAAGTGACCATGAAAAAGTATGCTGAGCAGCAAAAAAACGTGCGTAACAACCGCGAATTTAATGCACTTAGTAAAGAAGTTGAATTCCAGGAACTGGAAATTGAACTTGCAGAAAAGCATATTAAAGAATACCGCGCTCAAATAGAGCAAAAAAAGGAGGTAATCGCACAAACTCAAGAGCGGTTAACGGATAGGGAAAAACATTTAACCCACAAAAAAGGGGAACTGGATGCAATTCTTGCTGAAACTCAAAAAGAAGAAGAAATGCTGAGCAAAAAATCTCAGGATTTTGAAAGCCAGATTGAGGAGCGCCTTATTAGCGCATACAAACGCATTAGAAATAACGTTAAGAATGGTCTTGCAGTAGTTC
>JAGXIG010000088.1 GCA_024635815.1 Salegentibacter sp.
GATTTAAACGCATTTGTTTTAATCAACATATTCCACGATAAAATAGGCCCTACTCCAGGAATAGCATTAATTAACTGATATTGGTTTTTCAGCACATCGTTTTGCTCAATTACCTCAGTTATTAACTTCTCGGTTTGTTTTATTTTCTCTGTTAGCAATTTAATTAGCTCAGCTCCGTGCTCTTCCAGTTGTGGCAAGTTAAGATCTACAATCAGTAGGTTTTCTTTGTTTTTTGCTTTAAGCTGTGCCCTTTGCTTAATCAATAGGTTTCTATGGGACATAAGTGCCTTTAGCTTTTCTATTCCCGGTTCCGGCTTTTGATAAGGTTTAAGATCTTTGTGGTTCTTCTCTAGAAATTTAGCAATCCGAAAGGCATCTACAATATCATCTTTCCCTCTGGTAAGCCCAATACTTTTATGTAAATGCAAGGGGTTTACTTCATAAAAAGTAATATTTAAAGAGGTTAAGACTTCAACAATCTTGCGTCCATACCGGCCAGTATTCTCAAAACAAACTTTCAATTGTTGTGGCTCTGAAGAACGAAAAAAGGCTTTTATAGCTTTTTTATTATTACCAATACGCTTCACCCGTTTCTTTTGGCCTTGCAAAGAGCAAATGTCCAATGTTTTTTTACTGATGTCAATTCCCACAAAAGTCAATGAATTTTTCATAATTTTGATTTTAGTTATGAATGGATTGAAATTAAATAGGACTCAATTCCTTGATAATGGGCTTTTAATCCCGAATTTCTATTTGAGTTACTATTTAGGGAAAGAGTAGGTACTGAATCAGGATATAGTTTCTTTAACTGGAACTCGTTATAGTTAGCCTACTCTTTTTCAATCCTAAAATTACTGATTTTTTACTCTTGCAAGTCTAAAGGAATTTATTTCAGGATCTAAGTTATTAGAACTCCGTACAAATCTCGAAGCAGGCTCTGGCACAGTACCGAAGTTTCGGGACACAGGTTAACATAAGAAATACTTTTTCACAGCTTTTCTTAAAAACAAAATTCCCCAAGGTTTTGCCTCGGGGAATTAAATTCTATTGATTAAAACAGAAAAACTATTTCTTTTCTTTAATGGCTTTTGCCTTACTTTCTTTTTCTGGCTTTGCCGGTTCGTTGAGTTTTTTACTCATTTCCATAGAAATGGAAGAACGATCAAAAGTTATTTTTCCTGCTCCGGTTTCAATAATTACCGAATTGTTTTTTTCGCTAAAGTCAACTATTTTGCCGTGCATTCCACTTTTGGTTACCACACGGTCCCCACGCTTTAATTCAGAAGCAAAATTACGTTCCTGTTTAGCTTTTTTCATTTGTGGGCGTATCATAAAAAAATATACAACCACAAACATTAATATTATTGGGGCAAACTGAGTTAATTGATCCATTTACTAGCTAGCATTTTCTTCGGTTTCTACAAAGGCTTTAATCCTAAGACGCTCTGTACCGGCTTCTGTATTTGCAGTTACTGTAACTGTTTTAGTTACCTGTCCATTTCCAGAACCGTTGAATTTAACCAACATTTCGCCAGTTTCTCCCGGCTGGATAGGTTCTTTTGTGTAAGAAGGTACTGTACAACCACAAGTACTTTTTGCATTGGTGATTACCAATGGCGCCTGGCCTGTATTAGTAAATGTAAAAGTATGTTCTACATTTTCTCCTTTAGGAATATTCCCGAAATCATGTTCTGATTCTGCGAATTCCATTTTTGGATAAACCGTGGCCTGTGCATCACGCTCTGCAGCGCTTTCTACATTTTCGGCTTTAACTTTTTCTGAGGCGTTATCGTTGTTGTCTTTACAAGAAGTAAAAAGCAGTGCCCCTACTGCAGCTAACATTAAGATTCCATTTTTCATAATATGAACTTTATAAATTAATTTTTAAAATTAAGAAAATTTATTGACTACATAAGGCCTCGCCCTACTTTATTTAACTTGTTATCTTCCTGATACTCTTTTGAAAGTTTATCCAGTACTCCGTTTATAAAGATACTACTCTTCGGGGTACTGTATTCCTTGGCAAGTTCCAGGTATTCGTTAATCGTAACTTTTACCGGGATTGAAGGGAATTTTAAAAATTCACATATCGCCATTTTAATGAGAATCATATCTATTTCTGCGATTCGGTCTTTGTCCCAGTTAGGGGTTTTCCCAAGCATTTCTTTGGCCAAAACATCATCATTCAAATAAGTTTTTCTGAATAATTCTTTAGCAAAATCCTTATCATCTTCATTTTTATAAAGCTTTCCAAGCTTCATGTTTTCAGCAGAATTCGGCTTTAATTTCTGAAGGAATTTAAGTACCGCAGTATTCACAAGCGGTAGGTCGTCTACCCAGGTAAGTTTTGCATCTTCCAGGTAATCGTAAAGTTTTTCGTTGGGTGCAATAACTTCTTTAAAAATAGCAGTAATAAATGCCTTATCTTCCTTAAAGCTGGAATCGCGGGTTACCATGTAATTTTCATAGATGTCGCTCTTTTTTAATTCCTGCCAGATAATTTTCACATAATCATCGTCCCTTTTCCAGTGCGTTATTTTTCTTGATTCCAGTGCATCCTGCAAGCTTTCATTATGCTCAAGAATCTCAAAAATAGCATTGGAAACAAATTTTTTGTTTGGGTCTTTATCCTCGCTGGTAGCAAGGTGCTTTTGTTGAGATTTTTCTAAAAAGTTTTCGGCCTGGCCTTTTAATTCGGCTATTAAGCTCAATTGTACCAGAAAAAGATCGTACATCTCTTCCATACTTTTAAGCAGGAATCTCTCTTCGGTTCCCAGGTTGTCATTTTGGCTTTGGTTAAAGGCGTAGAGTGATTGCATTACTTTAACCCGAATATGTCTTCTTGTCAACATAAGTGTAAAAGAACTTTTTAGAATTAGAAAAGGCGAAAGAATATTCTTTCGCCTTGCAAAAATACCAAACTTTTGAAATTGACTACTTCAAATTCTGTTTTTTTCTATCATCAATTCGCTGCTGTGCAATTTTTAAGGCTGCGAAGTGTGAAGTCATATCATCCTTATCTGCTTTTGCAAGAATTTCCAGGGTTGTATTGTAGATATTTTCAGTTTTACGCATAATTTCTTTTTTATTGTAATTTTCTAATTCGGCGTAAACATTTATAATTCCGCCGGCATTAATTAGAAAATCTGGAGCGTAAACAATCCCTCTTTCCCTAAGGATCTTTCCGTGAGTAAGCTCATCGGCCAACTGATTATTCGCTGCGCCGGCAATTACTTTAGCTTTAATTCGGTTTACCGTATCATCGTTAATGGTAGCTCCAAGTGCACAAGGCGCATAGATATCAACTTCGGCTCCATATACATCGGCGCCTTGATAAATAATAGCACCATATTTATTTTTTACTGCTTCAAGACGTTCTTCGTTAATATCACTGATAAAAACTTTAGCACCATCCTGAGTTAAATGTTCTACAAGGGTTTCACCAACGTGACCAATTCCCTGAACCAAAACAGATCTTCCTTCCAGATCGTCACTTCCAAATTTATGTTTTGCAGCGGCTTTTATTCCCATAAAAACACCGTAAGCGGTAATTGGAGATGGATTTCCCGCACCACCTTTATCTTCAGAAATTCCGGTTACGTATTTAGTAACTTCACGTACGGTATCCATATCTGCAGTTTCCATTCCCACGTCTTCCGCGGTGATATATTTTCCGCTAAGGGAATCTACAAAACGTCCAAAACTACTCATTAGTTCAGGAGTTTTTTGTGTTTTAGCATCACCTATAATTACGGCTTTCCCGCCACCAAGATTTAAACCGGTAATTGCACTTTTAAAAGTCATTCCTCGTGAAAGGCGTAAAACATCGTTTAATGCTTCCCACTCACTGCTGTAGTTCCACATTCTGGTACCACCAAGTGCTGGTCCTAAAACCGTGTTATGAATACCAATAATTGCCTTTAAACCTGTATCTTTGTCGTTGCAAAAAACCACTTGTTCGTGGTTGTCAAAAGAGAGTTGACCGAATACTGGTGCAGACTTCTTTAGTTCATTTGCATTTAGAACATCAACTTGCATAACTTGTTACATTTTATAAATTAGCGTTTTCGTTTTTCTGAAAATCACAATGCAAAAATAAAGAATATTTCAACAAAGAGGTTTTTAAAACGTGTTAAAATGACATATCCTCAAAATTTAGCTTTTTTTACTTTTAGATGAAAAACCTTAAGCACCTCAATAAATATTTCCTGAAGTATAAATGGAAATTATTAATTGGTCTCGTAATAACCATAGTTGCCCGTATTTTCGCACTGTATTATATTCCACTTATTGGTGATTCTACTGATGCGATAGAACAATATATAAATGGCGAAATAAGTACAATGGAAGTACTCCAAACCGAACTCGCTATAAACATCGCATTAATAATAGGAGCTACTTTAGTCGCAGCATTCCTTACTTTTTTAATGCGACAAACCTTTATTGTGGTTTCCCGCTATATTGAATTTGATCTTAAAAACGAAATCTACCAGCATTACCAGGATCTTTCACTTAATTTTTATAAAAAGAACCGTACCGGGGATTTGATGAACCGAATTAGTGAGGACGTAAGTAAAGTGCGAATGTACCTTGGGCCGGCCATTATGTATACGGTCACCACATTTACTTCTACTGTTGTTGTTTTAATTTTTATGGTTCAGGCAGCGCCAGAGCTCACTTTATATACGGTAGCACCACTCCCCGTTTTGGCATTTTCTATTTATAAAATAAGTGTTGCGATTCATAAACGCAGTACCGTGGTGCAGCAATACCTTTCCAGGCTCAATACTTTTACACAGGAAAGCTTTAGTGGAATAGCCGTGATAAAATCTTACGGGATGGAAAATCAGATCAATTATAATTTTGTGGACCTGGCCAACGGAAGCCGGGACAAAAATATTGACCTGGTAAAAGTTCAGGCCTTTTTCTTTCCGCTTATGGTATTACTAATAGGAATTAGTAATGTGCTGGTAATTTATGTTGGAGGTAACCAGTATATAAATGGTGAAATTGAAAATATTGGGGTTATTGTTGAATTTCTCCTTTATGTAAATATGCTTACCTGGCCCATCGCCTCTATTGGTTGGGTGACTTCTTTGGTGCAACAAGCTGATGCTTCTCAGGAACGCATCAATGAATTTTTAAAGGAAGCTCCTGAAATCACCAACAAGAAAGAAACACCTGATGAAGTTCACAGAAGTATTGCCTTTAAAAATGTGAGTTTCACTTACGATGATACCAATATCACCGCCCTCAAAAATGTTTCTTTTGAAGTAAGTAGCGGGGAAACCCTTGCTATTATTGGGAAAACCGGTGCAGGAAAATCTACTATTCTCGAGCTTATTGGCCGTTTGTATGATGTGCCAGAAGGGGAAATTTGTATAGACAGGAAGAATATTCAAAATCTAAACCTGGATAGCCTAAGAAACAGCATTGGTTACGTTCCGCAGGATGCCTTTTTATTTAGCGATTCAATTAAAAACAATATCAAGTTCGGAAAAACCGATGCCAGCGACGAGGAGATTTTTGAAGCCGCTAAAAATGCTTCGGTCCATAAAAACATCGTTGGGTTCAGCAAAGGTTATGACACCGTGCTGGGAGAACGCGGCATCACACTTTCCGGCGGACAAAAGCAAAGGGTTTCTATTGCACGAGCCATTATTCACGATCCAAAGATCTTGTTATTTGACGATTGTCTTTCAGCC
>JAGXIG010000089.1 GCA_024635815.1 Salegentibacter sp.
AATCGGAAAACGATCTATAGTTTCGCCTCTGTTTAGCATATTATTGATTTGAGCCTCGCTAATTTTCCAGTTCCTAAGCTTTTGTTTTGCGGCTTCAAAAAGTTCCGGCTGACTTCCCCTAATCTCGGCGGCCTGCAATAATTCTTCCTGTGCGGTCACCAATTCCGGTGAATAAACGCTGGCCAAAACCTGGCCTCGATTAACTTTTTCACCAGTAAAATTTACACTCAATTGCTCAATTCTACCCGGAATATGAGTAGATTGAGTGTAAGTGTTACGTTCATCTACCTCAACTTTTCCGTTAAGTCGAATTTCCTTCGAAGCACCGTTTGTACCAACAACCAGGGTCTCTACATTTGCAAGTTTCAGTGCATTTTCACTCATCACAAACATATCTGAATCCAGTTCGTTTTCATCTTCTGAAACCGGAATAAGATCCATACCACAAATTGGGCAATCTCCCGGTTCGTTTTGGCGTACCGATGGGTGCATAGAACAGGTCCAGATTTGATCTTCGCTCATTTCAGAGTGATCGTGATCTTCAGCTTGTTCAACATCATTTCCTCCGCCAAAAAGCAGGTATCCAAGTAAAAGTCCCAGAATAAGAATCCCGGCAGCTTTCCATATATTATTAATTCGTTTCATCGTAATTTTCAGTTTTAGCTGATAAATAATCCATTTTTGCCTGAGCTGTAAACCCGGCTTTCAAGGCTTCTATTTGCTGAGTTTTTAGCATTAAAATATCCTGGTTCATTCGAAGCACTTCTTCAAAATCACCATCGTTATTACTAAAGGCCGAAATCAACAGTCTATTGGCCTGGCCAGAACTTTCCACTTGCCGTTCATAGAGTTTAAGTAGTTTCCCAGCTTTGTTTAAATCGTACACAGTTTGCTCAAATTCACTTTGCAACTGATTTCTTCGAGCTTCTTTATTTTGAATTGCGGCTTCCTGCATTAATTCGGCTTCCTTTTCTGCGGCTTTATATTTCTTTCTAAAAATTGGCAAACTCACAGAAAACATAGGCATTATCGCATCCTGCCCATTCATTGGTGGATTTGCATCTGTTCGTTTTGAAATAACCGAGTAATCTACACCAATCCCGAAATTAGGTAGACCCGCTTTTTGAGCTGTTTCTGCGCGACTTTCATAAGCCTCCCGCTCCTTATCAAATTTGGTAAGTTCAGGATGCGTTTTAAAAGCTTCTTCAGCATTAATTATTTCATTCTGAATTTCAGGATTAAAAATCAAAGTATCCTGGATGGTAACCTCGGCTTCCCTATCTCTATTCAATAATAAATTAAACTGCTTTTTTAAACTTTCTAATTGTTCTTCTTCCAGTTCAATTTCGGTTAAAGCTTCATCCCGCTTGATATCCACTCGCACCACATTCACCATTTTTGAACTTCCGCTTCTAAACTTACTAAGGGAAAGCTGACGATAGGAATCCAGAATATCCAGGTTTTCCTCTTTTAAAGAAATAGTTTTCTCGATAGCGAAAAGCTCAGCATAGGCTTTTTTTATTTCGAAAAACAAATCGGCTCGCATTGCCAAATACTCCTGGAATCGTGCTTCTGCCAGTAAATCGGCTGCTTCCCTTTTTGTTTTTAGGGTTCCAAACCACGGAAACATTTGCATAAAGCTAAACCGGGTTTCCTGGGCTCCCAAGCGGGTTTCTATCATCCTGCCAAACGCACTAACCGTTAGGGTTGGATCTGGCAGAGAAGCCACCTGTGGGGATTGCTGTAGTGCCGCCTCAAACTGTGTATAAGCCGATTGCAGCTTCGGGTTATTTTCTGCAGCGATTTGGAGATAATCTTCCAAATCCTGGGCGACCCCCACTGCTCCCCAAAGTGGGATTAGAAGCAAGCTTATGATTAATTGTTTCGAGTTTATTTTCATTCTTTATGTTTTGACCCAGACCTCACAGGTTTTTGAAACCTGTGAGGTCTTCTTTTATCTAATTATATTCTTCAACAACTTCGTCTGTGTCGGGGCTTGCATTTTCCCGCCATATGGCCTGTAAAACCGGCACCACAAAAATTGTCATAATCTGGATCAGCATTCCACCGACAATTGGAATGGCCATTGGCACCATAATATCAGATCCTTTTCCGGTTGAAGTCAATACCGGAAAAAGCGCAATTATAGTAACTGCCGTGGTCATCATTGCGGGGCGCACCCGTTTTAAACCGGCTTCCATTACCGCTTCACGAACTTCTGAAACTGTTTTCGGATTTTTACGTTCAAAAACCTGGTGAATATAAGTTCCCATTAATACGCCATCATCGGTTGCGATACCAAACAAAGCGATAAATCCAACCCATACTGCTACGCTTAAATTAACCTCCTGCATTTGAAAAAGGCTACGCATATCAGTTCCGAACATATCAAAATCCATAAACCAACCCTGCCCATAAAGCCAAATCATAATAAAACCGCCGGCAAAGGCTACAAATACTCCTGAAAAGTGGATTGTTGATGCAATAATGCTTTTAAACTGAAAATAGAGCAAGAGGAAAATGATAATCAAACAAATAGGAATGAGGATTGCCAAACGTTCTACCGCCCGAACCTGATTTTCATAATTTCCGGAGAATTTATAGCTCACTCCCTGTGGCACTTGCAAATCACCGGCATCAATTTTATTCTGAATATGCTGCTGAGCATCATTTACTACATTTACTTCAGCAAAGCCATCGCGTTTATCAAAAAGTACATAGCCGGTTAAAAAAGTTTCTTCACTTTTTATCATCTGCGGGCCACGTTCATATTTAAGCTCAGAAAGCTCTCCTAACGGAATTTGAGCGCCATCTGAAGTCGGAATAAGAATGTTCTTAATACTTTCAGGATCGTCTCTTAATTCGCGTGGATATCGCACCCTAACCGGAAAGCGCTCCCTGCCTTCTACCGTTGAAGTGATTTCCATCCCACCAATCGCGGTTTCAATAGTTTGCTGTACATCTTCAATACTAAGTCCGTAGCGGGCAATCGCATTTCGATCTATATCAATTTCCAGGTAAGGTTTTCCAACAACGCGATCGGCAAAAACAGCTTCAGATTTTACTGAAGGTACTTCCTTTAGTAATTCTTCCAGTTCCATTCCAAAATCCTGAATGGTCCTCAAATCTGACCCGTAAACCTTAATTCCCATTGGCGCACGCATCCCGGTTTGCAACATCACAAGACGGGTTTCTATGGGTTGTAATTTTGGTGCGGAAGTTACCCCAGGAAGTTTTGTGCGTTTGGTAATTTCATTCCAAATGTCGTCGGGACTATTAATATGTTCTCGCCAGTTTCGGTAGAACCTTCCATCTTCATCTTCAATTAAATTTGAAGCGATTACATCTCGCTGAATAGCTTCACT
This sequence comes from Salegentibacter sp., assembly GCA_024635815.1. The sequence continues at coordinate 3,366 of JAGXIG010000089.1, forward strand.
ATTAGTTAAAGTGTCCCCTGATTTCAGAATAAAACGGTTGTCATCATCAACTTTAAAACGCTGCATCGAGCCGTCTTCCGCATGAATATATTCAGGTTTATAATTAATAATATTTTCAAACATAGAAATTGGCGCGGGATCCAGGGCGGTTTCTGCCCGACCTAATTTACCAACCGCAACCTCAACTTCAGGAATACTGGTTACCGCCATATCCAGTTGCTTCAAGGTTTTGGTGGTTTCTTCCATCCCGGCGTGTGGCATCGTGGTTGGCATAAGTAAAAAGCTACCTTCACTAAGTGATGGCATAAATTCCTTACCCACACCCGGGAAAGTATGTGTCATCCCACTCCAAACCTGGGTTGTTCTCACATTCCAGCCAACTTTATCAAATCCGTTGGCTACAAATCCGAATAATTTTGGAAAACCAAACCAGATCATCGCTCCAAAAAATATAATAATTACGGGCAGGCTTAGGAATTTTCCCTTATTGGTTAGACACCAATTTAAAATGGGTTCGTAGAATTTCACTACCATCATTAACACCACCAAGGTGATACTAAGCAAAAGAATCACAAAGATATAATTGGCAAAAGCTGATTTCTGAAAGCCAAGTGGCATCCACTCTTCAGCAAGAAAGAATACGGTAACCGCAAGGATTAAACCGGGAATTACCAAATATGTGTATTTTCCGAAAAACTTTGGATTCCTGTCTTCAACAATTTTCACGATTCCAATAAGGGTTAAAGCTAAAGGCAACCAGAAACTAAAAATAATGGCTAGAGCAATTCCTGAAACGATTAAAACGATATTCCAGATTTGCTGGGTTTTCTTTTTATTAATTTTAATGTTGAAAAAGAAATATGACAGCATTGGCAACACAAAAACCCCGATAAGGAAAGCCGCAACCAAGGCAAAGGTTTTGGTAAAAGCCAGGGGACGGAATAATTTTCCTTCGGCATTTTCCATAAAGAACACCGGAATAAAACTCACAATTGTGGTGGCGAGTGCGGTTGTTACCGCAGGAGCTACTTCAGCGGTTGCTTTGTAGATTACTCCGGCGAGTTTATTTCCGCGGAGATCTTTATTTTCGGGCATTTCGAGCCAGCGAATGGTATTTTCAACAAACACAATCCCAACATCTACCATCACTCCAATGGCTATGGCAATCCCGGAAAGTGCAACCACATTGGCATCTACTCCAAAATAGCGCATTGCGATAAAGGTCATAAGCACCGCAACCGGCAGTAAACTGGAAATCAAAATAGACGCCCGCAGATTTAAAACCAGAACTATAATCACGATAATACTAATAAGCACCTCGTGAGAAAGCGCTCTCTCCAGCGTGTTTATGGTTTCATTAATCAGTTGTGTTCTATCGTAAAAAGGAACTATAGTTAACTGGCTTTCGGTGCCATCGGAAAGTGTTTTAGAAGGCAAGCCTGAAGATATTTCCTGGATTTTATCTTTAGTATTTTGAATAACCGCTAAGGGATTTGAACCATACCTAGCTACAACCACACCTCCAACAACCTCAGCACCACCTTTATCCAAAACCCCACGACGTTCGGCAGGACCCAAACTTACCCGACCAAGGTCTTTAATAAGTACCGGAGTGTTATCATTTTCGGCAACAACGGTATTTTCAATATCTTCAATAGATTCAATATACCCGAGCCCGCGTACCAGATATTCTACTTTATTCACTTCTAAGGTCTTTGCACCAGCATCGCGATTGGAATTTTTAACCGCCATCATCACCTGGTTGATGCCAATTCCGTAGGCTTTAAGCGCATCTGGATTTACATCAATTTGATATTCCTGTACAAAACCGCCAATAGAAGCTACTTCTGAAACTCCTTTTGCCCCGCTTAGTCCAAGTTTCACATAATAATCCTGAACCTTGCGCAATTCATGAAGATCCCAGCCTCCGGTTACATTTCCGTCCTTATCCCGGCCTTCAAGCGTGTACCAAAATACCTGGCCCAAGCCGGTAGCATCGGGGCCTAAAGCGGGTTGGGCATCATCGGGTAATAAGCCGGCAGGAAGAGAATTCAATTTCTCTAAAACCCTGCTTCTGGACCAGTAAAATTCTACATCTTCTTCGAAAATGATATAAATACTGGAAAAACCAAACATTGAAGAACTACGAATAGATTTCACTCCCGGAATTCCCAAAAGTGAACTGGTAAGCGGATAGGTAATTTGATCTTCAATATCCTGCGGAGAACGTCCGGGCCAATCGGTAAAAACAATTTGCTGATTTTCTCCAATATCGGGAATAGCATCTACCGGAACAGGATCACTTGGCAAGAATCCGGTGTCCCAATCAAAAGGAGCAGTTACCAGTCCCCAACCGATTAAAGAGACCAAAAGCAAAATGGAAACCAGTCGGTTATAAAGAAAATATTTTATAATCTTATTGAACATGAATGTGGGTATACATTGATAATTATTTGATTCTGAGGTCAAAAACAGAAGGAGAATAATCTGATTTCAAACCAATAAAAGGAGTCAAATTGAGTTTGATTTTGCAGGAATCCCTGGAGCTAAAAATGTTATTTTAGTTAAAAAGATTCTCGATAAAATTCCGATTTCTTCGGAATCACTCGAATTGACAAATAATTAAAAAATGTATATCAAATAAGGAAAACCTGGTCTACGAGCTGAATGTCTTTGACCAGAAGGGGTGGGGAATAATCTCTAAATGGAATAATCTCCTTTGAAAAATCTTCAAAAATGAAAATATAGGAATAAGTAAAGCCGGTAAGGAAAAGTTGTTGATTTAGGTCTAGTGAATCGAATTGGTGTTTTAACTCATCCTGACCTTCTACAGCTATTTTTTCATTGCTACAGCAGGAAGTTTCAGTGGAAGTTTCCATTTCCATGCCGCAGGTTTTGGCTTCAGCAAAAATAGCTTTATCAACTAAAAAGCTTCCGCAGAAATGTTTATCAACCGTAAAAGAAAAGGTTGAAAACAGCACTAAAAATGCCATTGCTATAGAAATGCTATGTTGAAAAGCTTTTTTCATCAGTTACAAAAATAGGTAAAATTTTGATATAAAGCCTTTTCGAGTTTTTCGAAATAACTTTCAATATTATGGGTTTTCCCTTTTTTTCAATCGATAATAATAAAAAGCAGGCAGTAATATAAGAATAAATATAGGATGAATTAAAAACCGTCGAACATAAAATAAGCCCATCACATTTTCTGAATTCAAATTAAAATAAAGGACACTGAATGTTGCCAGACCAATTCCAAAAAGTAACGCAAAAAGCAATGCTGCAAATTTTACAATATTCTTATCGCGAAAACTAACAAAAAGGATCACCAGGGAAATTAAAGTATTAAGCCAGTAGCGAAAACTAATGTTCAGCAACAATTTTGAAAAATTAATTTCGGGGACTTCCATCGCTAAATGCCCGCCATAACGATAAAAATCAATTAACGGATCGTAAAAAAGCTGATGTTCAAAAAGCCTTACCAAAACCAGTAAAACAACTAAAACCCCAATTCCCAAAAGCCTTATAAATTGCTTCATACTTTCTGTTTTCGGCTATAAATACGCACCCAGATTATCCAGAGCAAAAATACGGTGCCGTAGATAATTAACGGGAAAATGATGCTGTGTAGAAATTCGGTATATTCAGTATATTCATAAATCCCAACCGCCAGAATAGCTATTCTAATAATATTCATCGCATAAATAATTACAGCTCCTGCCAATAAATAGAACAATGTTACTTTTAGCCTTCCGAAGAATGAAAGTACAAAAGCAGCAAAAAGAATGATTATACTAATCGCATTGCACCCCTCTACGATCCTGGCCAGGTAAACTTCATTCACAATAAGTTTCATGGAAAGTTCTGACTGGTGTGGCAAAATTTGCGCATTATACCCAAAACTATTTATTAAAGCTTCACTTTGCTTTGCAACGAGATGGGTAAAATAGTCAGGGTAATAAACCGGAGATCTAAAAAACTCTAAATAGAGATTATAGATTAGAGTGAAAACCAGGTAACTTCCCAAAAACATAAAAATGAAACGAAGTACCGATTTGTATTTAACGAATAACTTTAGCAAGTTTCGAGTGGGTTTTTAACAAATTTATATAAATATGAGCCTGCGCTTACTATTATTTTTAAATACTTTTGCACCAAAATGTTAACTATGCCATTTCAGAAACTAAAACCGGAAATTAAAACGATTCTTGAAAACGATAATCTATCGGTAGACCACAGGTTATCTCAGGTTTGCGAAGTTTTAAAAGAAAATATTCCTTATTACAATTGGGTTGGTTTTTATTTTAAAAATGGTGGTAAAGACGAACTGATATTACGCTCATTTGCCGGTGAACCTACAGATCACACAATTATTCCTTTCGGAAAAGGGATTTGCGGACAGGTAGCCGTTTCTAATGAAAACTTTGTTGTGCCCGATGTAAAAGCACAAACCAATTATATAGCCTGCAGTATTAACGTTAAAGCTGAAATTGTTGTACCGCTTTTCTTAAACGGTGAAAATATTGGTCAGATTGATATAGATTCTCACACCCCAGATCCTTTTTCTAAAGAAGATGAAGAATTTTTAGAATGGGTAAATGAAAAAGTGGCTGAAGTTTTAAAGGCATAAAAAAGAATAGAGAGAATAGAAAAAAGAAGCAAGACCGGAAAAGTCTTTGTTCTAAAATCTATTTTCTATTCTCTTGAATTTTACATTCCCGTTCTAATCGCTTCTACAGGATCTAATTTGGAAGCTGAAATTGCCGGAATTATTCCTGAAATCAATCCGATTACCGCTGAAACCGCAGTTCCTATAAACATATTCCAGGGTGAGAGTACAAACTGAAAATCACCGGTAAATTGTGAAGCCGCTAGTGAAACCAGCCAAACCAATCCAAGTCCCACAAGTCCGCCAATAACAGCAAGAATTATCGCTTCAAATAAGAATTGAAAAAGAATAAATTTATTCTTGGCACCCAGTGATTTCTGAATTCCAATTAAATTGGTTCGCTCTTTAACGCTTACAAACATAATATTGGCAATTCCGAAGCCACCAACGAGTAAAGAAAAACCACTGATGATAAGTCCAATAAAATTCAACTGACCGGTAATATTATCTATAAAATCGGCAAAACCCTGTAATTGATTTACAAAGAAATTATTGATATCGCCGGGTTTTATTCCGCGGTAATTTCTAAGTTGCTGCTCTAAAACTGCGATATACTCGGCATTATCAACATCATCTTCAGGCTTTAAAATTAACTGAGGAAAAACGCCTTTATTATTATCTCCATAAACCCTTCTGGCAATATTAACCGGAAGAAAAACCTGGCCATCCCTTGAACCTCCAAACAAACTGGCGCCCTGTTTTTTAAGCACACCAATTACCGTGAATTTACGGCCATACATACGCACTTCTTGGCCAACGGCATTAAAGCCACCGAAAAGATTATTGGCAATTTCGTGTCCCAAAACTATTACCGGCGAACCACTAACAGATTCAGATTCGTTAAAGAAACGCCCTTCTTCCAGTTCAAGGGCTTCAATGTCGTAATATTCGTGGGTAACCGCACCAACGCCAACACCTGTGCTGGTTACATCCTGATGCTTTATAGATTCATCGGGTACGCCTATGGTAAAACTTATAGATTCGGTATTGGGAAGGCTCCTTTTCAGGAATTGATATTCATCGTAAGAAACATCAGGAAATTGCTGTCGTTTCCATTGTGGGATTTCTGTAGGACCAAAAGAAAAACGCATTACAATAATTGTACTGTTATCTAGAGCACTTAAACTTCCTTTAATTTCGCGTTCTAAAGAATCTACCGCAGCAAGCACTCCTATTATGGAAAATATCCCAATAGTAACTCCAAGCAAAGACAAAAATGTCCTTAACTTGTTGTTTCTAAGTGCGTTTATCGCAAAATTAAAACTCTCTTTAAGTACGCGTAAATATATCAGCATAGTAAGTAAAGCTCGGGACAGACCCACGAAGCATTAGATTGAAAAATTAAAACTTTTTAACGCCAGCTAGACACATTCTAAATCTCACTTAGTGACTAAATAAAGCCGGGATTTTTATGCGCTTAGTGGTATGACGCCCGGGTTTAAAATTCGTTACAAAATTTCTCGATAAATAAAGTAAATGCCTTTTATGTTTTTGGGTTAAATACTTACTTTTGCCACTTTAACAAACACAACACAATGAGCGACTTAAAAAAAGCAAAATCTGCTTTAATTTCTGTATTTAGCAAAGACGGCCTGGAACCTATCGTAAAAAAGCTTAACGATCTGGGGGTCACTATCTACTCTACCGGTGGAACCGAAAAATTCATCAAAGATCTTGGAATTGAGGTAGTACCTGTAGAAGATGTAACTTCTTATCCTTCAATTTTAGGCGGAAGGGTGAAAACACTCCACCCAAAAGTTTTCGGCGGAATTCTAAATCGTCAGGATAATAAAGGCGATGCAAAAGAACTTGCTCAATACGAAATCCCACAGATAGACATTGTGATTGTAGACCTTTATCCATTTGAAAAAACCGTAGCTTCGGGAGCTTCAGAACAGGATATTATTGAAAAAATAGATATTGGTGGCATCTCTCTTATTCGCGCCGCGGCGAAGAACTTTAAAGATGTGCTTTGCATTTCTTCGGTAGAAGATTATAAAGATTTTGAAAATTTACTGGAAGAGAAAAACGGCGAAACCAGCCTTGCAGACCGTAAACTTTTTGCCGGTAAAGCTTTTAATATTTCGTCACATTACGATACAGCAATTTTTAATTATTTTAATGCGGAAGGTGAAGTAAAAGCTTATAAAGAAAGTATCCAAACCGGTAAAGAATTGCGATATGGTGAAAACCCACATCAACAGGGAACTTTTTACGGAGATTTTGATGCAATGTTTGAAAAGCTGCACGGAAAAGAGCTTTCTTACAATAACCTTCTCGATGTTGATGCAGCGGTAAACCTCATCAATGAATTTAAAGGTGAAACACCAACTTTTGCTATCTTAAAGCATAATAACGCTTGTGGTTTAGCGCAACGCGACACGATTCACCAGGCCTATATAGATGCTTTGGCAGGAGATCCTGTTTCAGCTTTTGGAGGAGTTTTAATAAGTAATGTTGAAATTGATAAAACTACTGCTGAAGAAATTCATAAATTATTCTGTGAAGTGGTAATTGCCCCATCATTTTCTAATGAAGCTGAAGAAATTCTGAAAGGAAAAAAGAACAGGATTTTATTAATTCAGAAAGAAACAGAACTTCCGCAGAAACAAGTTAAAACTTGCTTAAATGGGGTTTTGGTTCAGGATAAAGACAATAAAACAGATGCCCTTGAAGATTTAAAAGAGGCTACAAACAATAAACCAACAGATGCTGAGTTATCTGACCTGTTGTTTGCTTCCAAAATCTGTAAACACACAAAATCTAACACTATTGTTTTGGCAAAAAACAAGCAATTGTGTGCCAGCGGGACCGGGCAAACTTCTCGTGTAGATGCTTTAACCCATAGCATTGAGAAAGCCAGATCTTTTAAATTCGATTTAAACGGGGCAGTTATGGCCAGCGATGCATTTTTCCCTTTTCCTGATTGTGTAGAGATTGCCGGAAACGCAGGAATTAAAGCAGTAATACAGCCCGGAGGATCTATAAAAGATCAGTTAAGTATAGATTATTGCAACGAAAATAATATAGCCATGGTGATGACGGGAACACGCCATTTTAAACATTAATTTTATTACATTTACCAAACCTCAATACCAAACAAAGCATGGGATTTTTTGACTTTCTCATTGAAGAAATAGCGATAGATTTAGGAACTGCCAATACCCTTATTATTCATAATGATAAAGTGGTGGTTGACAGCCCCTCAATTGTTGCTCGAGACCGTACTACGGGAAAAATAACCGCAGTAGGGAAAGAAGCTGCGATGATGCAGGGAAAAACCCATGAAAACATAAAAACCATTCGCCCATTAAAAGACGGAGTGATTGCCGATTTTGATGCCAGTGAGAAAATGCTCACGATGTTCATTAAGGAAATTCCCGCGCTTAAAAAGAAAATGTTCACCCCTGCATTGAGAATGGTAATTTGTATCCCTTCAGGTATTACCGAAGTTGAAATGCGGGCCGTAAAGGAAAGTGCAGAGCGGGTAAATGGAAAAGAAGTATAT
>JAGXIG010000090.1 GCA_024635815.1 Salegentibacter sp.
GTATTGATGTTTTTAGGCGGATATCCAATAAAATACCTCGGAATTATTGTAGCGGCAGGCTTGATTTTGTTAACGATGTTCATTCTTACCGCCAAAGCTTTTCCCGGACTTTTACCTAACCGTGTAGATACCTGGGCAAGTAGAATAGAAAGTTTTTCTAACGATGAAGATACGGAAGCCGATTATCAAATTGAAAAAGCCAAAATTGCCATAGCCACCGGTGGCATTGCCGGAACCGGAATTGGTAAAAGTGTGCAAAGAAATTTTTTACCTCAATCTTCTTCAGATTTTATCTATGCGATAATTGTTGAAGAAATGGGATTAATAGGCGCCTTTGGCGTAATGCTGGCGTATTTGCTTTTGCTTTTTAGAATTGTGATCGTAGCCACAAAGGCCAATACCGTTTTTGGAAAATTACTGGTTATGGGCGTTGGTCTGCCAATAATTTTTCAGGCCTTGATCAATATGGGTGTTGCGGTGGAGTTGTTTCCGGTTACGGGACAAACTTTGCCTTTAATAAGTAGTGGGGGAACTTCCATTTGGATGACCTGCATGGCATTAGGGATTATTTTGAGCGTAAGCGCAAAACGTGAGGAAATGAAAGAACGCGAAGAAGCTGAAAAGGAATTGGATAATGAAAATCCGTTAGATATTTTAAGCGAAGCGATCTAACCAGCATGATGATGGACGCAATAATTTGCGAAAGATAGGAATGTGATTAAAAGTCTGTGATTAAATTCCAAAATTGGGATTAAAATTTAAAGAAATGAAAAAGGATTTACGTGTAATATTATCTGGAGGCGGCACCGGCGGGCATATTTACCCGGCCATTGCTATTGCCAACGAGATAAAAGTGCGTTATCCTGAAGCAGAAATATTGTTTGTTGGTGCGAGTGACAGGATGGAGATGGAAAAAGTACCACAGGCAGGTTACAAAATAGAAGGTCTTTGGATTAGTGGAATTCAGCGAAAGTTAACTTTTAGCAATTTGATGTTTCCTTTTAAACTCCTGAGTAGTTTGGCGAAATCCAGAAGAATAATCCGGGAATTTAAACCCGATGTGGTAATTGGAACGGGTGGATTCGCAAGTGGGCCATTATTAAAAGTAGCGAGTTCAAAAGGAATTCCTAGCCTTATCCAGGAACAGAATTCTTTTCCTGGGATTACCAATAAGCTGTTGGCAAAACAGGTCGATAAGATCTGTGCCGCTTACGAAGAAGTGAAAAGATTTTTCCCTGTTGAAAAAACTATAATTACCGGCAATCCGGTAAGACAGGATTTGCTCAAGATCGATCAAAATAGGGAAAAAGCGCTTGCACATTTTGGACTGGAAAACGATAAAAAAGTTGTCCTGGTTTTAGGAGGAAGCCTTGGGGCTAGAAGAATTAATCAGTTGGTGGAAACCAATTTAGAAAAGTTTAACGAAGAAAATATTCAGCTTATCTGGCAAACCGGAAAGCTGTATTTCGAAGAATATAAAAAGTATAATTCAGATTTAGTGCAAACGCATTTGTTTTTGAATGAGATGAAACTTGCTTACGGCGCTGCAGATGTAATTATTTCCAGGGCTGGTGCCGGCACGGTTTCAGAATTAAGTATTGTGGGGAAACCGGTTCTTTTTGTTCCGTCTCCAAATGTTGCTGAAAACCACCAGGCGAAAAATGCACTGGCAGTAGTAAAGCAAAATGCCGCGATGATGTTGGAGGAAAATGAACTGGAGGAAAAATTTGAAACTGAGTTTTTCGCTTTAATGGCTTCAGACGAAAATCAAAAAGTTTTGGGAGAAAACATTAAAAAGCTGGCTTTGCCAAATGCAACCGCCAGGATCGTAGATGAAGTAGAAAAATTGATTAATAATTAAACAAATTAGATTCTGAAATAAATTCAGAATGACGTGAGATTTAAAAAATAGAATGCAGGATTTAAACCACATACAAAACATTTATTTTATCGGCATTGGCGGTATTGGGATGAGTGCGTTGGCGCGTTACTTTAAGTTCCAGGGAAAGAATGTTGCCGGGTATGATAAAACATCTACTTCGCTTACCAGAACGCTGGAAGCCGAAGATATTGTTGTGGTTTATGATGAAAAAATGAATGCCGTTCCTGCTGAATTTACAGATAAAGAAAATACGCTGGTTGTTTATACTCCCGCAGTGCCTGCATCTCATGAGCAACTGGTTTATTTTGAGAAAAATGGATTTACGCTGAAGAAAAGGGCTGCTGTTCTTGGTTTAATTTCTAAAGGAAAAACCACCCTTGCAGTCGCCGGAACTCACGGTAAAACTACAACCACCGCAATTTTAGGTCATATACTTAAAGAAACCGGCGCCAAAGTCACCGGATTTTTAGGCGGTATTAGTGAAGATATTCAAAGTAATTTAATCCTGAAAGGTGACGAAGTTATCGTAGTTGAAGCTGATGAGTTCGATAGGTCTTTTCTTCATCTTTCACCAAATATCGCTGCAATCACATCTATGGATGCCGATCATTTGGATATTTATGGCAAGAAAGAAGAACTGGAAAATACCTTTAGGCAATTCGCAAAACTGGTTCCCGAAAATGGGACGTTATTCGTGAAAAATGGTTTGCCATTAGAAGGAACCACTTTCGGAATAGAAGACGATGCCAATTATTCGGCACAAAATATAAAGATCGAAAATGGCACCTACCATTTTGATCTTAAAACTCCAAACGGAGCTATTAAAGGTTTTATGTTTAATCTACCCGGCAAACACAATTTGCTAAATGCTATAACCGCCCTGGCGATGGCTATCCAATTTGGATCCCCAATCCCCAGGCTAGCCAGGGCGTTATATAGTTTCAAAGGCGTTAAACGAAGATTTTCGTATAAAATTAAGTCAGATAAGCTGGTGCTTATAGACGATTACGCCCATCATCCGGCAGAAATCGCTGCGGTAAATCAGGCGATTAGGGAAATGCACCCCGGTAAGAAAGTACTGGCGGTATTTCAGCCGCATTTATTCAGCAGAACCAGGGATTTTGCAGATGATTTTGCTGAAAGTCTGGCTTTGTTTGATGAATTGTTGTTGCTGGATATTTATCCCGCAAGGGAGTTACCAATTGAAGGTGTTACTTCAAGCTGGCTTTTGGAGAAAGTAAATAATAATTCAAAGAAATTAATTCAGAAAGAAAATATTATTGAGGAGATAACAAGTTTAAATCCCGAAGTGGTGGTGCTTATGGGTGCCGGTAGTATTGGGGAGGAAGTGGAATCTATAAAAAATGCGTTGCAGGATGAAGCTTAAGCTAAATTACATAAAACTGCCCGTTTTGCTCATATTAGTGGGATTTCTGTTCGGTTTTGCCGAAAAACGGAATAATTCCCGAAAAGTGAGCGAGGTAAAAGTGCAATTTGTAACGGGTGAAAACCTGTATGTTACTGAGGAAGCGGTTAATAAGTTGTTGATACAAAATGATGTGGCCGCGGCGGGCATAGACAAAGAAATTTTAGATTTGAATAGGGTAGAAAGCCTTTTGAATAATCACGATATGATAGAAAATGCTGAAGCTTATTTAAGTCTGGATGGGAAACTCCAAACTAAAATAAGTCAGCGTAAACCCATTGGTAGAATAGTGGGAAATTCTTCTTTTTATTTAGATAGGAATGGAAACGTAATGCCGCTTTCACCATACTATGCTGCACGAGTGCCACTGGTTATGGGAGTAGATTCCAGTAATGTAGAAATGGCCTATCCTTTAGTTAATTATATTCAGAAAGACGAATTTTTAACGCGGCATATTACCAGTATTCAGCGTTTGCCCGGCGATAAATTTGAACTGGAAATGAGAAAACTCGACTTTAAGGTATATTTCGGTACGGCCGAAAACATAGCCTTAAAGTTCAATAATTTTAAAGCATTTTATAAAAAAGCTTTACAAGACGAGAAATTAGAGACCTACAAAAAAGTGAATTTACAATTTGGAGATCAGGTTGTTTGCACTAAAAAGTAAATTATGGAACACAACGAGATAGCCGTAGGATTAGATATAGGTACCACAAAAATTGTGGCCATGATTGGACGTAAGAATGAATACGGAAAGGTGGAGATCGTTGGTATTGGGAAATCTAAAAGCCTTGGTGTGCATCGAGGGGTAGTAAATAATATTACCCAAACCATTCAGTCTATACAACAGGCTATTCAGGAAGCGGAAGCAGATTCCGGATTAAAAATAAGCGATGTAGTGGTTGGGATTGCAGGCCAACATATAAGGAGCCTACAGCACAGCGATTACATAACCAGGACAAACCCCGAAGAGGTTATTGATGCCGATGATATTCACAGCCTTTGCAACCAGGTCCATAAATTGGTAATGTTGCCCGGCGAAGAAATTATTCACGTTCTACCGCAGGAATTCAAAGTAGACGGGCAGGCAGAAATCAAGGAGCCTATCGGGATGTATGGTGGAAGATTGGAAGCCAATTTCCACGTAGTGGTTGGCCAGGTTTCTTCCATTAGAAATATTGGAAGATGTGTAAAAAGCGCCGGATTAGAACTTTCGGCAGTGACTTTAGAACCATTGGCTTCAGCTAATGCGGTATTAAGTCAGGAAGAAAAAGAAGCCGGGGTTGCCCTAATAGATATAGGTGGTGGAACTACCGATTTGGCCATTTTTAAAGACGGGATAATCAGGCATACGGCGGTTATTCCTTTCGGAGGAAATGTGATTACCGAAGACATCAAAGAAGGATGTTCAATTATAGAAAAACAGGCCGAATTACTGAAAATAAAATTTGGTTCTGCCTGGCCTGGGGAAAATAAAGACAACGAAATTGTTTCTATTCCCGGTTTACGTGGAAGGGAACCTAAGGAAATTACCTTAAAGAACCTTTCAAAAATAATTCACGCCCGGGTTGTAGAAATTATTGAACAGGTTTACCTGGAAATAAAAAACTACGGGCACGAAGAACAAAAGAAGAAATTAATTGCCGGAATGGTCTTAACCGGGGGTGGCGCGCAGTTGAAGCATTTGAAGCAACTCGCAGAATATATCACCGGAATGGATACCAGGATTGGATATCCAAACGAGCACCTGGCAGGAAATAACGATACCGAAACTACCAGCCCGGTTTATGCCACTGCTGTAGGTTTGGTGATGAACAGCCTGGAACATGGTGAAAAGAAGTTTCAGGAAGAAGTAGTGCTGAAAAGCAAAGAAGAAAGAGACAGGGAAGAAGAGGAGTTGCAGAAAGATTTTGAACAAAATACTCCAGTAGGTGATGATTTAACACAAGATCCCGAAGCTCCCAAAAGA
>JAGXIG010000001.1 GCA_024635815.1 Salegentibacter sp.
CGTATGCAATGCGCTTGCTTTAGTCTTGATATTGGCATCTTGTAACGACCATGCCATTTACGATGATTACAAGACGCTGCCTAAAGAGGGCTGGTCCCACGATGACGCCGTTCAATTTATAGTAAAAGACGTCGATACGTTTTCTACATATAATGCGTTTATTAACCTACGTAACAATAGCGATTACCAGTACAGCAATTTATTTTTAATAACAGAGCTTCAACATCCTAACGGAAAAGTAGTTACAGACACGTTGGAATATACAATGGCATATCCTAACGGAAATTACCTAGGAGATGGTTTTGGCGATGTAAAGGAGAATAAACTGTGGTACAAGGAAAATTTCAGGTTTTCTGAACACGGCAATTATACCATCAACATCCGGCAAGCAATGCGCCAAAATGGTAGCGTTACACCAATTCAAACTTTAAAAGGCATTACAGAAGTAGGTTTTAGGTTAGAACCTGTTTTAAACACTAAATAAGCTATGGCAAAGGCAACAACATCTACCACAACAAAAGATAACAACACTCAAAGTAATGGCAAGTATATTACATGGTTCTGGCTACTCTTTGGTGGCGGAATTCTCTTTTTAATACTCATGTTTCTCTTCACTGCTTGGTTTAGTGATTTACCAGATGAAACGCAAATGGAGAATCCTGAAACCAATCTCGCTACAGAAATTTTTTCATCAGACGGGGAGACTTTAGGAAAATATTACAGTGAAAACCGTACGCCTATAAAATATGACGATCTTCCAGATCATCTCATTGAAGCCCTTGTAGCTACTGAAGACGAGCGGTTTTATAAACACGCCGGGATAGATGCAAAAGGAACACTTAGAGCTGCTTTTTATCTTGGAACCCGTGGTGGTGCCAGTACTATAACCCAACAACTTTCTAAACTTTTGTTTACCGAGCAGGTTTCAAACAATCCTTTTGCCCGGATTCTACAAAAAGTGAAAGAATGGAACATTGCTACCCAGCTGGAAAGACAATACACAAAGGAAGAAATTATTACTATGTATTTTAATAAATACGATTTTGTGTATCAGGCTGTGGGAATTCGTTCGGCTTCAAAAATTTACTTTGGGAAAGAAGCCAAAAACCTCGATATAGAAGAATCTGCAGTTTTGGTGGCAATGCTAAAAAATGCAGCTTTATATAACCCAGTTCGTCGTCCAGAACTGGTAAAACAACGTCGAAACCAGGTTTTTGTTCAAATGAATAAAAACGGATATATTTCTGAGCAGGAGAAAGATTCGCTTCAGCAATTACCTTTAAATCTCGACTTTTCTCCTGAAGGTCACGATGAGGGGATGGCGACATATTTCCGTGTTTACCTGCAAGGTTTTATGAAAGACTGGATTGAAAAAAATCCTAAGCCTGATGGAAGTGAATACAGCCTATACCGCGACGGATTAAAAATTTATACCAGCATAGATTCTAAAATGCAACAATATGCTGAAACTGCAGTAGAAAAACATATTTCCCACCTTCAGAAAGAATTTGACAGGCAAAATGAAAATAATAAAACCGCCCCGTTTAGAGATGTAGACCAGGGACAGGTTGATGGTATAGTGAGAAGCGCAATGCGCCGATCGGTAAGGTGGAAAGAAATGACAGATCAGGGAAAATCTGAAGAAGAGATCCTGGCCTCTTTCGATAAGGAAACCAAGATGCGTGTTTTTTCCTGGGATGGAATAAAAGACACCATTATGACGCCTAAAGATTCGATCTTTTACTACAAAGGGTTTTTGCAAGCTGGTTTGATGTCTATGACTCCCCAAACGGGGGAAGTACGGGCCTGGGTTGGTGGAACCAATTTCAAGCATTTTAAATATGATCACGTAAAACAGGGAAAGCGCCAGGTAGGTTCTACCTTTAAGCCTTTTGTATATGCAACAGCGATAGATCAATTAAAACTTTCTCCCTGCGATATTATGCCTAAAAACCGGTTTACTATTGAAGCTGGTAAATACGGAAATATTAAAGATTGGTCTCCGGCAAATGCTAACGGGGAATATGAGGGTATGATAAGTCTAAAAAATGCTCTGGCACAATCAGTGAATACCGTAACAGCCCGGCTAATTGATAAAACAGGACCGGGACCTGTTCTGGATTTAGTAAAAAAACTAGGTGTTGACACTGAAAACTTTTCTGAGGGGCCGGCAATTGCTCTGGGTACCGAGGATATGAGCCTTTTTGAAATGGTTTCAGCTTATAGCACCTTTGTAAATGAAGGTGTTTATGTAAAACCGGTAATTGTAAACCGAATAGAAGATAAAAACGGAACCGTACTTTATCAACACGTACCTCAAACACGAGATGTGCTTAATAAAGAGGCCGCTTATGTAACGGTAAATATTTTAGAAGGTGTTACCCAATATGGTTCAGGGGTTCGCTTACGCGGAACTTACGCTAAAGAATTTGATCATTACAAACGAGGAGTAACCGGTTATCCATACGATTTCAAAAATCCTATTGCCGGTAAAACCGGAACAACCCAAAACCAAAGTGATGGTTGGTTTATGGGAATGGTTCCTAATCTCGTAACTGGTGTTTGGGTAGGTGCTGAAGATCGTGCAGTACATTTTCCAAACTTAACCTATGGCCAGGGTGCAACGATGGCGCTACCAATCTGGGGCATGTATATGAAGAATCTTTATGCAGATGAAGAACTGGACGTTTCGCAAGACGCCTTTCCAAAACCCGATAATCTTTCAATTGAGATAAATTGCAGCGAGTATAATAAGGAAAACAAGTCTGAGACCGATAACGTACCAGATGAACTTGATTTTTAAGATTTAGCAAAAATTCTTCCTTATTTTTCAGAAAAATATAATCTACAGCGCTAAAAGCATTGTAACAGCATTTTTATTTTCGTATTTTTCGGTAAAATTAAATACCGATGATTAGAAAAACTGTAGCGAATGTAAAGGATGCTTTGCTGGGCGTAGAAGATGGTATGACTTTTATGCTTGGTGGTTTTGGCCTTAGCGGGATTCCCGAAAATGCCATTTCAGAACTTGTACGTCTTAATGTAAAGAACCTTACCTGTATTTCCAATAACGCCGGGGTAGACGACTTTGGTCTCGGACTTTTACTTCAAAAAAAACAAATAGATAAAATGGTTTCTTCCTATGTGGGAGAAAACGACGAGTTTGAGCGGCAAATGCTTAGCGAAGAGCTGGAAGTAGAACTTATTCCGCAGGGAACATTAGCTGCTCGTTGTCAGGCAGCCCAGCAGGGATTTCCCGCAATGTATACTCCTGCCGGTTACGGTACCGAGGTTTCTCAGTTCAAAGAAACCCGCGAATTTGACGGAAAAATGTATGTTTTAGAAAAAGCTTTTAAAGCCGATTTCGCTTTTGTAAAAGCCTGGAAAGGCGATAAAGCCGGAAACCTTATTTTTAAAGGAACTGCTCGTAATTTTAATCCGTTAATGTGTGGTGCGGCTAAAGTAACTGTTGTTGAGGTTGAAGAACTGGTAGAACCGGGAGAATTAGACCCAAATCAAATTCATATTCCAGGGATTTTTGTACAACGAATTTTTGAAGGAAAAAACTACGAAAAGCGAATTGAAAAGAGAACGGTTAGAAAAAAGTGATTTGAAAATTTGAGGATTTTTTAAGTCATTTTTTCAGCTTAATTTTTTTAAAGAATATAGATTTCCGCCTTCGCGGAAATGACAAAAGACAAGTTTATGTTAGACAAAGAAGGAATAGCAAAACGCATTGCAAAAGAGGTGAAAGACGGGTATTATGTGAATTTAGGAATTGGTATTCCTACCCTTGTAGCCAATTTTGTACGTGACGATATAGAAGTAGAATTTCAAAGTGAAAATGGCATACTTGGAATGGGGCCATTTCCTTTTGAGGGCGAAGAAGACGCCGATCTTATCAATGCAGGTAAACAAACCATAACTGCACTTCCCGGTGCGAGTTTCTTTGATTCGGCGATGAGCTTTGGAATGATTCGCGGGCAGCATGTGGATCTAACTATTTTAGGCGCGATGGAAGTTGCCGAAAACGGAGATATCGCCAACTGGAAAATTCCGGGGAAAATGGTAAAAGGTATGGGTGGTGCAATGGATCTTGTAGCCAGTGCAGAGAATATTATCGTAGCGATGATGCATACTAATAAAGCGGGTGATTCTAAATTGCTTAAAAAATGCTCCCTGCCTTTAACCGGCGTTGCCTGCGTTACAAAGATAGTGACCAACCTTGCGGTGATTGAAGTCACCAAAGATGGATTTAAGCTCCTTGAAAGGGCTCCCGGAGTTAGCGTGGAAGAAATAGAAAAGGCTACTGAAGGGAAGTTGCTTGTAGAAGGCGATATTCCTGAAATGGTATTATAATTAAAGCTGTTTGAAACACTTAATTTCTGAACATTTCAAACAGCTTCTTTAGTTATTTAAGCATCCAGAAAAGAGGTGGATGTTTCTTTAATATTTACAAGAAAGTCTATGGCTTTATCTCGCGGAATCATTTCTCCGCGCGAATTAGCTTGAGAAAAATATTTGTACCATCCAACCCGGTCTAAATTTTCTTCCAGCATTTTTACTTCTTCTTTAGAAGGCATTTTCCAAACCGTAATATATCTATAATCGCTACGGTAAGGGGTGTGTTCGTCGTTTAAGGCCCAACCTAAGTTTTCTACGCCACGATCTTTCATTTCCTTAATTCGTGCTTCCATATTGTTGAAAACTTCGCGTCGTTCTTCAACAGGAAGTTTCAACCATTGGCGGGTCACGTTCCACATTTCAATATACAAATACATAACTACAGGTTTTATTGGTTACATACTTAAAGTTAATAAATATTTGACGGTTAATTATTTAGCTTAGGTTAAAATACTTTGTAATATGATAAAACTCATACAGAATTATTTTTCTTTTTATACACTCACAACCTCTGAAGTTTCTAGAAGTTCTTCCTGACGGAATTTTAAAATAATCTGCGCTATAGCCAAAACGTCTTTTTCGCAGTAGCTAACAATGCGATCCAGGTCCTTTTCATTGTAAAATACGTTTCGTACATCACTGCCTGAAATATCATCTTTTGGCGATGGGATTTTCAAAACATTGGTAAGTAATTTAAGGGAAGTGAAATGTTTATAATCACCAAATTTCCACAGTTCTAAAGTATCCAGATGCGGTACTTCCCAGGGCTTTTTTCCGAATAAATTAAGTTTTGAGGGCAGCGCAAGGTTGTGAATTAACATCCTGCGCGCGATAAATGGAAAGTCGAATTCTTTACCATTATGGGCACAAAGTAAATGCTGAGGTCTTGCAAAATGATCATTCAATAATTCAGAAAATTGCTGAAGTAAAGTTCTTTCTTTACCTTTAAACGTAGTAAGCCTAAAAGTTCTTTCCCCATTTTTAAAGCTGAAAAACCCTACCGAAATACATACA
Source organism: Salegentibacter sp. (assembly GCA_024635815.1). The sequence goes on from JAGXIG010000001.1 coordinate 5,419, forward strand.
ATCTTACCAAATTCTGCCCAGATTCCAGCCCGGTCGTAAAATTCCTGCGCGGTAAAATCATCTTTTCGTTGGTATTGGGTTTTCTCTTCCCAAAGCAACTTTTTCTCATGAGAAAGATCATTGAAATTCTCAAATTCAGGCACGGTTTCAATATCGAGAAAAAGGATCTTCTCGAGCTTAATTGTTTGCAGCATCGTTTAACATTTTATAAGTCTCATCAATATACTTATAGAAATCTGGAGCGTGCTCTTCATCTTCCTCTTTTTTAATCAGGTTTTCCCCCAATCTTACGATAATGAGGTCGTCTTCCGGGATAACAATTACATACTGCCCGCGAATTCCACGCATATAAAAAATGTCTTTTTCTTTATAGTCACTCAACCAAAATCCATAACCATATTGTGGACTATCCTCGAAACGCGGTTCTGTAGATCGTGCTACAAATTTTGAGTCCAGGAGTTGTTCGCCGTTCCACTTTCCTTTGTTTTTGTAAAGTTTGCCAAAACGTGCAAAATCGCGAGCGTTAGAGGCAATACAACAGTATGCTTTTTCCATTCCGCTTTCCTCGCTATCTAATTGCCAAAGTGCGTCTTGCTGCATTCCCAGTGGTTTCCAGAAACTTTCGCTTAAATAATCGGAAAGATTTTCTCCCGTAGCTTTTTCTATTACCATTCCGAGCAGAATGGTATTCCCACTAAGGTATTTAAAACTTTCTCCGGGACTTCCGGTTACTTTGAGACGCAAAACCAACTCCCGAATATTTTCGTCAAAATAGGCTCTTGCAGTCATCCCAAAGGGATTGTAATAATTCTCGTTCCAATTTAAGCCCGAAGCCATAGAGGCCAAATCCCCAACTTTTAATTCCTTTTTAAACTGTGGAAAAAAATCGGAAACCGGTTGGTCTAAACTTTTTATATAGCCATCATGGATTGCTTTTCCCAAAAGAGCAGAAACAATACTTTTGGCCATAGAAAATGAATTAGTTTTAGAATGTGGGCCGTATTCCTGGTAATATTCTTCAAACCAAATACTATCGTTTTTAATAATTAGAAAAGCTGCAGTTTCCAGTTCTTCATTTAATTCTGCGAGGTCTTGCGTTGGGTTTGCGGAGTTGTAATCTGAATGTTCTGACCAGATATCAGCTTCAGATCCTGCTTCAATAAGTCGGTTTTCAAAGTGAGGATAATCGTCTATAAATGCCGTTTTCTCGCCCTGAAAATAAGTGGCCTGCATTCCGCGGAAAATATAACCGAAATCGAATATGATTAGAATTAAGATTGCAATAGAAAGTACTAGAATTATTGTTCCAAGAATCTTTAAAAATCTAATCATAAGGCTGAAGTTTTAGAACATTGTAAGTTGTGACGTATTATTTTCGTGATTTAAAAGCCATTGTTTACGGTGGAGTCCGCCGGCATACCCGGTTAACGAACCATTGCTGCCAATCACCCGGTGACAGGGAATTACCACCCAAAGCGGATTTTTTCCATTTGCAGAAGCTACGGCCCTTATCGCCTTTGCATCCCCTAATTTCCTTGAAAGTTCAAGATAACTGCAGGTTTTACCAAATGGTATTTCACTTAAAGCTTTCCAGACTTTCTGTTGAAAACTGGTTCCCTTTGGATTTAAAGTTAAATTGAATTCTTGCCTATTTCCTTTAAAATAATCGTCCAACTGTTGTACTGCCGATTGAAGAAAACCGGGCATTTCTTTTGAAGTAGGAACCTCTTCATCCAGAATCTGAATGGCCGAAATCCCTTTTTCGTCGCCGCTAATTCTGGCTGTTCCCAGTGGAGTTTTCAGAAATGTCTGATTTTGTTGACTCCTCGTTTTCATCAGTGTCTTTTCTTTGAATTAATCCAAGGCGTTTTGCGCGCTTTTCCCAGTTTTGCCGGGCTAACATCTGCATATCTTCAATACTATCGCTCTCGTCCATAATTTCGAGACCCAGGAGGGTTTCAATAATATCTTCCATAGTCACAAGACCAACCGTATTTCCAAATTGATCTACAATTATTGAAATATGCCCCCTTTTTTGAACAAAATTCTCAAAAAGTTCTGGTATTGGGGTATCTTCAGCACTCATAAAAATATCTCTTTTTAAAGCGCTTAAAGGCTGAGAACCTTTGTCGTCTATCATTTCTTCCAGGACGTCATCTTTCAAAATAAAACCGGTTACATTATTGGTTTTATTCTTATAAACGGGAATTCGGGAAAATTTTAGGTTCTTATGGGTTCGATGAAACTCTTCAATACTAGTATCTTCATCTTCAATAATAGCAACCGAATACGGCGTCATCACGTCTTTTGCCTTAACCGATCTAAATACGAGCAGGTTTTTAATAACTGTAGTTTCACTTTCATCAAAAACACCTTCTTCTTCAGCAGCATCGGTAATTGCGGCGAACTCTTCTCTATTCATAGAAGATACGTGTGCAGATTTGCCTATCAATTTAGTGGTAAGCATCATAAGCCAAAGTATACCGGTATACTTCAGCGGGAAAATCATTATTTTAAGAGTTTTTGCCGTGAAATTTCCCAGCTGTTGCCAGTAAGTGGCGCCTATGGTTTTTGGGATTATTTCTGATAGAATTAAAATTGCCATGGTCATTACGGCTGAAACTATACCTACAGCATTTCCTCCATCGCCCCAGATTTTTTCGGCCTGTACACCTACTAAAATCGCACCAACGGTATGGGCAACAGTATTTACGGTTAAAATAGCAATTAGCGGCTTATCTATATCTTGTTTAAAGTTTGCCAAAGTGGTGGCATATGCTTTACCCTCCTTATTTTTTATTTTGATGTAAGATGGAGTAACACTTAATAAAGCTGCTTCCAGAATAGAACACATGAAGGAGAAAAAAATTGAAAGGGTAGCATATAAAATGAGTATTCCCATATTGGATTTTGGTTGTTTAAGAGACTAATTTAAAGATAATTCTACCAATCTTTTACAAAGAAATGGTAAAACATAAAAAAACAGCCCCGGCATATTAAAACCGGGGCTGTACTAGAATTCATTATTAAAGTTTAAGCAGATATTTTTTCAGTAATTATCCGGTTCCATTTATTAGCTACGATTAGCCTTTCAGAAGCATCATTGTTCTCGTTATCGTCCTCATCATAAAAGATGATTTCGGTGAGTTTTTTGCCCTGAAAATTCCCGGAAAGGTCCAAGCTGATTCTTTTAGTATAATTGTTGTTTTCCGCAAATTGCAAGGTGCTAACCTTAGTGTTTTTAATTTCTGAAAGGTCTAAAACCCGGTGTTGCATATTATTGGTAGGTTCTATCACCAGCAATTTCTTTAATTTACTGTCCAGACCCAGAAAAAGTGTTGCTGAAACTTCTACAGTGTCGGTATTTAAATTGTTTTTGGAGCTTATCTCTTTTAAACTCTTAAGTCGGGTTTTTTCTTTAGTGTTTTGTTGCCAGATAAGGAATAGTATTGGCAGCATAAACAATGCTAATAGCCCAAGGCCAATTAGCGTAGATGCAGTATCCATTTTTTTATGATATTTAGGGTGAAATTTTAATTATGCCTGAATTCGTTCAGACGAAGTATTTTTAAAGAAGAAATTGATATTTTTCTTCGGAAAGAACTCATTTCACCAGAAAAAATGAAAAGGATAAATATGTTGAAGTATTAACTGTCTTTGATCAAAAGAGTTGAAAAACGCATTTTTTTCAGCGGAAATAAGAAGTTTCTTTTCTGAAGAAAATGAAGAACCTAAACCGCCTGAAAAACCAGGAAAATTTTCTTCTGAAATAATATTTTCAGAATTGATAATTTCTGGAAAAAATACCGCCTGCTGATTTTGCTCTGCTTGCAGGTAATCATAGTTTCGGGAATCGAGATTTACAACCGGGGCTGAAAAAGCAAAAACTTTATTACCGGTGCTATTTAAAAGTAGACCGAGTAATAAAGTTATAATATAGAAATTCTGATTTTTCATGAAATCAAATACCCTGATTTAAATTTACAAGGCATTAAGATGAAAAATAGAGAAGATTCTGATATAGGTTTCAGAAAATTTTCAATCTCATCTAACGAGTAAAATTAGCTAAAAATCAGATTCAAAAATGATAAATTTTAGTTATAAAATCAGGGAATTAACTTCACTGCGTCCTTGGCAAAATAGCTGGCAATCATAGTAGCACCAGCACGTTTTATGGCGGTTAATTGTTCTAAAACCACGGCATCGTGATCTAACCAGCCTTTTTCAGCAGCTGCTTTTATCATTGCATATTCGCCACTTACCTGGTAAACCGCAATAGGAATATTGACTACATTTCTTAGATCGCGAACAATATCCAGATAGCATAATCCCGGTTTTACCATCACAATATCGGCGCCTTCTTCAATATCCATAAGCGTTTCCTTAACGGCTTCTTCCCGGTTTGCAGGATCCATCTGGTAAGTTTTTTTATCCTTCGGAATATTTTCGGCATCTACAGGTGCAGAATCCAATGCATCGCGAAACGGCCCATAAAACGCAGAAGCATATTTGGCGCTGTAACTCATAATCCCGGTTTCGTGAAAACCTTCGTCTTCCAGCAGGCTGCGCATTTCAAAAATACGGCCGTCCATCATATCACTGGGAGCGAGAATATCGGCACCAGCTTTCGCATGGGAAAGTCCCATTTCAGCTAAAATTGCCGTGGTATCATCATTGATTATTTTCCCTCCTGAAACAATTCCGTCGTGCCCGTAAGCGGAATATGGATCCAGGGCAACATCTGTCATCACCAGCATTTCGGGAACTGCATTTTTAACGCACCTAATAGCGCGTTGCATCAATCCGTCGTTATTTAAAGCCTCAGTCCCGGCATTGTCTTTTAGGTTGTCAGGAACTTTAACAAAAAGCAAAACCGATTTGATGCCCAAACTCCAAAGCTCCTTAACTTCTTTTTCCAGCAAATCCAGGCTAAACCGAAAATAGTTAGGCATAGAAGCGATTTCTTCTTTTTTGCTTTTTCCTTCAACCACAAAAAGCGGTGCGATAAAATCGTTTGGAGTTATTGCGGTTTCCCTAACCAGGCTGCGCATCGCTTCGCTGGTTCTTAATCTTCTATTTCTTCGTAATGGATACATGTTTCTAGATTTAGCTGTTAGCTATAAGCTATTAGATTTTAATTTAATTTTTGTATTAAAGAATTTAGCATTTTTTTAATTTCCTCTACCTGAAATAATAAAACATCTACCTCTTCTCCTGTGATAAAATTAAGATCCCTACTTAATATTATCTGGTATTCCAGTTCATTTGCAGAGCCAAATGCAATATAAAGAAATCTACAAAAATCCTTTTCAGATTTTCGGCCGCAGCCTTCTGCAATATTAGTGGGAATCGAACTCGAAGACCGCTTCATCTGACTTACCAAACTGAAAAGTTCTTCTTTTGGATAATTGGCTACTATTTGATAAATATCAAGCGTTAGTTTATGTCCTTTTTCCCAAACTATATAATTTTTGTAATTTCTCATATTTTATGCTAAGTGCTGATAGCTAAATACTAATAACTCCTAAACCCAATCTCTTGGCTCTTCCAAAACCTTTAATAATTTCTCTTCTTCGCTGCCGGGTTCGGGGTGGTGGTCGTAAACCCATTGCACGTGGGGGGGCAGGCTCATTAAAATACTCTCAATCCTTCCGTTCGTTTTTAAACCGAAAAGTGTGCCTTTATCGTGCACTAAATTGAATTCAACATATCGACCGCGCCTTATTTCCTGCCAGTTTCGGTTTGCTTCAGAATATTGTAAGTCCTTGCTTTTTTCAACAATTGGGACATAAGCTTCAAGGAAACTATCGCCAACTTCGGTCACAAAATTATACCAATCTGCTATACTTTTTTCTTCGGAAGCTTTTAAATAATCAAAAAATAATCCACCGATTCCACGGGCTTCATTGCGGTGGGAATTCCAAAAATATTCATCACATTTCTGCTTGTATTCCGGGTAAAATTCCGAAGAATACTTATCGCAGGCTGCTTTTGAAACCTGGTGAAAATGTTTGGCATCTTCTTCAAATAAATAATAAGGTGTAAGATCCTGCCCGCCGCCAAACCATTGGTCTAAAATGGTTCCGTTTTTATCATACATTTCAAAATAGCGCCAGTTGGCGTGCACCGTGGGCACCATCGGATTTTTAGGGTGGATCACCAAACTAAGTCCGCAGGCGAAGAAGTCTACATCGCCAACTTTAAAATATTTTTGCATAGCAGGAGCCAGGGGACCGTGAACTGCCGAAATATTTACGCCACCTTTTTCAAAAACAGCTCCATTTTCTATAACCCGGGTTCTGCCGCCACCACCTTCTTCACGTTCCCAAAGGTCTTGCTGAAACTTAGCAGTGCCGTCTATTTCTTCCAGTTTTCCGCAGATGCTGTCCTGTAATTCTTCAATGTATTTATAAAATTGCTCTCTCATTTTCAATCTTCTATAAAAACCAGTTTATTCTTCGCCTTTTCAATTTCTATAACTGTTTTGACCTTGATCGCCGTTTCCATTTTATGTTGCAATAGTTGGATAAGTTCAGTTTTTGAAAGTGGATTTTCACTAAATAAGAATTGACCTACCCTATTATTATGTAAATCCATTGCTTTAGCCAACTTTGGATTGGGGGATAGCTTTTCGTGCAAACCAGTAATGTGGTCGCTCCAATTCCTAACCGTTTTAACCGAACCTGAAATAGAATAACATTTTTTGCAGATTAAATAATTCCAAAGGGCGTGTCTAAAGGCATTTTCTTTGCCATCGTTGTGATGTTCTTCAGCGTAAAGCTCATCACAAATTTCAATAGATTCTATTGTTCCAATATAAGTGGGAAAAATATAACGCGGCCTGGTAATAAAAACTTTAGAAACCGAAAACAGTTCCTTTAAGTTCATATTTTTAATCCGTGCCCAGACTGCCATTACACGGCTTTATATTCTTTTACTGCATCTACAAAAGCTTTGGCGTTTTCTACCGGAATATCGGGTAAAATGCCGTGACCAAGATTTACGATATACTGGTCTTTTCCAAATTCATTGATCATTTGGGTTACCATTTTCTTGATTTCAGCCGGTGGCGAATATAACCTTGCGGGATCAAAATTACCTTGCAGCGTGATTCTTCCGCCACTTAAATAACGGGCATTTCTGGCACTTAAAGTCCAGTCTACTCCCAGTGCTGAAGCGCCTGAATTTGCCATTTCGTGAAGGGCAAACCAGCAACCTTTTCCAAAGGCTATTACTGGAATTTCATCTTTTAAAGCGTCAATTATTTGCTGAATGTATTTCCAGGAAAACTCCTGATAATCTACAGGGCTTAGCATTCCGCCCCAGGAATCGAAAATTTGCACCGCATCTACACCGGCTGCAACTTTGGCTTTTAGGTAAGCGATCGTGGTATCGGTTATTTTTTGCAATAATTGGTGGGCTGCTACAGGATTGGTAAAACAAAACTTTTTAGCGATATCAAAATTTTTGGATCCCTGACCCTGGACCGCATAACATAAGATAGTCCACGGGGAGCCGGCAAAACCAATTAGCGGAACTTCGTTATTCAATTCCTGTTTGGTTAATTTAATGGCATCCATAACGTAGCCCAAAGTTTCATCAATGTCGGGCACAATTACGTTCTCAACATCTTTACTTGTGCGGATTGGATTAGGTAACCAGGGGCCAACTCCGGGTTTCATTTCCACTTCAATATTCATTGCCTGCGGAATTACCAGAATATCGCTAAAAAGAATGGCCGCATCGGTGCCTATCTGGTTGATTGGCATAACGGTGATTTCTGTAGCGAGCTCGGGAGTTCGGCAGCGGGTGAAAAAGTCGTATTTTTCTTTAAGCTTCATAAAATCTGGGAGGTAACGACCTGCCTGGCGCATCATCCAAACCGGCGGGCGTTCTACAGTTTCTCCTTTTAAAGCTTTTAGAAATAGATCGTTTTTTATCATTTTTTAAAATATTTCACCACCTGCACAATCACATTTTCAATAGAAGGTTTGGTGGCGGTTATTATATGGTTTGTATGTTTTTTAGCTTCTGCAGCAGTTGTTTTTCCTATGCAAAAAGCCATAGCATCTTTTAGTCGATTTTTATCAGTAAAACTTTGTACTGCACTCGGGCTAAAAAATAAAATTCCGTCAAATTCCTGGGAAAATGGCTTCGGATTTAAACTTGTTTTATAAACTTCAATTTCGGTAAATTCAATTTTATTCTTTTTCAAGATTTCGGGAATGTCATCTCTTCTTATATTTCCGCAGAAAAAAGTAAAGCTTTCCTCAGCATATTTCTGAACAATTATTTCGGCTAAATCTTTCCCGTAATCGGCGATTTCCTGAATATGAAATCCGTTTTCGTTGGCTAAGTCTGCGGTTTTTTCACCTACGCAGAAACAATTTTCAACCGGGACTTTTCCTGAAATCGAATTTACCGAGTTTTTACTGGTAAAAATGGCGTTTTTTATTTTTTTTGAAGGAAGCTTAAAATCGGTGGCTTCAGTTGTAATCGCATTATATTCTACCAAACTCAAGCCCGAATTTAGAAACAATTGTTTCTGAGAATTACTGAGTTTTTTAGTGGAAAGAATGCTTTTCATTCATGAGATTTTAGATGAGGATCAGCCTTCGGTATTGATTTCGGCTTTAATTTCCTGCATCAATTTTGCACCGCCATTCTGGAGGATTTCTTCAGCGCAGCGTCTTCCAAAATTCTTAATTTCGTCTATGGATACTGTTTTTTCAACGCCAATTTTTTCCTTTCCGTCCAAACTAAAAAGTGCACCTTTAAAATAGACAAGATCTTTATCTACCGTAGCTAAAGCTCCAATTGGTGCAGTACAGCCGCCTTCTAAAACCTTTAGAAATTCACGTTCTATATGTACGGTAATTTCAGATTCTTTATGATTTAAAAGTGCGAGAGCTTTTCGGGTAAATTCGTCTTCCTGCATCGCTACCACAAGCATTGCGCCCTGGGCCGGTGCGGGAATCATCCAGTTAAGATCAATAAAATTATCTGGTTTTAGCGCGATACGTTCCAGTCCCGCAGCTGCGAAAATCGCTCCGTTCCAGTTGTTATCGTCTAATTTTTTCATTCGGGTGTTTACGTTTCCGCGTAAATCCACCACTTTATGCATAGGATATTTGTTAAGCCATTGTGCTTTACGGCGTAAACTTCCGGTGGCAATAGTACCATCGCTTTCCAGGAAATCGAGGCCTTTATGAATAAGAATATCTTTGGTGTTGGCACGTTTTAAAACCGCGGCTTCCACAATTCCTTTGGGAAGGGCCGTGGGAACGTCTTTCATAGAATGCACAGCGATATCTACTTCGCCTTTAATCATCGCTACATCCAGGGTTTTTGTGAAAATCCCGGTAATGCCCATCTCATAAAGCGGCTGATCTAAATTAAGATCTCCGGTAGATTTTACGGGGACTAATTCTGTTTTATGACCGGCTTTCTCCAGCGCATTTTGCACCGTTTTTGCCTGCCAAAGTGCGAGTTCGCTATCTCTGGTGCCAATGCGGATTACTTTGTTCATTTCGCCTGTTCTTCAAGCTGAAAAACTTTTTGGATCAATTCCAGGCTTTCATCGGTAGTTTCTGAATCCCCTTTTAAATGATTGGCAAAGTGTTTCATTATCTTCTGAATAATCCTGTCACTAACAATTTCGGCCTGCTCATCGTTGAAATCTGAAATTTTTCTACGCTGAAAATCCAACTCATCATCTTTCATACTTCTAAGCTTTTTCTTTAAAGCTTTTATGGTAGGGGCGAATTTTCGGGTTTCAAGCCATTTATTGAAATCGGTTTCTACGGCTTTAATAATGGCTTCGGCTTCAGGAATAAATTGTTTTCTGCGCTCTAAATTCTCGTCGGTAATTTTTGAAAGCTGATCCAGGTGAACCAGTTTCACATTCAGTAAATGCGCTACATCTTCTGAAACATTCTTTGGTATAGAAAGGTCTAAAACCAATAAATCTTTGTTGGAATAAATCAATTCTTTAGAAATGGTAGGGTTTTGCGCCCCGGTAGCAACAATTAGAATATCGGTATTTCTTATTTCTGCCTGTAAATCGGCGTAATCTTTTACGATAAGGTTGAATTTACCCGCAATTTTTTCCGCCTTGTCTTTGGTGCGGTTAATCAAAGTAATATGTTCGTTTTGCGTATGTTTTATAAGGTTTTCGCAGGTGTTTCTTCCAATCTTACCGGTTCCAAAAAGTAGAATATTCTTATTAGAAACATCTGGAACATTATTGAGAATATATTGGACCGAAGCAAATGATACTGAGGTCGCTCCTGTAGAAATCTCGGTTTCATTTTTTATTCGCTTACTCGCCTGAATTACTGCATTAACCAGTCGCTCGAAAAATGCATTGACAAGACCAAGTTTTTTAGAACGGATAAAAGCGAGCTTTAACTGACTAATAATTTCAAAATCGCCTAAAATTTGGCTATCCAAACCGGTACCAACCCTAAACATATGGGAAATGGCCTGTTTGTTTTTATGAATATAAGCTACTTTTTCAAACTCTTCTACCGTACCGTGTGTATGTTCACAAAGTAATTTAATAAGTTGAAAAGGGTGTTGAGCAAAGCCGTAGATTTCGGTGCGGTTGCAGGTAGAAGTCACTAAAATAGCGTCAATGCCTTCAGCCTTAGCTTGTAGAAGAAGACCGTTTTTCGATTCTTCATTCAAACTAAAATGTCCTCTTATCTCTGCATCAGCCTTTTTATAACTAAGGCCTATGGTGTAAAAATGTTTTCCGCTTGCGATGTGATAATCTTCCATGAACCGATTTAGGGTATTCGGTACAAAATTAAGCTAATGTTAAATCAAAAAGTAACGCTCAAAGTACTTTTTGTATCGCTTTCAGTTATTTTAGGTTTTTTATAACTTTAAAAAGTGGTATTTCCTTACTTTTGCAGTAGTGATAGTCGGTTTAGCATCATTAGTTTAGAACTATTCTAAATAGTCTAAAAAATTAAAAAATGGATTCAGAAAATAAAAATAACGCTGTAGGATTTACGGAAGAGCTGAAAATTGAAGATGGTTTTTATCTTTTGAAGTTTCAAAATGAAACCGCTGATATTCAGAAAATTATTAGGGATATAGATAGTAGTTTTATTCAATTTCATTTCAATTTAAAAGGAAGTAGTAAATTTCTGTTTAATAATAACAATTACGAACTTCCGCTTAATGAAGAAAGCTCCTTGTTGCTCTACAATCCGCAGCAGGATCTACCGCTAAACCTGGTGTTGGAACCAAATTCCTGGTTGATTTCTTTGGTGATTTCTATAAAAAAATTCCATTCCCTTTTTTCACAGGAAGCGGGTTATATCACTTTTTTAAGTGCCGATAATAAAGATAAAAAGTATTATAAAGACGGGCCAATTTCCCCTTCTATGGCAATTGTGCTTAATCAGGTAATGAATTTTAACCTTACTCAAAGTATTAAAAATCTCTATTTTAAAGGGAAAGCTTATGAGCTATTGAGTTTGTACTTTAACAGAACTGAAGATCCTAATGTAGAACAATGTCCTTTCCTTAGCGATGAAGAGAATATTATTAAAATAAGAAAAGCGAAGGATATTGTAATTTCCAGGATGGCCGAGCCGCCTTCGCTCCAGGAATTATCTAAAGAAATTGGCTTGAGCCTTAAAAAGCTTAAGGAAGGTTTTAAGCAAATTTATGGGGATTCCGTTTATAGTTTTCTTTTTGATTATAAAATGGAATATGCCCGGAAACTTTTAGATAGCGGTGATTATAATGTGAACGAAGTTGGCCTTAAAGTGGGGTATAGTACGGCGAGCCATTTTATTGCGGCATTTAAGAAGAAATTCGGCACTACTCCCAAGAAATATATTATGTCATTAACACCAAATATTTAAAATATGTTCAGAATAATTGTAGCCATTTTTGTTTGCACCTTTGTAATAGGTCTAAATTCAGGTTTTGCCCAGGAAGGAGAAAATGAAAAGGATAAAAAAGAAGTCCTGGTTTTTTATAAAACCGCCGGATTCTGGCATGAGGCCATCCCAACCGGAAGAGATTTTATCTCAGATCTTGGCGAAGACCATGATTTTGAAGTAAGCACTACTCAGGATGCCGATGATTTTAATGATAAAAATCTGACAGAATTTGATCTGGTTATTTTTCTTAATACTACAGGAAATGTATTGGACGAAAAAGAGCAGGAAGCTTTCGAGAAATATATTGAAAACGGGGGTAATTTCTTCGGAATTCACGCTGCTTCGGATACTGAATACGAATGGCCCTGGTATGGAGAATTAGTTGGAGGTTATTTTGATGGGCATCCCGAAGTTCAACAAGCTGATGTAAAATTGAATATGCCTGAGCATCCTGCGGTTGCTCATTTACCGGAAGTTTGGTCAAAAACAGACGAATGGTATAACTACAAAAATTTAAATCCTGAAATGCAGGTGCTGCTTTATTTGGATGAAAATTCTTATGAAGGTGGCACTAATGGTGAGGAACACCCTATTGCCTGGTTTAGGGAAACCGGCCACGGCGGAGTTTCAATTTATACCGGTCTGGGACATACTATTGAGTCTTATATAGAACCATTATTCCAGGAGCATATTCTTCAATCTATTTTATTTGCATTGGGCGAGGAAAAATAAACGCTCTATAGGTGTATAAATAACAGCAATAAGTATTTAAAATTCCCCGGGACAAATAGTCTTATTTTTGAATTGAAACCGGCATGATGCTGGACGTAAAGATTAGCAATATTAGGGAGATGATTAATAGCCTATAATGAATTCCCGCTATGGGAGTGAATTTTAAACAGATGAAACCAGCCATGCTGCTGGATCCAAAAAATGGCACCCACAGGGGCTTGATTATAAGCCTTTGTTTTATTCCAAAATTGGATTAAAATTATAAACCGTTGAGAAAAAATTATGAGTAAAGGAGTACTATTGGTTAATTTGGGTTCCCCAAAAAGCACCGACCCCAAAGATGTAAAGAAATACCTTGACGAATTCTTAATGGACGAACGTGTAATAGACGTTCCGTATTGGGCAAGGGTACTTTTGGTAAGGGGAATTGTTTTAAATACAAGACCTAAGAAATCGGCTGAAGCTTACCAGAAGATTTGGTGGGACGAGGGTTCTCCGCTTATCGTTTTATCACAACGTCTTCAGAATAAAATGGATGATAATACTTCGGTGCCAATCGCTTTGGCTATGCGTTATGGAGAACCGAGTATAAAATCCGGGCTTCAGGAGTTGCACGATAAGGGAGTAGATGAAGTTTTGCTTTTTCCATTGTACCCACAATTCGCGATGGCAACTACGGAAACTATTTTGGTTCTAGCCGAAAAGCTTCGGAAGGAACATTTTCCTGAAATGCAGTTTACTACCGTACCGCCTTTTTACAATCACGCTGATTATATTAGGGTTTTAGCAGAAAGCATTTCAGAAAAATTAAAGGGAAAAGATTTTCAGCATTTATTATTTTCTTACCACGGTGTGCCGGAGCGGCATATTAGAAAAAGCGATGTCACAAAATCGCATTGTAAAATAGACGGTAGTTGTTGCCAAACGGCTTCGGCAGCGCACCAATTTTGCTATCGCCACCAATGTTATGAAACCACCAGGCTTGTCGCTGAATACCTAGAATTAAAAGAAAATTCTTATAGCGTTTCCTTTCAATCACGTTTAGGATTCGACCCGTGGTTGCAACCTTATACCGATAGAACCATTGAGCGTTTTGGAAAACAGGGAATGAAAAAACTGGCCATTGTAACTCCTGCTTTCGTTTCAGATTGTCTGGAGACTTTAGAGGAAATTGCAATGGAAGGAGAAGAAATCTTTCACGAAGTTGGAGGCGAAGAATTTACCGTAGTTCCCTGTCTTAACGATCGTGACGACTGGGTAAAAGTGCTTTCTCGCTGGGTAGACGAATGGGCGTACCAAAAGCCGGTTGAAGTATAATGGCCTCGGTAAATTCTCGAAATCTCGGAGAAAAACCAATAGGTAAATTACTTATACAGCAGGCGGCACCGGCTTCCGTAGGAATTCTGGTAATGTCGCTAAATATATTAATCGACACCATTTTTGTTGGAAACTGGATTGGCTCTACGGCTATTGCAGCGATAAATGTAGTGCTCCCGGTTTCATTTTTTATTGCTGCTCTTGGGATGGCAATCGGAATTGGCGGTTCTTCAATAATATCTAGGGCACTCGGGGCCGATAACCGTAAAAAAGCGCTCAAAACTTTTGGAAATCAGATAAGCCTTACGCTAATCCTTACCATTGGTTTAGTAATTATCGGGTTACTTTTTGTGGATTCGCTAATTCCCGCTTTTGGAGGAAAAGGCGATATTTTTGAACCGGCAAAGATTTATTATACCATTGTTCTTTATGGAGTTCCTTTCCTCGCGCTTTGTATGATGGGAAATACGGTGATTCGGGCTGAGGGAAAACCCAAATTCGCCATGATCGCGATGATTATTCCTTCGGTAGGGAACTTACTTTTAGATTATATTTTTATCAACCAAATGGGACTCGGCATGTGGGGCGCGGCCTGGGCTACCACAGCTTCTTATCTTTTTTGCTTCGCTTATATTTTCTGGTTTTTTCTTTCCAAAAACTCTGAACTTAGAATTAGTTTGCCAGATTTCGGGCTTAATAAACCTATCCTTAGGGAAATTGGATCTCTTGGTTTTGTTACTCTATCCAGACAGGCCGTAGTAAGTGTTATTTACCTGCTAATGAATAATATTTTATTTGACCTGGGCGGGGAAGATGCAGTGGCGATCTATGCGATTATCGCAAGAATGTTGATGTTTGCTTTATTTCCGGTTCTCGGGGTTACTCAGGGTTTTTTACCAATAGCAGGCTTTAATTATGGCGCTGGAAAGTATCAAAGGGTTCGCAAAAGTATTAATACCGCTATTTTGTATGCCTGCGGATTAGGCTTACTGGTCTTCGCCGGAATTATGTTTTTTTCTGAGGAAATCGTTCGCATTTTTACTAAAAACCCAACTATTATTGCTCAAACTCCTGGGGCGATGCGCTGGGTTTTTGCTGCGACACCCATTGTGGCAATTCAGCTTATTGGTGCCGCTTATTTTCAAGCCGTTGGCAAAGCGGTTCCTGCCTTATTGCTTACTTTATCCCGTCAGGGATTCTTTTTTATTCCTCTAATTCTAATTTTGCCAAATTATTTTGGAGTATGGATCTCATTTCCCATAGCCGATTTGCTTTCAACGCTGGTTACCGCCTATTTTTTAAACCGGGAAATGAGATTAAAACTGAAACCGGAAACCGCGCAATAATTCTTCCGAAGAAAAATTCATAAATCCCTATCTTTGTTAGATAGCTGAAAAATGATGGATATAAATGCTTTAAAAATAGAACTAATTCAAAAGATCATTGACTGTAATGATCACGCTTTGCTGGAACAGATGGAGAAATTATTGCACGGGGTGGAGGTGGAAGCAAATGATCCCGGGGAAAATTATGAAGTAGAAAGCCATAAAAACTTACTTTCTAAAGAACAACTAGAAGAAATAGAGAAAAGGAATAAGGCATATTTGGAGGGCAATTTAGAAACAGAATCTTTAGAAACATTCAATAAAAAAATGTTTGAAAAATATGGGATTTAAGCTTGAAATAAGCGTAGAAGCCCGTTTGGATGTTGAAGCAGCAATGGATTGGTACAACACTCAAGTACCTAAATTAGGAGGAAGGTTCTTAGATGATTTCAGGAATACTTTAGCATATCTCGTTAAGCACCCATATTCTTTTAGAAAATTAGACACCAATAATAGGGAGGCAGGATTGCATACCTTTCCTTATTTGATAATTTATAAGGTTGAGGTATTTAAAATAACAGTTCTTGGTGTCTTCAACACCCATCAAAACCCAACCAAAAAACCATAGTTTGTGATAGAATATTACCAGTATATAAAAGCTTTACACCTTATTTTTGTGATCACCTGGTTTGCCGGGCTTTTTTATATTCCGCGTTTATTTATTTACCATATAGAAGCCACGCAAAAACCTGAGCCTGATAAAAGTATTCTTGCCAGCCAGTTTAAGTTAATGACTAAAAGGCTGTGGTATATTATAACCTGGCCTTCGGCTATTTTGGCGAGTTTGTTTGCTTTTATGTTGCTACATTTAGCACCGGGATGGCTCTCGCAAGATTGGATGCTGGTAAAACTGGGTTTTGTTGCTCTGCTTTACGCTTATCATATTAAATGTCACCTCATTTTTAAAGAACTACAGAAAGATGTGGTAAAATGGACTTCAAATCAAATGAGGTTGTGGAACGAGGGTTCTACGTTAATCCTGTTTGCGATTATTTTTTTAGTTATCATAAAGGATGCTATAGACTGGGTCTATGGAGTATTAGGAATATTTCTACTGGCGGGAATGCTTATGCTGGGGATTAAAATTTATAAGCGAATTAGAACTAAAAATCCTGATGCCTAATTGGTGTGATAATTGATTAATTTGCGCTAATAATCATTTATGAAGCTTTCAAAACTTTCTTTAAGTACCCGCATTTTTATCTCCATGATTTTATTGGTGCTGGGAGCTTCAATCTTAATTGTTGGTATTACGGTTTACCAATACAAACTGGAAGCTGAGAATTACCACAGAGAACGCCTGGAACGAAAGGAACAGTCCATTAGGGAAAACATAAAGTTTATCCTGGCGAGCACAACATACCTTGTAAACACAGAAAATATTGATATCGTTTTTAGGGATAAAATCCATGAAATGGCCCAGGTGCATGAGATGCAAATCAATATTTACGATCTTCAGGGCCGGCTTTTAGTAAAATCAGATCAATCTTTTTTTAGAGATACCACAGATAATCAACTGGACAAAGATATTCTTAGAAAGTTGGAACGCTCAGAGAGCAAGCGGTATATTGAAAAAACCGAAATTAACGGGCAAAAATTTCAATCATCATATACTTATATTGTAGACGGTAAATTTAAGCCTCTGGCAATATTATATCTTCCCTATGTTCAAGATGATACGGTTTTAAATCGTGATTTGAATAATTTTCTCGTAAGAATGGGAGAAGTATATTTGTTTATGCTTCTTCTGGCTATAATAATGTCTTATTTCCTTTCAAAATACATTACCAAATCCATTAAGATTATTTCAGATAAAATTACTGAAACCCGGCTGGATAAACGCAACCAGAAGATAGATATAACCAATGCTTCAGAAGAGATCTACACGCTTGTAGCGGCCTATAATAGTATGATAGACGAGTTGGAAGAAAGCGCGGTAAAACTCGCTGCAGGAGAGCGTGAACAGGCGTGGCGGGAGATGGCTAAACAGGTAGCTCACGAAATTAAAAATCCGTTAACTCCAATGCGCTTAAGTGTACAAAGTTTTGAACGGAATTTTGATAGAAATGATCCTGAAATTGAAGCAAAAGTAGCCGAATATTCTACCACCCTTATCAATCAAATTGACACGATGAGTTCTATTGCCGAGGCTTTTTCGAATTTCGCGAAAATGCCCGCGCAGCAAAACGAGATGCTTAACGTTCCAAAAATCGTTAAACTGGCACTTGATATCTTTAATGAAGATTACATTCAGTTCTCTAGTGAAAAAGATGAAATCCTTGCCAAATTTGACCGCACGCAGCTTATAAGAGTAATTACAAATTTGGTGAAGAATGCGATCCAGGCTATGGACGGGCAGGAGAATCCGCGTATTATGGTTAGCATTCACGAAGAAGTTTCAGACGTATTTGTTATTATTTCAGATAATGGTGCTGGGATAACCGAAGAAAATATAGAAAAGGTTTTTGAACCTAAATTCACCACTAAATCCAGCGGAATGGGCCTAGGTCTTGCCATGGTAAAGAATATTGTGGAAACCTATAACGGAAGCATTAACTTTACTTCTAAGCTTGGAAAAGGGACTACGTTTAAGCTGCGTTTTCCCAAATAATAGAATAACGACCAAAAATTTTAGATATGGAATTCGAAAATATTTTAACCGAGAATAACGAAGGAATTTTACAAATTATAATCAACCGGCCTAAAAAACTTAATGCCTTAAACCGCGATACTATTGAGGAATTGCACCAGGCTTTTGCTGAAGCAAAGGAAGATCGCGAAGTAAAAGTGATCATTTTAACCGGAAGCGGGGACAAGGCTTTTGTTGCCGGAGCTGATATTAGCGAATTCGCCGATTTTTCTTCGGAAGAAGGCCGCGAACTTTCAGCGGAAGGACAGGCGAAATTGTTTGATTTTGTGGCCAATTTTCCAAAGCCGGTTATTGCAGCAGTAAACGGATTTGCCCTTGGTGGGGGACTCGAATTAGCAATGGCAGCACATTTTAGAGTTGCTAGCGATAATGCAAAAATGGGACTTCCTGAAACTTCTCTGGGGGTAATTCCCGGTTATGGTGGTACGCAGCGACTTCCGCAATTAGTAGGGAAAGGCCGCGCTATGGAAATGATCATGACCGCGGGAATGATAGATGCCAACCAGGCGCTTCAATATAACCTTGTGAACCACGTCTGTGAACCTGAAGAATTAATAGAATTTACCGAAAGAATTGCCCTTAAAATAATGAAGAATTCCTTAGTAGCTATCAGCGCAGCAATTCGCGCTATAAATGCAAATTACGAAGATGGCGTAAACGGCTTTGAAGTTGAAATTAGTGAATTTGGAAGCTCTTTCGGCACCGAAGATTTTGAAGAAGGAACTTCGGCGTTTTTGAATAAACGTAAAGCCGATTTCCCCGGAAATTAAAATAAAAGCTTTAGTATTCAGGATATATTTTTTGAATGTTAAAGCTCAATTTTCACTCATTAAATAGGATATATTCCATATATTTGTAATATGTCCATTAAAAACGAATTTATCTACGGAAGAGGAGCGCAGTTGAATGTCTCTAACCGTTTTGATGCACACGAACATGAATTTAGAGATGATTTTCTCAATCATTGCGCGACTGAAGGTGATGAGGTGCAAAACTCGAAGACTGTTTTAATAGACACTTTTCCTAAAACCATAGTAAATAAAGTCAACAGTCCAGATGTTGGGATGGGATTTTCATTAAATCCCTATCAGGGTTGTGAACACGGCTGTATTTATTGTTATGCCCGTAACTCGCACGAATACTGGGGTTATAGCGCCGGGCTTGATTTTGAACAGAAAATCCTGGTAAAAAGAAATGCAGTTGAACTGCTGGAAAAGAAAATCAGCAGCAAAAAATGGGAAGCTACGCCTATTGTACTATCCGGAAATACCGATTGCTACCAACCTATCGAGAAAAAACTAAAAATTACCCGGCATTTGCTTCAAACCTTTTTAAAGTATAAACACCCGGTAGGAATAATTACCAAAAATGCGCTAGTACAGCGAGATATGGATATTTTAAAAGACCTGGCGGCAGATAATTTAGTACACGTTAACCTATCGGTCACTTCCTTGGAAGAAGAAACGCGTAGGATCCTGGAGCCAAGAACGGCCAGTATTAAAAAGCGCCTGGAAACTATTGAAAAACTTTCTGCTGCAAATATTCCGGTGAGTGTGATGATGGCACCAATAATTCCCTCTATAAATTCCCACGAAATTATGCCGCTGGTGAAGGAAGTTTCAGAAAGGGGCGCTTTGGGTGTTGGTTACACTATTGTAAGGCTAAACGGCTCTATTGGCGCAATTTTTACGGACTGGATAAAAAAAGCAATGCCAGATAGGGCCGATAAGGTTTTGCATCAAATAGAAAGCGTTCATGGCGGGAGTTTAAACGATAGTCGGTTTGGCACGAGAATGAAAGGCGAAGGCGAATTTGCCAGCCAGGTGGCGCAACAGTTTAAAATAGCCAAAGCAAAGTATTTAGAGGGAAGGGAACTGCCTTTACTCAATTGTGATTTGCACGAAGAGTATAAAAACGGACAAATGAAGCTTTTTTGAAAGACTGCCGTCGTGCTGAACTCGTTTCAGCATCTACCATGAAAAGCAATAAGTTCAATAATTAGAGTCCTCGGATCTTAAACTTTATGATGAATTTATAAGCTTAGAGTTGAAATCATTAATATTTTCGGGAAAAGGAGACAAGAGAGAAGAGAAAAAGAATAGAGACTAAATCAAAATTGACAACAGAAAGCCCAGAACAGAGAACCGAAAACTGAGAACAAAAAACATACAACATGCCTGAACTTCCAGAAGTCGCTTACCAGAAAAAATATGCCGATGCTACTATTTTGTATAAGAGAATCGTAAAGGTAGAAACCGGTGATAAAAAAATATACCAGTCAGCTAAAAGTGAATTTGAAGAAACGCTGAAAGGCAATCAATTTACGGGCAGCGAACGGCTGGGAAAATATTTATTCCTCAATTTAGAAAAGAATGGGGTTTTGGTAATGCATTTTGGAATGACCGGCAAACTGGAATATTATCATCACGAGGAATTACCCAAATATGCGCAACTTACGCTGACTTTTGAAGACCATTCCAGGGTTTCCTTTACCTGTCCGCGTAAATTTGGGAAGCTTTATTTAGCTGAAAGTCTGGCTGAATTTCAGAAAGAGAACGGTCTGGGAGTTGATGCGCTTGCTCTTCAAAAGGAACAGTTTTTTGAAATTTTAAAGGGTAAAACCGGCACCATAAAAGCTTTGCTGATGAATCAAAAACTCATCGCTGGAATTGGGAATTTATATGCAGACGAGGTGCTGTTTCAGGCTAAAATTCATCCCACAACCAAGGTTTATCAACTTTCAGAAAAGGAGAAAATGAAGATTTATAAAGAAATTGAAATAGTTTTGGAAGTGGTTAAAGTAGCCCGAATGGAAGGCAAGAAACTTCCAAAGAACTATTTAACTACAGTTCGTAAAAAAGGTGCCGATTGCCCCAGAAATAATGGGAGAATTGAACAAATTAAGGTTTCCGGTAGAACTACTTATTTTTGCCCTACTTGCCAGGAAGAGAACGAATAAAATTATACTTTTCCGTTCCACTCTGCATAAAATTGCTCGAGGTAAAGCTCCATAAAATCGTGGCGTTTTTGCGCAATTTCACGCCCTGTTTTGGTGTTCATTCGGTCTTTTAATAAAAGCAGTTTTTCGTAAAAATGGTTGATCGTTGGCGCGGTAGAAGCTTTGTATTCTTCTTTGCTCATATTCATTTTGGGTTCAATGGCTGGATCGTAAAGTGCACGGTCTTTAAACCCACCGTAATTAAAAGTGCGGGCAATTCCTATTGCGCCCAGGGCATCTAACCTGTCGGCATCCTGAACAATTTCGAGTTCAATGGAATTAAATTTCTGTTGTATATTACCACCCTTAAAAGATACGTTTTCTATTACTTTCACTACGTGATCTATAATTTCAGCGGAAACCTGTTGTTTTTCAAGAAATTCTGAAGCCACTTTTGGTCCTAAGCTTTCGTCACCATTATGAAATTTAGAATCGGCTATATCGTGAAGTAGAGCGCCCAATTCCATTATAAAAAGATCGGCATTTTCGCTTTTAGCAATAAGCTTTGCATTGTTCCAAACACGCTGAATGTGAAACCAGTCGTGTCCGCCTTCCGCATTTTTGAGTGTTTCTTTTACGAATGCTTCTGTGTTTTTTAAGATTTGGGATTTATTCATTGAGGAAAATTAAACCTCACAGGTTTCCAAAACCTGTGAGGTTTCGTGTTATTATTTAATGTCAGCAATAATTGTTCGCTCCACTTTGGCAACCAGGCCTTCGGGATCGTCTGAAGCCACGGCAATAGGTTCGTGAACTTTCAGTTTAATATGCACACCGGGCTCCATCGGGAAATTCCCGTGTTTAAAGAGTTTCCAGGAATTGTTGATGGTAATGGGAACAATTAAAGCTTTGGGCATTTTTTTAAAAAGCATTTGCATTCCGCTTGCGGCAAACTTTTTTGGAGCACCGGTTCGGCTGCGGGTTCCTTCAGGAAAAATTACCGCAGAGCGATTTGTTTCGTTGAGGTATTTGGCGAATTTACCCATTTTAATAAGCGATTCCCTTGGATTTTTCCGGTCTATCAAAACCGAACCTCCGTGTCGTAAATTAAAAGAAATACTCGGGATTCCTTTTCCTAATTCTTTCTTGCTTACAAATTTCGGGTGGTGTTTGCGTAAATACCAGATTATGGGTGGGATATCGTACATGCCCTGGTGGTTGGCCACAAAAATACAGGGCTTTTCTATAGGAATATCCTGAGGGTTTTCTACAGTAAAACGTGTTCCTAAAACATTTAGACAGCGCATTAGAAAGAAATTGAAGATATCTACACTTTTTTTATGCGCCTGGTATCCGCTAAGTTTTAAGCAGAGCCATTGAATAGGATGAAAAACCAGTAGTGTAATAAAAAAGAAAAAATAAAATAAAACCGATAAGGGGTATGAAAGTATTTTTTTCATCACTTAGATTATGCGGCTAAATTAAGGTTTTAAGCCGAAAACCTACAAATACTAATCTGGGAATTAGAAATAAAAATGGCTGGTTGAAAAGATACTTTAATAGTCATCCTGAATTTATTTCAGGATCTAGGTTCAAATTAACTTAGAAGCTGAAACAAGTTCAGCTTGACGTAATAAGACTTTTCAACCAGCCATTTAATAATTTATACTAGCGATCGCTGCTTAGCAAAACTCGTTATAAGCTCCGATAAGGTTTTCAGCAATCATTTCAGCCGGACGGCCTTCAATATGGTGACGCTCTAACATGTGTACTAACTCACCATCTTTAAAAAGTGCCATAGAAGGCGAAGATGGAGGAAAAGGTACCATTAAACTACGAGCCTTTTCGGTAGCTTCTTTGTCTACACCTGCGAAAACGGTCACAAGGTTATCTGGTTTTTTTGCATTCTGTAAAGAAATTCTGGCGCCGGGTCTTGCATTGGCGGCAGCACATCCACAAACCGAATTTACAACTACCAGGGTAGTTCCTTCCTTCTTCATTGCGTTCTCTACATCTTCTACACTGTGTAATTCTTCAAAACCAATGCTGGTAAGGTCTTCACGCATAGGTTTTACTAAATCTGCTGGATACATATATTTGTTTTTTTGTATTAAACTTTAATAAGTTACAAAGATACCAAATTAACTTCAGCTGCCCATATTCCAATTAATTATGTGCGAATAGGTTAAATCGATTAAAGGCGTGAAATCCCTATAAGTCAGTAACTCGGAAATTTATAAGATTTCGACGTAAGCCTTCCGGCAATTAAAACTCATTTAATGAGTAAAATAGTATCTTTGCCGCTTATTTAAAATTTTCTTCATGTTTAAATGGATTGCCGCTGTAATTGGCTATATGTATTTCCGGTTTCCCGGAGCCTTGCTCGGTTTTATAATAGGATCTCTAATAGATAACTGGACCCGTGGTAGCGGCGGGGCTTTTAAGCAAATGTTCGGGCAGGAGGAACAAAAAGTTTCTCCCGGCGATTTTGAATTGAATTTGCTTTCGCTTTGTTCCCTGGTAATAAAAGCCGATGGGCAGGTATCGCAGTCTGAAATGGATTATGTTCGTTCCTACTTTGTGCAGGCTTACGGAAAAGAAAGAGCCAATGCTACTTTTAGAACTTTTAATGACCTGATTAAAGATCGTGAAATTTCAGCTCCCCGAATTTCGCAATATTTAGCTTCCAGGACAAAATATCCTGCGCGTTTACAAATTATTCATTTTCTCTTCGGAATTGCCCAAGCCGATGGCCGTGTTAGTGAAGCCGAAGCAAGAATAATTCAGGAAATTGCCGGTTATCTTAGAATTGGCCGAATGGATTTTGAAAGCCTGAAGGCGATGTTCTTTAAATCGGCCGATAATGCTTATAAAATCCTTGAAATTGAAAAATCTGCTACTGACGCTGAGGTGAAAAAGGCCTACAGGAATATGGTGAAAAAATACCATCCCGATAAATTAGGCCATATGGACGAGGCCTACCGAAAAGGTGCTCGAGAAAAATTCAATAAGGTGCAGGAAGCTTACGACCAAATTCAAAAAGAACGCGGACTTTAGAAATTATATTTAATATTCAGCATTAAATTTCTGCCGGGGCTACTCACATTAAAAGCTCGCAAAATAGACATATGGTCTACGTAGGTTTTATTTAAGGCGTTATAAACCGTCATTCCTGTTTCCAGCTGGTTGCCTCCTAAATCGAATTTCTTAGTGATTCCCAAATTCAGCAATGAATAACCCGGTGTAGTTTCTTCATTAAGTCCGGCTCGATGCTGATCGTTTATAATTCTTAGTTTCGAAAAAGCATAGAGTGATCTATCATTTAGACCGAAATAACCAATTTCCAGGTTAAAATTATCTGGTGGTATAAAACTTAGGTTTCTATCATTTTTTAAATCTTCTGCCCTTACAATTGCTCCAGAAAGTTTTGTTTCTAATCGTTGCTGATTCAGCCAGCTGTGTTCCAACTCGAATTCAAATCCGTATAAATTGGCGTCGGTTTGCAGGTAAGACCAAACCTCCAGGTTTTCTTCTGGAAGGGTTTCATCTGTGGCAGTAAAATAAATATAATTATTCACCCGGCTACCAAATGCTGAAACAGTCCCTTCGAACCTATTCTTGCGATAGGTGTAACTAGCGTCGAATTGCAAACTTTGTTCTCTTCCAAAATTGTCGTTCCCTTTTTCAAATCTACTCGTACCGGGATGCGGGCCATTAGAGAATAATTCTGCCAGATCTGGTGCTCTAAAACCAGTAGAGAAATTTAGTTTTAATTGATTTCTCGCGTTGAATTTTTTAGTGGCCCCAATTGAACCAGTAAAGCCATTAAATGTTCGACTAAGTTTTCGGTTTTCAGGACTTCCGGGAAGGATAAAATCATCGGCAATTAGTTCTGCGGAACTTGCATCAGCGATAACCTCCCTGTAATCATAGCGCAAAGCCCCCTGAAAATACCAGGAATCGATATCCAGACTGGCCAGGTAATATAATCCGCTTTCAAAAACATCGGCATCAGGAATTAGAAATTCCTGTGAATTTTTAATGTTTTCGGTTTTTACCAAACTTCCCTGTGCGCCTAAACTATGTTTTATTTTTCCGTTAGGTAAACTTATTCGGGCATTGTAAAAAGTATGATTTTGTTGTAAGCCAAGGTCTACCAGGTTAAAATCTAGCTCAATTTCTTTTCGATTATTAGAGTGATGTGAAAGGTGGATTGAAGTCTCATAATTCTCGTGCTGAGTAGTTTGGTTATAAGAAAGCAAATAATCTTTTACTTCCTGAAATGGCAATTGCATTTCCCTGTCGTTTCTTGTAGTAGCAAGGCTTTGCGAATCCTGCATTTCTTCATCTAAAATAATTCCGAGGTTTTGATCGTTAAAGGAAAAGGATAATTTATTCTGAAAATTTTTCCGTTCAATTCCGGTGTGTACCCTAAGCGTTTTGGTATTAAAACGGCTATTCCCAATAGTCCTGTCATTTCCGTTTTTATAGTCAGCGTGATTTTCAAAAGCGAGGTCTGTTGCTATAAAAATGCCATTTTCAAATGATTTTCCAACTGAAGCATAGGTGCGAATTCCATTGGAAACGCTGTTAAAAGTAGTTCCTATATTCCCCGATATTTTGGTTGAATTCTTATAAAATTCGTCATCCTGGGCCAGTAAAACTCCACCTAAAGCTCCAGAACCATATAAAACTGAAGCAGGCCCTTTAATCACTTCTACTTTCTTTATGCCGAGATCATTAATACCAAGGCCGTGATCTGCGCCCCATTGATGATTTTCAAGCTTATTGCCCTGGTAAATAGTTACTACCCGGGAAAAACCAAGCCCGCGAATAAATGGTTTTACAATACCCTGGCCAAATTCAGCGCCGTAAACGCCGGGAACTTCCCGTAGATTTCCCATCATCCCATTGGGATTTCCTTTGTTTTCAATTCCCTGCATATTAATGCTGGAAACATTATAAGGAGTGCGCCGGGTAAGCCCGGTTTGGGTGTCTACAATAAGTACCTCGTCAAGTTCTGAGGAAGATTTTTCAAGTTCAAAATTCTGAGTTTTTGTTTGTCCTTCAGTAATGGCAATATTCCCGCTAAAGTTCTTAAAACCGATAGCGCTAACTTGAATAGAATGATTTCCTGCCGGAATATTCTTCAATACATAATTTCCTTTTTCATCAGCCGTAGTGCCCAGGTTTGAATTTTCTATATAAATATTTGCAAAGCTTACCGGACCTCCTTCAGAGGTGATTCTTCCTGAAAGTTTACCTTCCTGAGCAAAACCCGGGAATGTCGTTAATATTAAAATCGCTATCGCTAATTGTTTCATTTGTTTATTTTTGACAAAACTATAAAATATATTTAGATAAGTCTAAAAATAGGTTTTTAAATTTAAAAATGTATTTTTGGAAAACATTAATTAGAAGTATGTTTAGTTTTTCAGAAGAGAATTACCTTAAGGCGATTTTTCATTTAGAACGTAAATACCAGGCTGGTGTAAGCACCAATGCGCTGGCAGAGGAAATGGATACCAAGGCTTCTTCGGTAACCGATATGATTAAGAAACTGTCAGAAAAAGAACTGGTGGTCTATAAGAAATACCAAGGCGTAAAACTAAGCGAACCTGGTAAAAAAACCGCTGTTGAGGTAATTAGAAAACACAGGTTATGGGAATATTTCCTGGTAGAAAAACTCAATTTTAACTGGGATGAAGTACACGATGTAGCCGAACAACTGGAGCACATAAAATCTGAAAAACTTACCCGTGAATTAGACAAATTCCTGGGTTTTCCCAAGCGAGATCCCCACGGCGATCCAATACCTGATGCTGAAGGAAACTTTAGCGTAGCTAATAAAGTGCTGCTTTCAGAATTGGGAAAAGCGGAAAAAGGTATTTGTGTGGGAGTAAAAGATTCTTCATCAGATTTTTTGAGATTTTTAGATAAGAATAACATTTCGCTTGGGAAAGAGATCAAAGTTTTGGAAAAGGAAACTTTTGACGGTTCTATGCTTATTTTAATTGAAGAACGACAATTAAGAATTTCACAATTAATATCGAATAACCTCTATATAAAAACACAATAGAATGGGAGAAATAATAGCATATTTTGAGCAGTTAGATCCGGTAACGGCCGCTTTAATAGCCACGATTTTCACTTGGTTACTCACGGCAGCTGGGGCTTCCCTGGTTTTTCTTTTCAAGAATATGAACAGGAAATTATTTGATGGGATGCTGGGTTTTACCGGCGGAGTAATGGTAGCCGCGAGTTTTTGGAGCTTGCTGGCGCCTGGAATAGAAATGAGTCCCGGCGAAGGTTTTGAAAAAACAGTTCCACCGCTTGTGGGGTTTGGTCTGGGAGCGCTTTTTCTTTTTGGACTCGATAAAATTCTGCCACACCTGCACGTCAACTTCAAAATGAGTGAGAAAGAAGGAATTAAAACGCCCTGGCATAAATCGGTTCTACTTACCCTGGCGATTACTTTGCACAATATTCCCGAAGGCCTGGCGGTAGGAGTACTTTTTGGTGCTGCTGGTGCAGGTATGGAAGGCGCAACTATTGGTGGTGCAGTAGCCCTGGCTATCGGGATTGGATTACAGAATTTCCCCGAAGGTTTTGCTGTTGCCATGCCACTTCGCGGACTGGGAATGAACCGTTGGAAAAGTTTTAATTATGGCCAGCTTTCGGCAATTGTAGAGCCATTTGCGGCTGTGTTAGGCGCCTGGGCAGTTATGACTTTTGAGCCAATTTTACCCTACGCGCTTTCTTTTGCTGCCGGGGCTATGATTTTTGTGGTAGTTGAAGAAGTAGTTCCCGAATCTCAAAAAGGCAATTATACCGATATTGCTACTATCGGGTTTATCATTGGATTTATGGTGATGATGACGCTGGATGTTGGCTTAGGATAAAAAGCTTTTGCAACATCTCGATTGTGGCACAGTCTTTACTAGTAAAGAGGTATGCAAGTAGAGTTACATATAACAAGAAGCAACCGAATTAATAAAAATTATATTTCAGTAAAATCAGCTCTGGTGATCGCTGCGTTTTTTCTTTTTATAATTCCGGCTTCAGCGCAAGAGGAAATTGAAGAGATAGAGCATTACGCTAAAACCTATGTTGGGGAATCTTTCAATTTTGGAGGAAAGACAATTCGGTTTAAAGAGGTGATAGTAGATTCCAGATGTCCCAGCAATGTAACCTGCATTAGGGCCGGTGAGGCAAAAATTCTGATAGAAATATTTAAAAACGGGAACCTGGTAGGAGAAGAAATAATTAGTACTAATTCGCAAAATATCTCTCTTGCGAAATTCTTTCAGGGTGATTTCTCACTAAATGCGGTTTCACTCTTGCCGTACCCTAAAACTTCCCGAAAAATAAAACCTTCAGATTATCGGTTACAATTCAAAGTAACAGAAACGATGACAAATAATTAGTCACATCCACAACCTGAGACGCCACAAGCTTTGGTTTTTTCAACTTTCTTCTTTAAAAAAGCAGGTTTCCAGATAAACTTTGTGGTTAAATACCCCAACGCGATAGCGAAGGTTATAAATACGAGAATTTCCTGTAATAGTTCCATAATTCTTAAGTCGTTTTATAAGGTTTAACTTACACTATTTTAATATTTGAAAAGCCAGTAAAGCTACAACGTAGGCAAACAGCGTCATTACAACTAATTGTAAAACCGGCC